>NZ_NFNY01000001.1 GCF_002179165.1 Campylobacter jejuni
TTCATCAAAAACTAAAAGTTCTGTATTTTTACAAGCCTTTCCTATAGGTAAAAGTTCATCATCGCTAAATTTGCGATTTATAATATAAAAAGAGCAAACATCAGTGATTTCAGTAGGGCCATAAAGATTTGCAAATTGAGTATTTGGCAAGTGTTTTCGCCAAATGTTTAATTGTTTATTTGGCATAATCTCACCGCAAAATAATACTTTTTTCAAATTTTCTAAAGTAAAGCTATCTAGTGCTTTAGTATTTGCAAAATAAATCAAAACTGAAGGCACCCAAAAAATAGTTGTGATTTTTTCTTGCTCTAAATATTCTAAAACCTTGTTTGGAAAGGCAAAAAGATGATTTGGCATTAAATGCAAAGTTCCGCTTACTTTTACGCTTGAAAAAATATCTAAAATGCTATTATCAAAATAAAACGGTGCTTGATTAACAAGCCTTTCATTTTGGCTAAATTTAAAAGTTTCACACACCCAAAACGAATAATCAATCACGCTTTTATGTGCTATACTAACACCTTTTGGAACTCCTGTGCTTCCACTTGTAAAAAGCACATAAAGTAAGTTTGTATCAATGTGTTTTTCTTTGGCGACATTAATCAAGTTTTCATCTGTATTAAAATTATTAAAATCTTCTGTAAAAAGTGTAGGCAAATTTAAATCAAGTTGAAATTCTTTTTTTAACTCTTTTGAAGTGATGAAAAGCTTAGGTTTTAAAACTTTTATGACTTTTTCTATCCTATCTTTAGGGCTTTTTTCATCTAAAAGCGTATAAAAATTACCACTTAATGCCACGCCAAAAAATGAGATTAAACAATCAATTCCTTTGGGTAAAATGATTAAAATAGGGCTTTGAGTTGGGTTTTCAATACCTAAAGTTCTTAAAATTTCACTTGCTACTTTTTTGGATACTAAATCAAATTCCTTGTAAGTGATTTCTTTTCTGCCTTGTTTTGCAAAAGGTTCTACAAAAGCTATTTTATCACTAAAATTATTTACACTTTTTTCTAAAAAATCATAGATGTGGGTTGTCATAATTGCTCCGTTAATAAATAATTTAAATTCTTTTTTAAAATTTCCATAGTATCGTCTAAATAGGCTTTAGATTTGATAAGTATAATACAAGAATTTCCAAATTCTCTAATTTTAAAATTATTTTTCTGTTTTAAAATTTCAATTTGTTTATATACATCAAAGTCAGAATTTTTTTCCAAATTTCTTACATAATAATTTATTTTTATATCTTTTGATGCTTTATTTTCAAAAATAATTTTACCTTTAAATTCTTTAAAATATCTATAAGGAACTTCTGCAACTTCTTCTATAAAATGAGTAAAAGTATACCCTGCGATTTGTGTTCCAAAAAGTATTATTTTGCCATTTTCCTTTGCCAGTATATCATACACAGAGTTTTTTCCAAAACAACTCTGTGTATCTTGCAAGAATAAGTCTTCTTTAGCACCTTTTATAGCAAAAGAAAAGATAGGATCATTGCTGCGTTTTACATCTTTTTGCTTACGCCAAAATTCTGTTAAAACACCCATTTTACTTTTTGAATTTAATTTATCATAAATTTCATTTTTGCAAAAACTATAAGTAAAAGTAGGCATGATAAGCGTTCCTTCTTTACCTATGACTTCAAAAAAGCAACTCAGTAGGCTTTGTAAAAATTCATCTCTAGGAAGCAAAGGAAAGCCAAATTTCATAATATCTGTATGCACGCAAAGAATATCGCCTTTGGCAATGCCAAGTTTGTGAAAAACTTGTATTAAGTCTTCATCGGAGTATTTTTTATTATTATATTCTAGTAAATATTTCATTTTATAAGCTCATTTTCTTTTAACTTAGCTATTAAATTTTTAAGCTCATAGGCTTTTATGCCTAAAATTTCAGCAATATCTAAAACATCATTTTTCGCGTCGCAATAAGCTAAAAAATCACAAGCTATGGGAATTTGGCTATTTGTAGTAGGCGTGTTGATATCATGATAAAGTCCGCGTTTGCCTAAATTTGGCTCACAAAAACAAGTGTTTTGATAAATTTCATTAATTTCTAGATTAAGCACTATTTCTTGCATGGCTTTAAGTCCGCCCTCTAAGCCAGTTTGCGAGATAAAATTTAAATCATCCAAGCTTGTATGATATTCTTTGTAATCAACGTATCTACTTCTACAAATTCCTACAACACCTAAATTTACAAGTGAAGAATTGTATTGTCTTTCATCACTTCCGCGGTACAAAAAGCTAAATTCTTTAAAATTTTCTTTATTTTTTAAAGTATGTATCGCCACTTTATCGCTTAGTGTATTTGCTTTTGGACTATGAATAAGCGAATAAGCATTATCATCACCTAAACAAGAAAGCACAAAACCTGCTTTTACATATTTTTTTAAATGCTCTAAATTTTGATTTATATAAGTTATGCTTCCTATGGTTTCAGGTACGATGACAAAGCGGTAATTGTATTTTCTTTCTTTTAAACTCATGAGCCATTTAGCTAAAAATACCGCTACAATAGGCCCGCTTAATTCATTATTTGCCATAGATGGGTGACAAAGATAAGTTGAGATTAAAATTTCATCTTTATTATTTTGTGTGCTTTTAATCACAAAATCGGCCCAATTTAAAACCCCATTTTTATCGTGCTTTGCATCAATAAAAACCTTGTATTTTCCATCCTTTAGCTTTTTTCTTTCATTATGCGTGATACAAAAGCCCCAACGCTTTTTATAATAGCTTGTCGCATAAGGAATGGCGTTTGGAAGTTCTTCTATGGAGTATAAATGCTCCTGTAATTCTTCTAAATTTACCTCTTTATCTACTGCTTCACTGTAATTTAAGATGTGTAAATTATGCCTTTTAAAATCACAAATTTTTTCTCCATTAGGAGTGATAATAAAAGCATCATTAATGTGCCATTCAGGCGGAATGACCCAGTCAAAAACTTTAGTTCCGCTTTTAATGGAGTGAAAATTTAAAATCCCCCCCCCCAGAGCTTGATCTAAGATTTTTAAACTTTCTCTAAAACCACTTCCTGTAATACTTCTAGCAATAGGAAAAAGTCTGCTTGCTAAATCAAGCATACCCCCCCCCATAATAAATTATCCACAATACCCCCTTTTTGTTTTTTCTAAAATATCAAGCAAAGTATCTTTTACAAAGCTTGCATCTTTTAAAGTTATTTCTTGATGACAAGGAATGCTAAGCTCTGCTTTGTAAAAATTATCCGCATTTTCAAGTTTTATTTCACCCAAAAGCTTTTTATAAAAACTAAATTCATAAGTAGGCTTATAATGCACTTGCACACCAATCCCAGCTTTAAGCAATTTTTCAAAAATTTCTTCTTTTTGACAATAAAATTCAGGAAAAAGCAAAATAGGATACAAATGCCTTGAACTTTTTTTATAATCCTTGATTTTTATGGTTGAAAAATAGGGATTTTTTTCAAATTCTTTATCGTAAAATTTGGCAATTTCTTCTCTTTTTTCCAAATTTAAATCAAGTTTTTTAAGCTGATTAATGCCCAAAGCACAAGCAACATCACTCAAGCGATAATTATACCCTAAATGCATCATATCACTATCCCAAAGTCTTTTTTTAACTATGCCATGGCTTCTTAAAAGTCTTATTTTATCTATTAATTCTTTATTATTACTAAGAGCTGCACCGCCTTCAAAAGTAGTAATTGGCTTAACAGGATGAAAAGAAAAGATATTTAAATCCGCCATAGAGCCCACTTTTTTGCCCTTATATTCTGCTCCTAAAGCATGGCTTGCATCATCAATCAAAGGGATTTTATATTTTTTAGCCAAAGTTAAAATTTCATCCATTTCAACGCTATTTCCACCAAAATCAACCACGCAAATAGCGCCTATATTTTCACTATTTTGTGCGAGTCTGGTTTCTAGTTTTTTTTCATCGATATTGCCATCACTTTTTATATCTACAAATTCCACCTTTGCACCTGCCATTAAAGCTGCATTTGCAGTGGCTGCAAAAGTAAGTGGGGTGGTTAGAACGATTTTTTCTTTCACATCTAAAGCGGTATAGGCAAGATGAAGTGCTGAAGTGGCTGAATTTAATACACAAGCATATTTTACGCCTATATAATCACAAAGTGCATTTTCAAATTCTTCTATTTTAGATCCACCGGTTAAAATTTCATCTTTTAAAGCATTAACTACTGCTTCTATGTCACTTTGATCGATATTTTGATGAGAGTAAGTTAGCATTTAAAAGCCTTCGGTGTGATTTATGATATCTAAAAGTTCGGCTTCACTCGCCCATTTAGGATTATTATCCGAGCTATAAGAAAATCCATCTTTTACTTTTTCGCCTTTTTCGCCCAAAGCATTGATGCTAAAATCATTGTCTTTATCCACAAGCTTAATACTAGGACTAATGGCATAATAATTGCTAAATTCATAAGTTAAATGGCTATCATCACTTGAAATCATAATTTCATGAAGTTTTTCTCCTGCTCTTATGCCTATGGTTTTATGGGTTAAATTTGGTGCTAGTGCCTTGGCTAAATCAGTGATTTTCATCGATGGAATTTTTGGGATAAAAATTTCCCCGCCGTGCATTCTTTCAAAATTGCTAAGCACGAATTTAACGCCATCTTCAAGGCTGATCCAAAAACGCGTCATTCTTTCATCGGTGATTGGCAGTTCTTTTACACCTTGTGCGATGAGTTTTTTGAAAAATGGCACAACAGAACCTCTTGAACCTACTACATTTCCATATCTTGTAACACCAAAGCGTGTGTGGTTTTTACCAGCTATATTATTTGCTGCGACAAAAAGTTTATCACTGGCTAATTTGGTTGCACCATACAAATTTACAGGATTACAAGCCTTATCAGTACTTAGAGCTATGCATTTTTTAACCCCATTTTCAAAACAAGCATCTATCACATTTTGTGCACCATGGATATTGGTTTTTATGCATTCCATAGGGTTGTATTCTGCAATTGGCACATGCTTCATAGCAGCTGCGTGGATTACAAAATCCACATCACGCATAGCGGTATTTAAGCGTTCTTTATCCCTTACATCACCGATAAAATAACGCATACAATCATCACCAAACATACTTGCCATTTCAAACTGTTTTAATTCATCACGCGAATAAATGATGATTTTATTAGGCTTATAATTTTGCAATAAAATTTTAGTATAAGTCTTGCCAAAAGAACCTGTTCCACCAGTGATTAAAATATTTTTTCCATTAAACATTTTGCCTTCCTTGAACATTAATTTATGCTTTTTACATAAAGAAAAAGCAATAAGTGTTCCATAAAAATTTATTTTAAAATTCTAGGTAAAGTTATACCTGTTTGAGCTTGATATTTTCCTTTTTTATCCGCATAAGTTACATCGCATTTTTCATCGCCTTGTAAAAACAAAACTTGTGCTATACCTTCATTGGCATAAATTTTTGCAGGCAGTGGCGTGGTATTTGAAATTTCAATGGTAATGTGCCCTTCAAATCCTGGTTCAAAAGGAGTAACATTAACGATAATCCCACATCTTGCATAAGTGCTTTTTCCAAGACAAATCGCTAAAACATCATCAGGTATCTTAAAATACTCTATCGTTCTAGCGAGTGCAAAAGAATTAGCAGGAACAATGCATTCATCGCCCATAAAATCTACCACATTTTCTTCCACGAAATTTTTTGGATCCACCATAGTAGAATTTACATTAGTAAAAATTTTAAACTCTCTTCCTACGCGTATATCATAACCATAGCTTGAAAGTCCATAGCTTACGACACCTTTTCCTATATTTGCTTCACAAAATGGCTCTATCATTTTGTGTTTTAATGCCATTTTTCTTATCCAATTATCTGCTTTTAAACCCATTTGAAACCTTTAATAATTTTAACCGAGATTATATCTAAATTTCTATATTTTTTTAAGAAATTTTATTTTTTAAAGTTAAATTTTAAGTTTTTTAATATAATACTAGATTAAGTTCTTAAAATCAGGAGAAAATTGATATGACAAAAGAAGAGATTAAAGAATTAGTAAATTTATTTGCTGAAGCCAATATTAGCAAGATAAAAATCAAAGAACAAGATGGTTTTGAAATTGAGCTTGAAAGAGATATGTGTTGTGATATTCCTGCTCCTTTAGCTTGTCCACCTGTTCCTGCTCCACAACCTATTAATGTAAATGTAGTTAATGAAGCTAAACCTTCGAGTGAAAAATCTAATAAACCAAGCATAACAAGTCCTATGGTGGGAACTTTCTATCAGGCACCAAGCCCAGGTGCAGCCCCTTTTGTGAAAGTAGGAAGTTCGGTTAAGAAAGGTGATACTATTGCTATTATTGAAGCGATGAAAATTATGAATGAAATTGAGGCTGAATTTGATTGTAAAATAGTGGAAATTTTAGTAGCAGATGGACAGCCTGTTGAATTTGGAATGCCTTTGTTTGCGGTGGAGAAATTGTAAAATGGAAATTAAAAGCATTTTAATTGCAAATCGTGGTGAAATAGCACTTCGTGCTTTAAGAACGATTAAAGAAATGGGAAAAAAAGCAATTTGCGTTTATTCTGAAGCGGATAAAGATGCTTTGTATTTAAAATATGCTGATGCAAGTATTTGTATAGGAAAGGCTAGAAGTTCAGAAAGTTACCTTAATATACCAGCAATTATTTCAGCGGCTGAAATTGCAGAAGCGGATGCGATTTTTCCAGGTTATGGCTTTTTGAGTGAAAATCAAACCTTTGTTGAAATTTGCACTAAGCATAATCTTAAATTTATAGGTCCTTCTGTGGAAGCTATGAATTTAATGAGTGATAAATCAAAAGCTAAGCAAGTTATGCAAAGAGCAGGTGTGCCTGTAATACCAGGAAGCGATGGAGCTTTAGCAGGTGCAGAGGCAGCTAAAAAACTTGCCAAAGAAATAGGCTATCCTGTGATTTTAAAAGCAGCCGCTGGAGGTGGTGGTCGCGGTATGCGTGTGGTCGAAAATGAAAAGGATCTTGAAAAAGCATATTGGTCCGCTGAAAGCGAAGCGATGACGGCCTTTGGAGACGGAACTATGTATATGGAAAAATATATACAAAATCCACGCCATATTGAAGTACAAGTGATTGGCGATAGTTTTGGTAATGTGATTCATATAGGCGAGAGAGATTGTTCTATGCAAAGACGTCATCAAAAGCTTATAGAAGAATCTCCTGCAATTTTACTTGATGAAAAAACGCGCACAAGACTTCATGAGACTGCAGTAAAAGCAGCTAAAGCTATAGGCTATGAGGGGGCGGGAACTTTTGAATTTTTGGTGGATAAAAATTTAGATTTTTATTTTATAGAAATGAATACGCGTTTGCAGGTGGAACATTGCGTGAGTGAAATGGTGAGTGGGATTGATATCATAGAGCAAATGATTAAGGTTGCTGAAGGTTATGCTTTGCCTTCTCAAGAAAGTATCAAACTTAAAGGACATTCTATAGAATGTAGAATCACTGCTGAAGATTCTAAAACTTTCTTGCCAAGTCCTGGTAAGATTGTGAAATATATCCCACCTGCAGGACGCAATGTGAGAATGGAAAGCCATTGTTATCAAGATTATAGTGTTCCACCTTATTATGATTCTATGATAGGAAAGCTTGTAGTTTGGGCACCTGATAGAAATCAAGCAATTGCAAAAATGAAAGTGGCTTTAAACGAGCTGATTGTGAGTGGGATTAAAACGACTAAAGATTTTCATCTTGCTATGATGGAAAATCCTGATTTTATTGAAAATAACTACGATACAAATTATCTTGCTAGGCATTAATTAAGATGGAAAATCCATCTTAATTTTTTGCTGTTTGATTGAAATATTCTATATTGATTTTAGAACGCAATTTGTCAAAATAATCTTGAATATAATTTTGTCTTTGATCGCTTACATAAGCATTTAAAACTTCATTTTTCACTTGATTATATTCTGGGGTTTGTGCTCCATTTTTATTTTCTACTTGATAAAGTTCATAGCCGTTTTTAGAATTTAAAACCGGAGAGAATCCTCCTATAGGTAAAGAAGATAAAAGTCCTAACAATCTTGGATCGGCATTATTAGGAGTTAAAGTGGCGTTTAAAGGCTTAAGCATAGTTTTTTTAGTGGCTCTTAAAGTATCTAAATTCTGTGGGTTGCTGGAGCGATAAATTTTTACATTAATTTGAGTAAAAAGTGTGAATTTTTCTTTATTTTGTTCAAAGAATTTTTTAGCACCTTCATCGCTAAAATCTGTTTTGGTTGTGTTAGCTATTTTTTCATAAAGTTTTCTTTTTTCAAGATCTTTTTTAAAATTGGCACGAAATTGTTCATAGCTCTGCCCTTTTGCTTTTAAATTTGCTTTAAAACTTTCAAGATTTGTTTTGTTTTGTGCTAACATTTTATTGATCGCATCATCAAGCTCAAGTTCGCTTGTATAAATCCCAAATTGCTTCATTTGAGAAAGTTCCATTTTTTCGTTAATTAGTATTCCTAAGGCTTGATTTTTAGGTATCTTAAGAGCTTTCATGGTTTGTTCTATATCGTAATTTGTAATGGGTTCTTTATCGACCACTACTGCAATAGCATTAATAGTGTTTGCACTAGCTAAACTTGCAAAAAATGCAAAACTTAGTAAAATTTTTTTCATTTTATACCTTTATTTAAGTGTAAATATCGCATTATATCAATTAAAATTTAAGAAAAGGCAAAAAATGACACAAAATTTAACAACGCGTTTTGCTCCAAGCCCTACAGGATATTTGCATATCGGGGGTTTAAGAACCGCTTTATATAATTATTTATACGCGAGAAAAAATAATGGCACATTTTTACTTCGTATTGAAGATACAGATTTAAAAAGAAATTCCAAAGAAGCAACAAAAGCAATTATCGAAGCTTTTAAGTGGTGTGGTTTAGATCATGATGGCGAAGTGACTTATCAATCCGAACGTTTTGATCTTTATAAAAAGTATATCCAAAAGCTTTTAGATGAAGGCAAAGCTTATTATTGTTATATGAGCAAAGATGAGTTAGAAATTCTTCGCATAAAGCAAGAAGCGGCCAAAGAACGCCCAAGATATGATGGAAGGTATAGGGATTTTAAAGGCGCTCCACCAGAAGGAATTGAACCTGTTGTGCGTATTAAAGCACCTTTAGATGGCGAAATTTGTTTTATTGATGGTGTAAAAGGCGAAGTGAAATTTAAAGTAAATGATATTTTAGATGATTTTATTATCGCAAGAAGTGATGGCACACCGACTTATAATTTTACCGTCGTAATCGATGATGCTTTAATGGGCGTTAGTGATGTGATTAGAGGCGATGATCATCTTTCAAATACACCTAAACAAATCGTGCTTTATGAGGCACTTGGTTTTAAAATTCCTAAATTTTATCATGTGGCCATGATTCATGGCGAAGATGGCAAAAAGCTTTCAAAACGTCACAGCGCAACTGATGTAATGGAATATAAAGCTATGGGGATACTGCCTCAAGCTTTGTTAAATTTCTTAGTGCGTTTGGGTTGGAGTCATGGCGATGATGAAGTTTTTTCTTTAGAAGAACTTAAAGAACTTTTTGATCCAAATCATATTAATAAAAGTGCTTCTTGTTATAATTTCAAAAAACTTGAATGGCTTAATTCTCATTATATTAAAACCTTGCCTTTTGAAGAGATTAATAGACAATTAAAAGATTTAGGCTTTGATTTAAGTGTTTATGAAAAAGCAGGATTTTTGCTAGATTTATTAAGAGAAAGGGCAAAAACCTTACTCGAAATTATTAGTGGAGCTAAGAGCATTACTCAAATTCCGCAAAGTTACGATGAAAATGCTATGCAAAAATTTATTAATGAAAACAATCTTTTATTGTTGCAAAATTATTCTAATGAACTTAATAATCAAAAGGTAGCAAAGGACTTTGAAGACTTTACTAATGAATTCTTACAAAAAAATGAGATAAAATTAAAAGATTTAGCTCAACCTATACGTATAGCTTTAACAGGAAGTGCGGTTAGCCCTAGTATTTTCGAGGTTTTAGAATTTTTAGGGGTGGATGAGTGTAAAAAAAGAATAGAAAAATTTTTGAATTTTAAAGGAGAAAAATGAGTTTGAAAGAAGAAGCTTTAAAATATCATTTAGGCGGTAAAATAGACATTAAACCTTCAAAGTCTATGGATTCAAGCCATGAGTTATCATTAGCTTATAGTCCAGGGGTTGCAGAACCTTGTATAGAGATAGCAAAAGATAATGAGCTTGCCTACACTTATACAAATAAGGCTAATTTAGTGGCTATTGTGAGTGATGGTTCAGCGGTTTTAGGACTTGGGAATATAGGTGCACAAGCTTCTAAGCCTGTTATGGAAGGCAAGGCTTGTTTGTTTAAAAAATTTGCTAATGTGAATGCTTATGATTTGGAGATTGAAGCTCACAGTGTTGAAGAGATTGTTGCCTTTTGTAAAGCTATAACACCGACTTTTGGTGGTATAAATTTAGAAGATATTTCAGCACCAAAATGTTTTGAAATTGAAGCGGCTTTGCAAGATTTAGGAATTCCTGTAATGCATGATGATCAGCATGGAACTGCTATTATTTCAACTGCAGGACTTATGAATGCTATGGAAATAAGTGGTAAAAAATTTGAAAACATTAAAGTGGTTGTGAGTGGAGCAGGGGCTGCAGGAATTGCAAGTGCTAGAATGTATAGAAATTTAGGCGTTAAAAACATTATCTTAGTCGATAGCAAAGGTGTGGTAAATAAACAAAGAACAGATTTAAATAAATATAAGCTCGAATTTGTAAGTGATACCAAAGCTTGCACTTTAAAAGAGGCTATGAAAGATGCAGATGTGTTTTTAGGACTTAGCGCACCAAAAATTTTAGATGATGAAATGATTTTATCTATGGCAAAAGATCCTGTGATTTTTGCTTTGGCAAATCCAATACCTGAAGTAATGCCTGAAGACGTGGCAAGACTTAGAAAAGATGCTATTGTAGGAACTGGAAGAAGCGATTATCCTAATCAAATCAATAATGTTTTGGGTTTTCCTTTTATTTTTAGAGGAGCTTTAGATGTAAGAGCGACAAAAATCACTGAAAATATGAAAATAGCAGCCGCAAGAGCCTTGGCAGATTTAGCAAAACTTCCTGTAAGCGATGAAGTGAAAAAGGCTTATAATTTAAGCCATTTGGAATTTGGAAGAGATTATGTTATACCAAAACCATTTGATGAAAGAGTAAAATCTGTAGTAAGTACTGCGGTAGCTAAGGCAGCAGTAGGTGATGGGGTAGCTTTGCTTAAAAATTTTGATGAGAAAGTATATTTTGAAAGCTTAAAATGAAAAATATACATCACATCACTCATCCTTTAATCGAACATAAACTCAGCCTTTTGCGTGATAAACACACCAAACCTTTTCATTTTAGAATGCTGATTGATGAAATTTCTGCTTTTTTACTTTTTGAAGCAACAAAGGATTTAAATTTAAAAGAAGTGCAAATTCAAACTCCTGTTTCAAATGCTAGTGTAAAAAAACTTGATGAAAAAATTATGATTTGCCCTATTTTAAGAGCAGCTTTGGGAATGCTTGAAAGTGTTTTTAAGCTTATTCCTGATGCAAGTGTAGGATTTTTAGGTTTTGCTAGAAATGAAGAAACCTTAAAGGCTGATTTTTATTTTCAAAAACTTCCTAAGGATGCTTCTATGAGAACTGCTATTGTAATCGATCCCATGTTTGCAACAGGAGGAACTGCTATTGATGCTTGTAATTTTTTAAAATCTCAAGGGATAAAAAAGATTAAATTTATTTCCATACTTGCAACCCCACAAGGGCTTGAAAATTTCGCAAAAATTCATAGTGATGTAGGAGTTTACATAGCTTCAATTGACAAAAGTTTAAATGAAAAAGGTTATATAGTGCCAGGACTTGGAGATGCGGGAGATAGGGTTTTTAACACCTTAGATTAAAATGATTTTTGGTAAATTTGATTATATTAATTTATTGCCTTTAACTATTTATCTTAAAAAATATCCTTTACCAAATGGCTATAAAGCTACGCTTTTTTATAAAAAAGGCGAACCTAGCCATTTTAATAAAGAATTATTTTTTAAAAGAATTGATGGGGCAATGACCTCAAGTATAGAAAGTGCTAGAAGAAAATATAAAAATTTAGATGTAGGAATTTGTGCCAATAAAAGAGTTCTAAGTGTTTTGATTGAAAAAAATTCAAATAAAGCTAAAGACCCAAGTTCGGCTACTTCAAATGCTTTATCTAAAGTTCTTGGAGTCAGTGGTAAAGTGATTATAGGAGATAAGGCTTTAAAGCTTTATAAACAAAATCCGCAAAATTATATTGATTTGTGTGCTTTATGGTATGAAAAAACACATTTGCCTTTTGTTTTTGCAAGATTTTCTTGTATAGGCAAAAAAAAAGAATTTGAAAAAATGCTTAAAAAATTTCCTAGAAAACGCATTAAAATTCCACAATATATGTTTGAAAAATATTCTCAAAAAAAAGGCATTACTGTCAAGGATATTAAATTTTACTTAGATGAGGTGATTTATTATAAAATCACCTATAAAGAAAAGAAAGCATTAAAGTGTTTTGTGGAAGCGGTTAAATTTAAAAAGAAGCTTTAATGTTCAAATTCTCTTAATTCTTTTACAGTACCTAGCAGTATAACAACATCGCCACTATAAACTGTCGTTGTTTCTAAGTCGGGTAATATTTCCCAATCGGTATTGAGTTTTTTATAAGCAATAACTCTCATATTTTGCCCAATGTGCTTTAAAGAATTTCCTGCTAGCTTATCGTCTATATTGAGCTTAATGGCACGAATAGTATTGGCTGAAAGATCAAAAACTTCAAATTCAATTGCTTTGGTCAAGAAATCTTTTACTAATTTTTTAGCACTTTCTTTTTCGGGATATATAACTTTTGTGGCTCCAAGTTTAGATAGAATTTGTCCATGTATATTTGAGGTAGCTTTTGCTATAATATTATTGACTCCTATATCTTTAAGAGCCATTAAAGTTAGTATTGATTTTTCGACATTTTCTCCTATACTTACAATTACTACTTCTACATCATGAAAGCCTGCTTCTTTTAATGCAGAAATATTTGTAGAATCTAGGATATAAGCATAGCTTGGTGGATTTTGTATGCTTTTTAAGGCTTCTTCATCTTTGTCCGCTACAATAACCGTGTGTCCTCCAGCGATAAGTTCATCGGCCACAACAGAACCAAATTTTCCAAGCCCTATAACTCCATAACTGAGATTTTTCATATTTAACCTTTATAAATTGATCTTTCCTTTTGGAAATTTAATATGTATGGCTTTGTCTTGCTTGAATACTGAAAGTAAAAACGCAAAAACACCAATTCTTCCGCTTAACATCATAATAATGATAATAATTTTACTAGGATTGCTAAATGAAGCACACAATGAAAGCGTTCCGCCATCTCCTACTGAAATACCTACTGTCGCAAATGCTGATGAGGTTTCAAAAAGCAAATCAATGAAATTAAATTTTGATTCCAATAAGGAAAGTAAAATAACAGCTATAACTATATAAACAGCTGAACCTACAGCTATAATAAAAGCTCTTGAAATAGTTTCTTGTGGAATTTCATGGCCAAAGATTCTTACTCTTCCATCACGAATACTCCAATAAGCATAGAGTAATAAAACCATTACAGTAGTTACTTTCATACCTCCAGCGGTTCCTCCAGGAGCACCGCCAATAACCATAAATAAAGAACCAAAAAATAAGCTCGCATCATGTAAGCTGCTCATATCCAAGGTGTTAAATCCGGCAGTGCGGTAATTGATTGCAATGAAATAAGAACTTAAAATTTTATCAAAAAAAGAAAAATTACCTATGGTTTTGGAATTAGAATACTCAAAAGCAAAAATAATAAGGGTTGATGAAATGATAAGAAAAATGCTTGCGACAACAACTATTTTTGTATGTAAACTAAGACTTTGCAGGCGTTTTCTTTGAAAAAAATAAAGTTCAACTAAAACAAAATAACCAAGTCCGCCAATAATAATAAGAGAAGTAATGATAAGATTGATTGCAATATCATGTTTGTAAGCAGTGAGTCCATGTTCAAAAATAGTAAAACCTGAATTATTAAAAGCACTGATTGAGTGAAAAACCCCAAACCATAATGCTTTGTCAAAATCCATTTCAAGAGCAAAGCACATGGTAAGAAGTATAGCACCTGCAAGCTCTATGGCAAAAATAAAAAATAAAACTTTTTTAAAAAATTTAAAAAGTCCTTCCATTGTAGGGTAAAATAAAGATTCTTTAAGTAAATTTCTACCGCTAAACCCTACTTTTTTGCGTATAAGCATATAGACAAAAAGCCCTATACCCATATAACCCAATCCACCAATTTGAACCAAAATTAAAATGATGATTTGTCCGGCTAATGTAAAATCAACAGCAGTATTTTTTACTACTAAACCAGTCATGCTCACTGCTGAAGTACTTGTAAAAAAAGCATCAAGAAAGCTAATAGGGGTTGTATGAGCCCAATTTGAGTGCAAAAGAATGGCACCCACTAAAGCGATGACAATATAACCAGCTAATAGAATTTTAAAAGTTCGTCTATCTAGTCCAAATTGTTTCAAAAAAACCTCATGAAATTAATTTTTAAAGTCGGTATTCTATCTCATTAAAACTTTAAGGCAAATAAATTTTTATTTCGTGTTTAAACTTAGATTAAAGAAAAAAAGATACAATTACATTTTTAATTTAAAAAATTGTGGTTGGATAGCTCAGTCGGTAGAGCAGCAGACTGAAAATCTGCGTGTCGGCAGTTCGATTCTGCCTCTAACCACCATTTAATCTTCCTTAAAAATTAAATTTTGAAAATCCACTTGTTTTATTTGTACTGTGTATCATAGTAATTAATTTTAGCAATGCTAAATTTATTTTTTGCACATTCTTGATATAGATGTAGCGAGAGATAGTAAGTTTTTATAGGCGTTTAAATTTCTATCAATTGATAAATGTTATTTTCCAATATTTTACCTAATTTTTTCACTACTTTTAATAAAAATTAAAGCTTTATTAAAATACTTTCTAGTATCTCTATTTTTATTTTTAAAATCTAAGTACTTGTAACAAATAGAAGTGTTATTTTTTATTGTGCTTGGTTAATAGTTTTTCGCAGATGGATAATAAAAAATTTTACTTAATTGTTGATTCATAAAAATACATATAAAAAATGTTATTTTAATGTTTTATTAATAATTTTTATTATAAAAAAATAAGTAATTAAAAGTTTAACAAGTCCTTTTTTTAAAGGATTTTCTTAAGCTTTTGACCGCTTGGAAATTAAGCTTTATTGCTAATGTTCTTTTCTTTGCTTTACCCACGAAGTGGGACGGGGGCTTTAGTAAAGTGGTTTTATACGAATTTATTTCGGATAAAACAATAGCAATAATTATAGCGGAAGGGTTGGCAAGTTATCCACAAACTTGGCTTAGAATTATTGTTTATAGTGCTATTTTTTTAAAAGTTTTCTTGTACTTTAAAAACGACAGAAAACAAAGAGTTTAAGAAATTATTTTGTATAATGATGAAGTTTAAGTTGCTAATCCTATCTCG
>NZ_NFNY01000010.1 GCF_002179165.1 Campylobacter jejuni
GAGTTCCAAGTAGGATCAAGCTCAAACCAATCAATTAAAGCAACTATCGGTGCTACACAATCAAGCAAAATCGGTGTTACAAGATTTGAAACCGGTGGTAGAATCACTTCAAGTGGTGATGTGCAACTTACTTTGAAAAACTATAACGGTATTGATGATTTTAAATTTCAAAATGTAGTGATTTCTACTTCAGTAGGAACAGGAATTGGAGCTTTAGCAGATGAGATCAATAAATCAGCAGATAAAACAGGTGTTAGAGCGACTTTCACTGTTGAAACTCAAGGTTTAGCTTCAGTAAAAGCTGCAACTACCAGTGAAGATTTTGGAATTAACGGTGTAAAAATCGGTAAGGTAGAATACCAAGATGGAGATAAAAACGGAGCTTTAGTTTCTGCGATTAACTCTGTAAAAGACACCACAGGTGTTGAAGCTTCACTTGATGCAAATGGAAAATTATTGCTCACTTCAAGAGAAGGTAGAGGGATTAAAATCGATGGAAATATCGGTGCGGGTGCCTTCATCACTAAAGATATGACTGAAAATTACGGAAGATTGTCTTTAGTTAAAAATGATGGTAAAGATATTGCAGTAAGTGGATCAGGTTTATCTCATGCAGGTTTTGGTGCGGATAATTTCATCTCTCAAGCTTCTGTATCTTTAAGAGAGTCAAAAGGACAAATTGATGCAAATGTGGCTGATGCTATGGGCTTTGGTAGTGCAAATAAAGCAGTAATACTAGCAGGTGTTTCTTCTATCACTGCTTATATGAGTAGTGAAGGTAGTGGTTTCTCTACAGGTTCTGGTTATTCTGTGGGTACTGGATACTCAGCAGGATTGGCAAATGCTGTGGTTATTTCTGCAGCTTCGCAATTGTCTGCAGTGTATAACGTATCTGCAGGTTCAGGTTATTCTAGTGGTTCAACCCTATCTCAATTTGCAACTATGAAAACAACAGCTATGGGAGTAACAAAAGAAACTGCCGGTGTAACCACACTTAAAGGTGCAATGGCGGTTATGGATATAGCTGAAACTGCTATCGCAAACCTTGACCAAATCAGAGCAGATATCGGTTCTGTGCAAAATCAAATCACAGCAACTATTAACAATATCACTGTAACTCAAGTGAATGTTAAAGCAGCAGAATCAACAATCAGAGATGTGGATTTCGCAAGTGAAAGTGCAAACTACTCTAAAGCTAATATCTTAGCTCAAAGTGGTTCTTATGCAATGGCACAAGCAAACTCTACTCAACAAAATGTTTTAAGATTGCTTCAATAGTCTTAAGGCTTAAATTAGCCTTGTTAATCTTTTTAGCAAGGCTTTCTTTGTTTGCTATAAACAAAGTTTGCTGTAATACAAATCCAAGTCTAGTTAGTCTTTCTGACTAGACTTTTTAGTTTTACTTGCTGATTTTTCTTATTTAGCTTTTTTCAGCTTTAACCAAATTTCTTGTTTTTACTCGAATTTTTTCTTTAATTCTATTGGCTTTAATTGAGTTTTTCTTATTTTATGGACTTTTTATTTTAATTAATTTACTGACTTTAAGCGAAGTTTTCTTGCTTTAACTTTATTGGTTTGTGCTGGGTTTTTTCTTTGTAAATTTTAAAATTTTGATTTTTTTATTTAGGATATTTTTTTTAAAACCTTTATTCTTAAAAGCATTTTATAAAAATATTTTACTTTATAATAAATTTAGATTCGATATAATCTTTTTGTTTAAGTGGTTAATTTCTTTTGGCGAGAAAGGAAATTACTATGATAGATAGATTTTTAAATATTATTTTAAAGCTATTAAAAATAGTAAAAGAGCTCATTGAGATAATCAATAAGCTCTAAATTAAACTCGTTCAAAAATTATAAAATAGCCTTGCTTAACCTATACTTAAACAAAACCTTCGCCAAGAGAGCAAGGCTCTTGGCTTTTATTGTAAAAATTTTAAATTTGAAATCAAATTCCTTTAAAATAGCATTTCAAAAATAAAACCAATAAAAAAATATTAACAAATTTTAAAAGTTGGAACACTTATTGCTTTAATCTTTTCGATGCAATATTTTGAAAGGATTTAAAATGGGTTTTAGAATAAACACCAACATCGGTGCGTTGAATGCGCACGCAAATTCGGTTGTTAATGCTACAGAGCTTGACAAATCTTTAAGTAGATTAAGTTCAGGTCTTAGGATTAACTCAGCGGCGGATGACGCTTCAGGGATGGCGATAGCGGATTCTTTGCGTTCGCAAGCAGCAACTTTAGGTCAAGCTATAAATAATGGTAATGATGCCATAGGTATTTTACAAACTGCTGATAAGGCTATGGATGAGCAACTTAAAATTCTTGATACTATCAAGACTAAAGCAACTCAAGCGGCTCAAGATGGACAAAGTCTAAAAACAAGGACCATGCTTCAAGCAGATATCAACCGCTTAATGGAAGAGCTTGACAATATCGCAAACACAACTTCATTTAATGGTAAGCAATTATTAAGTGGAAATTTCATCAATCAAGAATTTCAAATCGGCGCTCAATCAAATCAAACTATTAAAGCAACCATTGGGCCAACTCAATCAAGTAAAATCGGTGTTACAAGATTTGAAACCGGTGGCAGAATCACTTCAAGTGGTGATGTTCAATTTACTTTGAAAAACTATAACGGTATTGATGATTTTAAATTTCAAAGCATAGTGATTTCCACTTCAGTAGGAACAGGTCTTGGTGCTTTAGCTGAAGAAATTAACAAATCAGCAGATCAAACAGGTGTTAGAGCGACTTTTACCGTTGAAACCAGAGGACTTTCAGCCGTAAAAGCAGGGACAACAAGCGATACTTTTGCTATCAATGGCGTGATTATCGGTCAAGTTGAGTACAGGGATGGGGATCAAAACGGAGCTTTAGTTTCTGCGATTAACTCTGTAAAAGACACTACAGGTGTTGAAGCTTCTATTGATGCAAATGGACAATTATTGCTCACTTCAAGAGAAGGTAGAGGGATTAAAATCGATGGAAGTATTGGCGGTGGTGCTTTTATTCCTGCCGATATGAAAGAAAATTATGGAAGATTATCTTTGGTTAAAAATGACGGTAAAGATATCTTAGTAAGCGGAACAGGTTTATCTCATGCAGGTTTTGGTGCGGATAGTTTCATCTCTCAATCTTCTGTATCTTTAAGAGAATCAAAAGGAAGATTTGATGCAAATATAGCTGATGCTATGGGTTTTGGTAGTGCTAATAAAGGTGTAATGTTAGCAGGTTACTCTTCTATTTCTGCTTATATGAGTTCTAGTGGTTCAGGTTTTTCTGCAGGTTCGGGTTATTCTGTAGGTACTGGATACTCAGCAGGGTTGGCAGGTGCTATTGCTATTTCTGCAGCTTCACAATTATCTGCAGTGTATAATGTATCTGCAGGTTCAGGTTATTCTAGTGGTTCAACTCTATCTCAATTTGCCCCTATGAAAACCACAGCTTTTAATGTAAAAGATGAAACGGCAGGTGTAACGACACTTAAAGGTGCAATGGCGGTTATGGATATCGTAGAAACTGCGACAACCAATCTTGACCAAATCAGAGCAGATATCGGTTCTGTACAAAACCAACTTCAAGTAACAATCAATAACATCACAGTAACCCAAGTGAATGTTAAAGCAGCGGAATCAACAATAAGAGATGTGGATTTTGCAGCAGAGAGTGCAAATTTCTCAAAATACAATATTTTAGCACAAAGTGGTTCTTATGCAATGAGTCAAGCAAACGCTGTGCAACAAAATGTCTTAAAACTCTTACAATAATATTTTCAGCAAGGATGAAATTCCTTGCTCTAACTTTTTGTTTCAATATAAAATCAATACTATTTTACAAAAACTTGAATATTTTATTAAAGTGCTTTTCTTTTTTCTAAAAAGTCTTGTAAAGGCAAAATAGCCATTTTCAGTCTTTTGTCTTGAACTTCTAAAAGAAAAGTGATATTTTCAAGTAAAGACTCATGGGCATAAACCCAAGCAAAAAGCTTATTTTGCCTATCGGCCTCATCTTTAATATCTTGTAAATATAAAGGCGCTAAAATACTTTGCTCATGATGAAGAGTAGGACCTAAAATTTCCTTTAAAAAGCTATATTTTTTACTGGAAAGCTTTTCTTTGATTTTATCAATATTTTCATTGATATCATTTAGTGTATATTTGCTTTTTTTATGTGTTATATTATAAATTTGTCTTTGAACTTTTTTACATTCTTTTTTAAAATTTAAAGCCAAATTCATATTTTTTTTGATGATTTTATAAACTTTTAATGCAAGTTCTGTTTGTTCTTTAAGACTAGGAGTGTTGATTTTTTTAAATTTTTTATCTTTTTCGTAGCTTAATAATTCTTCACACATTTGCTTAAAAGGTTTTTCTATTGCACTTTCTATTCTAGCCCCACCTTCGGTGCAATTGTAAGTTTTGCTCAGACTAAAAGAGATAAAATTTTCAAAAATTTGTCTAAAGAGTGTCCAAACTTCAGAACTTTGAACGATTCCTTCTCCGCCATAAGCAGTAGTGCTAAATTTATCAAAATCCCTTTCATAATCTCCTTTATGCAAATTAGCGTGAATAAATCCTTTAGAGTGGGTATGCCCGTCTTTAGCATAGGCTAAATCTTGCCCTATTAAAAGTATATTTTTATGCCCCAATCTTTCTGCAAGTTCGTAAGCCATATGCGATACACTCATTCCAGCATTGATGAAACCATAATCATTTAAATTTAAATGAAGGGCAAAAGGTTGCGATTTTATAATAAGCATATAAGATCTTTTGTTTCTTTCAAGATATTCTATAGTCTTTTTATGCACCAAAGAAGCCACTATAAAAATAATATCCTTATCGAATTCTTTAAAATCATTATTAAAACATTCTGCAACAATTTCATCGCGTTCTAGCATACAAACATAATCAGGTTTAATACCTTCTCTTGCAAGGATATTATAAGCACTATCCGCACAAAAAATAGTTGCTTTAGAGGCATATTGCTTGAGTAAGGGGAGTTGTTTGGTTAAGGAAGGGCCTGTGGCAACGATAATAGCGGTATCTTTTGCATTTTTTCTTTTATCTAAAAGCTCCTTGTAGCTTGGATGGGATAATAATTTTGGCAAATTATAAACAAATTGTTCTATACCCTGCATTGCATCTTTTGGATCATTTCCACGCATAAGATTGTGATTTTTAATGATTTGGACATTAAGCTTATTGATTTTTAGAATTTCTTCTTTGTATTCTTCATAAAAATCATTATTTAAATGCAGATTATAAGAGCGATAAAACAAATCTCCAACAAGACGAAAAACTTTTTCCATTTTAGCAATATTAATATCATCATTATAAATAATAATCAATCTACCTTTTGCTAAATCTTCACTAAAATCAACAAAGTTAAGAGCAAGAAAAATGAGTTCTAATTCTTTTTCAAAAATGATTATTCTTTTAAGATTCTTATTTTTGAGTAAAATTTTATATAAAATTCCATTTCCAAAACCATAAAAAAATAAAATAGGATAACGCACAAATTCTTTAAAATAATCCAAATCTTTTTGTAATTGTTCTACCGGATTTGCATACATTTTTTTTAAATTGCTTTTTTTAATGATATTGATATCTAATGGATCGCTTCCTTGTGTAAAATTGAATTTTCTAAGTTCTTTTAAATTTTTTAATTTTTCATTTAGATTTTTATATTCTAAACCACTTAAGGCTTTTAAATTTTTTTCATAGTTATTTTCTTCTTTCACTTTCTCTCCTTTACCATTTCCATCCACTTACCCAAATTCCTTTTACTCAATTCTTCTTCTAAAGGAAGTATATTTTTAAGCAAAGCTAATTCTTGTGCCTCAATATGTCCATAAACCATTTGTAAAAATTCCATATGTTCTTTTATCCAAAGAATAGATTT
>NZ_NFNY01000107.1 GCF_002179165.1 Campylobacter jejuni
GTTTGTGGTTTGTGGTTTGTGGTTTGTGGTTTGTGGTTTGCATGCGGAGTGATATTTTTATAAAAATATAATATTTATAAGAATTTATAGGACTAATTTTGAGTGTTTTAGGGTGAAAATAGGTTATAATTTTTTAAAATAGGGGGATAAAATGCAAGATGATGTGAAATTTGATGAGTGGAATGAGATTAAAAAAGGAATTGATAAGACAATTTCTAAAGATATGCCACAAATGAAAAAGATTTACTGGGTGCAAATAGGGCAAAATATCGGTAGTGAAGTTTTTGGCAAAGGTGGAAGCTTTTCAAGGCCGGTTTTGGTAATCAGAGTTTTTTATAATAATTCTTTTTTGGGTGTGCCTTTGAGTTCGCAAATTTATAATAAAACAGGTAAGCTTTATCATAAATTTAAAGATAGTAGAAAAAAGGTGCAAGTGGCCTTACTGGCACAATTAAGGGTTTTTGATAATAAGAGAAAATATAGATATATCGGAAAGATTAATGAAGATGATTTTGAGATTGTAAAAGAGAAATTAAAAAATATCATAGGATAATAACCCCGTTCTAAGACGGGGAAACTTACTTTTTGAGTAAGCCGATTCTTCGGCTAAGCTTTCGCTTAGGAAGTCAAACGAGAGAATTTTAGCATAAAAGCGTATAAAAAGCAATGTTTTTGCTAAATTTATAAAAGCAATATGACTTTTTATTATGGAGTTTTTGATTGTTTTTGGGTATATTTTTGACTTTTCATATAAAAATATTAATTTAAAATTCCATAAACAAAAATCATTAGAATGATTAAAGGCACGATAAATTTGATGTAATAAAACCAAATTTTAAGCCAAATACTTTTTAGTGCGTGGTTGTTGCTAAGTTCTTTTAGACTTTCTTTTTTTTCTAAAACCCAACCGACATAAATGCAGCAAAAAAATGCAGTTAAAACAAATAAAATATTTCCACTAATAAAATCAAAACTATCGAAAATATTTTTTCCTTTAATGATAATAACATCACGCCAAGGTCCATAGGTTAAAATACAAGGGATATTACCCAGTATAAAAATAAAGCCGAGTGTTAAATTTATAGCTGTATTTTTTGAAAGTTTAAATTTTTCTTCCAAAACACTGATAATGACTTGATAGATCGGCAAACTTGTCGTAAGAGCTGCGATAAGTAAAAGTGTAAAAAATAAAATACAAACAATGGTTCCAAAATGAATATGCGAAAAGGCTATGGGTAGGGTTTGAAATACTAAAGATGGTCCGCTATCAGGACTTAGCGTGGCTGAAAAAAGTGCAGGAAAGATCATAAAGCCTGCTAAAACTGCGATAATTGTATTTAAAATTCCAGTGTAAATAGCGGTTTTTGGCATATTTTCATTTTTGCTAAGGTGTGATGAAAGGGTAATCATTACGCCAAAACCTAGAGAAAGAGCAAAAAATACCTGTCCCAAGACATCGATGAGTAGTTTTGGCGATAAAATTTTACTAAAATCAGGTGTGAGATAAAATTTTACTCCAGCCATCGCTCCATCAAGGCTTAGGTTGCGTCCTACGACTAAAATAAGGCAGATAAAAAGCAAGGGCATTAAAAATTTCACTGATTTTTCTATGCCATCTATGATACCGCGTTTTAAAATGATATAATTAATAAGAACAAAAATCGTGGTAAAAATTCCTACGCCTAAAGGGTTGAAAGCGATTTTTTCATCGAAAAATTGTTGAGTAAAATCTTTAGTGATAGTGTGCGAGAGATTGAAATTTCCAAGGATAAGTTCAAAAATATAGACAAAAACCCAACCCCCTAAAACCATATAATAAGCCATGATTCCAAAACTACCCAAAAGTCCCATATATCCGATACTTTGCCATTTTCCTTTGAAAGCATCGACGCTATTTTTCATCGCTTTTCTACCTATAACATTTTCGACTAAAATCACAGGAATTCCAATGAGTATCATCGCTACGCAAAAGACTAGCACATAAGCTCCACCGCCATTTTCTCCTACAAGATAAGGAAAACGCCAAGTCGCCCCAAATCCTATGGTGGCACCGGCTACGGTTAAGATGTAGGTTAAAGTGTTGCTCCAAGTTTGTCTTTGCATTTTTATCCTTAAGAAAATTGATTTTTGGATTTAAAAATTAAAATTTCGATTATCAAAACTCGTATTTTAACGCAAAAAAACTTTAAAAAATTATAATTTTTGCATATAGCTTGTATCATAAATATTTTTTAAGCGTTTTTCTATGCTTTCATGCCAATTTATACTGATGAGTTCGCCTAACTTTGTTAATTTTTCAAGTGAATTTGGATTTTTTTCAAGGGCTTGTTTTGGGTCGTAAAATAAATGATTCAGTTCTAAAACGCTTAAATGAGTTTTGTTTTTTTCTAAGATTTTAATTTCACTTGGTGCATGGATTATTCCAGTTTTCAAAACGCGATAATACCAGCCACTTAAGCCTGTTTTGAACATTTCATTTGTGAAATTTTTATTTTGATGAACTAGGGAAATTTTGGCACAAGGTTTTCGCGGTTCGCTTACTTGTAAAATCACTTCACCAAAACTATGTATATCACCTATACAAACATTGCTTTCGTGTAAATTTTCTATGCTTAAATTTTCACCCATAAAACCAAAATTCAATTTTTTGTTAAGAAATTTTTCCCATAAAGGATAATTTTGACAAGAATTCGCAAAAAGGGCTTTGTTTTTCCCGCCGTGATGTCTTGTATCGGCGATTTTATCATTGTTAATGCCTAAATTTTCTACTTTGACTGAAGTTAAATAATTATCTTTTATAAAAGCACTTTTAAAGTCTTTATAATCTTTTATTTCTCCAATTTGCAAGCTTTTTAGTTTCATTTTTCTAGCTTTTTTAGCAGATCATCGGCACTGATAAAGCCTGTAATTCTTAGAATTTCTTTACCATTTTCAAAGAAAATAAGAACTGGTGGTCCAAATACATTGAAATTTTTCATTGTTGTGATTTGTTTTTCGTTATTTTCACTCACATCAACTTTAATAAGTTTATGATTTTTAAGCATTTCTTGTACTCTTTTGTCGCTAAAAGTAAGCTCATCTAAAAGTTTGCAGTTTTCACACCAAGAAGCGGTAAAATCAAGCATTAGCGGAGTGTTGGTATTTGTGATTTCTTTTTGTAATTTTTCAAGATCATTGATAAATTCATAATTTAGTTTTGTATTGATTGTATTTGGTTTTGTGTTAAAATTTAAAGGATTTAAAAGGTCTTTTGCTCCAAAAAGTCCGCCTAAAAATAAGCTTAAAGAATAGGCTAAAACAAGGATTAAAACACTTTTTTTGATTTTTGAAAGCGTATTTGAAATTGCATCAAAAAGTCCCATAAAAACACTAAAGAATACACCCAAAATTCCAAAAGCTATAAGAATATAATTTGCTTGAATAATGCGAGAAAGTATCCAAATTGCCATAGCCAGCATTACAAAACCAAAAAAGATTTTTACTTTTTGCATCCAAATTCCAGCTTTTAAAAATCCTAGGCCAAGACCGATGAAAAGTAAAGGAATTCCCATACCAAAACTCATCATAAAAAGTGCACTTGCGCCAAGTAAAGCGTCTCCTGTTTTTGCTATGTAAAGTAAAGCACCTGCTAGTGGTGCTGCTACGCAAGGTCCTACAATTAAAGCTGATAAAAAGCCCATAATGGCAATGCCTAAAATTCCTTTCCCTTTTTCGCTTTTTTTATGGATGAAATTTTGAAATTTTAAAGGGAGCTCAAAACGAAAAGCCTCAAACATTGCCAAAGCAAATAAAATAAAAACGAGTGAAAAAAGGATTAATACGCTTGGTTTTTGTAAAATTCCTTGAACGCTTGCTCCTAAAAAGCTTGCTATCACTCCAGCTATCGCATAAGCTAAAGACATAAAAAATACATAGACAAAGGAAAGAAAAAAGCTGTGTTTTTTTGATATCTTTGATCCACTTTTCGCCACGATAAGAGAAGAAAGAATAGGAATCATTGGTAAAATGCAAGGAGTGAGCGAAAGCAAGAGTCCATAACCAAAAAAGGTGAGTAAAATCCATAAAAGATTATCTGTGGCTAAAAAATTAGCAATTGTGCTTTCTTCGGAATTTGTATTTGTGGATTTAAAATTTGATTTTTGATTTTTTTTATAAGGAGTTGAAATTTCATATTTATTGTTTTTATAAGAAAGATCAAAATACCAAGTTTGTGGATTATAGCACAATCCTTGCTCGGAACAACCTTGAAATTCGAGTTTGATGATGTTTTTTGGATCTTTAGCATAGCGTTCTAAGAGTAGATTAGGTAGAATGAGATTTAATTCTTTATAATAGACTTTTTCATTTACTCTTTGGGTGTTTGGTGGTAGATTAATGAAAGAACTGATCTCATTTTCATTTATGTAGAATTTAAATTTATCAGAATATAAATAAATATCTTTTCCTAATTTAATATCAATTGCAATGCTATCATTATAGGAATTTGATTTTACACTAAAAGCTTCATTTAAGGATAAAATAGAAGCAAAAGATAAACAAAAACTTAGTAAAAATATAAATATAAAACGCATAAAAACCTTTTTTAATTTTAATTATAGTTTGTTATGGTAAATTTGTTTTAAACATCAAAAAATAGGGGGATATGATGTAAAAAAAGGAAAATGAGTACATTAGTATCAAAAGAAAAAAAGCATGATAGAGTATGAAAAGAATTTGCAAAATTTGCAATTTGCAAATTGAACTTTTGAAATTTCAAAATTATGTTAAAGCAAAAGGCTTGAAAGTGCTTATTCTTATAGAAGGCCGAGATGCTACAGGAAAAGGTGGGGCAATTAAGCGTTTAATAGAGCATTTGAACCCTAGAGGGTGCCGTGTTGTGGCACTTGAAAAACCTAGTGAAGTTGAAAAAACACAATGGTATTTTCAGCGTTATGTTACGCATTTGCCTTCAGCAGGTGAGATTGTGATTTTTGATAGATCGTGGTATAATCGTGCAGGAGTGGAGCCTGTGATGGGATTTTGCACACCGCAACAACATAAAGATTTTTTAAGAGAAGTGCCTTTATTTGAAAATATGATTGTAAGTAGTGGTATTATTTTTTTTAAATTTTATTTTTCCGTTTCTAAAGAAGAGCAAAAAAAGCGTTTCGAACAACGACGCATAGATCCTTTAAAGCAGTATAAACTTTCTCCCGTGGATCAAAAATCTCAAGAATTATGGGATAAATATACTTTGGCAAAATATTCCATGCTTTTAGCTTCTAATACGCCAACTTGCCCTTGGATAATCATTTCTTCAGATGATAAGAAAAAAGCAAGGCTTAATTTACTACGCTTTATACTTTCTAAGGTAGAATATGAAAATAAAAGGACAGAAGAATTTTCAAAATTAGATGAGGATTTGATAAGAAGTGGAGAAGAAGAAATACGCAAAATGGAAGCAAATTTGGAAAAACTTGACAATAAAAAGGCAGATGAAAAGATCAAAAATTTAGATTAAGGAATAAAATGCAAGATTTGATTCGAAATTTAACACAAAAATATTATCCTAAAATTCAAGAAATAAGACATCAAATTCATATGCATCCAGAGCTTGAATTTGAAGAAGAAAATACAGCAAATTTGGTGTGTGAAATTTTAGATGAATTTGGTATAAAATATCAAAGGAATATAGCAAAAACAGGTATTTTGGCGATTATAGAAGGAAAAAAAACAAGCAAAGCAAAATCAAAATGTGTGCTTTTAAGAGCGGATATGGATGCTTTGCCTGTGCAAGAAAAAACCGGACTTTCATACGCTTCAAAAATCGATGGAAAAATGCATGCTTGCGGACATGATGGACATACTGCAGGGCTTTTGGGAGCTGCTTTGATACTCAATGAATTAAAAGAGTATTTTAGTGGAAGTGTTAAATTGATGTTTCAGCCTGCTGAAGAAGGGAGCGGGGGTGCCAAGCCAATGATAGAAGCAGGAGTGCTTGAAAATCCTTGCGTAGATGCGGTTTTTGGTTGTCATTTATGGGGTCCTTTGCTTGAAAATACTGCTCAAATTGTAAGCGGAGAAATGATGGCAGGAGTTGATGTATTTGAGCTTGAATTTATCGGTCGTGGCGGACATGGGGCACATCCACATACGACTATTGATCCTATTGTAATGGCGGCGAAATTTATTAGTGATATTCAATGCGTTGTTTCAAGGAAATTAAAACCTGTGGATGCAGGAGTGATTACCATAGGAAAAATTGAAGCAGGGACAACTTTTAATGTGATACCGCAAAATATTATATTGCAAGGAACAGTGCGTTTTTTAAACGATGAAAATCAAAAACTTTTGCAAAACTCAATAGAAAATATTGCTAAGGCTGTTGTATTAGCATTTGGTGGGGAATTTAGACTTGATTATAAAAGAGAATATCCACCTTTAATCAATGATGATTTTGCTGCAAATATTGCCAGAAAAGCTTTTGCTAAAGTTTTAGGAGAACGAAATATCATTAATGTGGCTAAGCCCGATATGGGTGCTGAAGATTTTGCTTTTTTAACGCGTGAAAGAATGGGGGCTTATGTTTTTGTAGGAATTTCAAAGGATTTAAAAAATCCTACCTTGCATCATAGTTCCACTTTTTGTTGGGATGATGAGAATTTGAAGATTTTAATGCAAGGTGATGTGATGATGGCTTTGGAATTTTTAAATTCTTAAAAATTCACACAAAATTCACACAAAAGGGATAAAATTTATCAATATAGTTTTTTATTCAAGGTGTTAAATGAAGAAAAAAATTATTATTATGGTTTCTGTTTTGCTTTTTGCAACTATAGGAATTTGGTTTTATTATTTCTATAATGATGAAGAAGTGAGTTATCTTACTCAAAAGATACAAAAAACTGATATTTCTCAAACAATAGAAGCAATAGGCAAGGTTTATGCTAAAAATCAGGTTGATGTGGGAGCACAAGTTAGCGGACAGATTATAAAGCTTTATGTTGATGTTGGTGATCATGTAAAACAAGGTGATTTGATTGCACAAATTGATAAAGATAAACAGCAAAATGATTTAGATATTACTAAGGCACAACTTGAAAGCGCTAAAGCAAATTTGGAAAGTAAAAAAATCGCCTTAGCTATCGCCTTAAAACAATACCAAAGAGAACAAAAGCTATATGCAGTAAAAGCAAGTTCGCTTGAAAATTTAGAAAGTCAGAAAAATAATTTTTACAATTTAAAAGCAAATGTCGCAGAGCTTAATGCACAGGTGGTTCAGCTTGAAATCACACTTAAAAACGCACAAAAAGATTTGGATTATACTACTATAACTGCACCTATTGATGGTGTTGTGATTAATGTAGCGGTTGATGAAGGGCAAACGGTCAATGCAAATCAAAATACGCCTACTATAGTCCGTATTGCAAATTTAGATGAAATGGAAGTAAGAATGGAGATAGCAGAAGCGGATGTCAGCAAGATAAAAATAGGCACCGAGCTTGAATTTTCTTTACTTAATGACCCTATGAAAACTTTTCATGCAAGTATTGCAAGTATTGATCCTGCGGATACACAAACAAGCGACTCTAGTGAGAATTCTAATTCCAGCTCAAATTCAAGTTCAAGCAATGCTATTTATTATTATGCTAAATTTTATGTGCCAAATAAAGATAATTTTTTACGCATTGGTATGAGCATACAAAATGAAATTGTGGTTGCAAGTGTTAAAAATGTTATTGCTGTGCCTACTTATACAATTAAAAATGATGAAAATGGATATTTTGTTGAAATTTTGCAAGATGGAAAAGCGGTAAAAAAATATGTTAAACTTGGCATTAAAGACGCTATTAATACTCAAATTTTAGAGGGCTTAAATGAAAATGAAGAACTTATAGTAAGTTCAAGTATGGATAATTTAGGCTTTAAAATGAGATTTGGATTTTAATGATTTTTCTTAGAAATATTTGTAAAAATATTGGTGAAAATGCTATTTTAAAAAATGTCAGTTTAAGTATAGAAAAAGGTGAATTTGTCGCTATCATAGGACAAAGTGGAAGTGGAAAAACTTCACTTTTAAATATTATTGGAACTTTAGATGTGCCAAGTAGCGGGAGTTATATTTTTGATGATTATGAAGTTACCACGCTTAATAATGATGAAAAAGCAAGATTAAGACGCGAAAAAATAGGTTTTATTTTTCAGCGTTATAATCTTTTAAATTTATTAAATGCAAATGAAAATGTCGCTTTACCTGCGGTTTATGCTGGTAAAAAAATACAAGAAAGAGATTTAAAAGCTAAGGAACTTTTAGGGGATTTGGAACTTTCTCACAAGCTTTTTTCAAAACCTAATCAATTAAGCGGAGGGCAGCAGCAACGCGTTTCAATTGCAAGGGCTTTGATGAATGGTGGAGAGTTGATTTTAGCCGATGAGCCTACAGGGGCCTTGGATAGTAAAAGTGGTATTATGGTGCTTGAAATTTTACAAAAACTAAACGCGCAAGGTCATACCATAGTGCTTGTAACACATGATCCAAAAATTGCTACACAAGCTAAAAGAGTGATAGAAATTAAAGATGGCGAAATTTTAAGTGATAATAAAAAAGATAAAACTTTTTATCAAGGGCAGATTAAAACTATGCAAAAAGAGAGAAAAACTTTTGCTTTGTTTAAAAATCAAGCTTTTGAATGTTTAAAAATCGCTTATTCTTCTATACTTGCACACAAACTTCGTTCTATTCTAACAATGCTAGGCATTATCATAGGTATAGCTTCAGTTGTTTGCGTGGTAGCTTTGGGGCTTGGTTCTCAAGCTAGGGTTTTAGAATCCATTGCAAGATTGGGGACAAATACTATTGAAATTCGTCCAGGTAGGGGTTTTGGGGATTTGCGTTCAGGTAAAACAAGACTCAGTTTTAGTGATTTAGAAACACTTAGGACTTTAGATTATTTAGAAGCAGTGGATGCGCATTCTAGCACTTCAGGTGTAGCAACTTATACAAATATTTCTTTAAATGCTAGGGCTGAAGGTGTTGGGATTAATAACTTCGCCATAGAAGGTTTAAAGCTTGATGTAGGAAGAATTTTAAACAATGAGGATGTCAAAAATAGTTCCAATGTTATCGTGCTTGATTTTAACGCTAAAAAAAATCTCTTTCCTAATGAAAAAAGCAAAGATATATTAGGAAGAGTAGTGATTTTTAACTTTCAGCCTTTTAAGATTGTGGGCGTTTTGCAAAAAGATACCAATAAGCCTATAGAAGATAATGTTGTGCGTCTTTATATGCCTTATACAACGCTTATGAATAAACTCACGGGTGATAGAAATTTGCGTGAAATTATTGTAAAAGTTAAAGATGATGTGAGTTCTACTTTAGCTGAAAATGCTATTATACGCATTTTGGAGATTAAACGCGGACAAAGAGATTTTTTTACTTTTAATTCTGATACTTTTAAACAGGCCATTACGGCTAATAAACGCACCACGACTATACTTACTGCTTCTGTGGCGGTGATTGCTTTGATTGTGGGTGGTATAGGGGTGATGAATATTATGCTTGTATCAGTGAGTGAAAGAACAAGGGAAATAGGCATTCGTATGGCAATAGGAGCAAGAAAAGAAGATATTTTAATGCAGTTTTTAATCGAAGCTGTAATGATATGCACCATAGGTGCAATACTTGGTGTGCTTTTGTCCGTTTTTGTGATTTTTGGTTTTAATGCTTTAAGTACTGATTTTCCTATGATTTTGAATGCTTATTCTATGTTTTTAGGGCTTTTAAGTTCCGTTTTAATTGGGATTATTTTTGGATTTTTTCCTGCCAGAAATGCAGCAAATTTAAATCCTATTAATGCTTTATCAAAGGAATAAAATGAGAGTTTTAATCAGTATTTTGTTGGCATTTTTCTTTGTGGCTTGTGGAGAGAAAATTTATTTACCAAAAGAGCCAAAAATAAGTGATTTTAAACTGAAAGATTTAAACAGAAGTTATGATTGGTATAAGGCTTATGATAATAAAAAATTAGACGAATTTATTGCTTATGTTTTGAAAAATAATAGCGATATTAATATCGCTAGAGCTACCTTACTTTTGGCTTTGGCAAGAGCTGATTTGATTGATTATGATTTGTATCCAACTTTAAGTGCAAATTTGGGACTTGGTGGAAGTAAAAATTTAAATTCAGGAGTGCAAAATAAAAATTTTAACAATAATTTAAATTTAAATTATGAGCTTGATATTTATGGAAAATTGCAAGATAGTGCGAGTGCGAGTGAATTTAGTGCGAAGGCAAGTGCTTATGATCTTGAAAATTTAAAAATAAGCATTATTAATACTGCTTTAAATGATGTTTTTGAGCTTGCTTATTTTAACGATGTGGATGTTTTGCTTAAAGAATATTTAGCAAATTTAGAGCAAATGAGAGAGCTTTATGCTTATAAATTTGAGCTGGGCAAAATCGAAGAGCTTGATTTGCTAAATATCGAACAAAGCATATTAAGAGCGAAACAAAATTTGTTAAGCAATAAACAAAATCGCAATTTGCTTATAAAAAATTTACAAGATTTGATAGGCAAAGAAGAGGGCTTTTTTTATATAACTTATTTTAAAAATTTAAGCCTTTTAGAATTTAAAAATTTAAATCCTGATTTTAATATTCCTTTAGAAGTTCTTATGTACCGTGCAGATGTGCGTGCTAAATTTAATACCTTAAAATCAGCTTTTAAGGACTATACTTCTGTGCAAAAATCTGTTTTGCCAAGCATTTCTCTAAGTGGGGCGATAAGTGGAAGTGATAAGAGCTTTAATGATAGTTTTAAATTTGAAATTTTAAATGGAAATGTAAAAATTTCTTTGCCATTTTTAGATTATGCAAGAGTAAGGCAAAATATTAAAATTTCCCAATTTGCTTATGAAAAAATTTTACTTTCATATAAGCAAATTTTACAAGGTGCGATTAATGAATTTGTGCTAAATCATAAGGATTATCAAAGCAATACTTTGCTTTTGCAAAATTTAGAAATTATTAATGTAAAACAAGAACTCATCACAAAAGCTTATTTGGAAAAATATAATTTGGGAAAAAGTGAGTTAAAGGATTATTTAGATGCTTTAAATGCTTTAAATTCCAGCAAACAAGATTTGCTAAGAGCCAAATTTAATCTTTTAAAAACCATTAATTCTTATTATCAAATCACCACTTTAAATTACGATGAAAAGAAATTAGAAATACCTTCCTAAACCTTCAAATCCACACTTTTGATATTGTGTAAATTTGCATTTGAAAAGATTTTAGTAAAATCATTATTGTTTAATTTTTCATCATC
>NZ_NFNY01000032.1 GCF_002179165.1 Campylobacter jejuni
GGGGGGGGGATTTAACTTATAATTTATCCATTATAGAAATTGCCACTAGAATGGGTGGATTAAGAGATGTATTAATATTTAATGTATACAAAGAAAACTATTTAAAAATGATAATACAAGCTTCTTTAAAACAAGAAATAGCATTTAAAAAACCTAAAGCGATAAATTCTTGTATTGTAAAAATCATTTATACACAAAAAGATTATGAAATATACAAACAAATAAAAGCTTTAAAGTCTCAAATCATAATCAAAGAGCAAATTTTTATTAAAGAAAATGAGAGTTTTACCTATCCATCATCGCTTTTAGATTCCAAAGGATATTATTATTTAAAATTGCCTTTAGATGAAAATCCAAATCTTTATCTATAATTAAATTTACTATAACAAAATATAAAATCTTAAACCGAACATAAATCACATTTTTCTATAAATCCCAAACCAATCAAACATAAAAAAATCTGCATCCAAGCTTTTAATTTTCTTTAAAAAGCTTGGAAGCTAAATGTGTTGCACGACTTTGATCCGTATCTTTTTTAAGGGTTTTGTAAATTTTACTTACATAATCTTCCAAAGTTTGTTGAGAATCAACAATTTTTTCACCATGTTTGGCTTTTATATATTCTCCATTATTATTAAGCTCATAAGCAAGCAAATTATCACTTAATTGCAAGCGTAAAAATTGTGCTAGCTTAGCCTTACTTCTTTCATCATATATCGGAGTCATAAGCTCTAAACGGCGTTCTAAATTTCTTGGCATCCAATCCGCGCTTGAAATGAAATAATTTGGTTCGCTATGCTTAAAATAAAACACTCTAGCGTGTTCTAAATATTTCCCTATTATGCTTCTTACGCGTATGTTTTTACTATATTCTTCATTAGGTTTTAAGCAACAAATTCCGCGAATAATAAGATCAATTTGTACTCCTTGGATACTTGCTTCATAAAGAGCTTTGATGATATCACTATCCACAAGGGAATTCATTTTTGCCACTATCACGCCTTCATTAGCTTTGCTGGTTTCTATGCGTATCATTTCTAAAACTTTTTCTTTGATTTGATTTGGGCTCATTGAAAGAGTCTGCAAACGACGATTTTTACTAAAACCTGATAAAATATGAAAAAAGCTTGTTGTATCTCTTGCAAATTCAACCTTACTTGTAAAATAACTCACATCGGTGTAAATTTTAGCACTACTTGCGTTATAATTTCCCGTACTTAAATGCATATAAAATTTAAGCTTTTCCCCTCTTTTTCGTATGACTTGCGAAACTTTGGCATGGACTTTAAAACCTGTAATACCATAAATCACATGAGCTCCTGCGTTTTCAAGAGCTTTTGCCCAGTGAAGATTATTTTCTTCATCAAATCTTGCTTTTAATTCTACCATAACAGTAACTTGTTTTCCATCACTTGCAGCATCGATTAAAGCTTGAACTATATTTGAGTTTTTTTCCACTCTATAAAGAGTCATTCTTATAGAAATAACTTCAGGATCTTTACTCGCTTCTTTAATAAATTTATAAACCGGATCAAAACTTTCAAAAGGTTGGATAATGAGTATATCTTCTTTATCAATCGCATCAAAAATAGATAAATTTTCATCAAAAGGTGGCAAAGTTTTTGGCGTATAAAGCGGACTTAAAAGGTGAGTAAAAGTTTTATTTGAAGCGATTTGCCAAAGACTAGGAAGATTAAGTAAAATAGAATATTCATACACATCTTTATGAAAAATTTTCATGTGTGTATTAAGAAATTCAACGATTTGCTCATCAGCACCCTTTTGAATTTGAAGTCTTACAAAGGCTCCTTTTCGACGAAGTTTTAAGCCTTGTTCAAGTATCATCATAAAATCATCAGCCTCTTCTTCTTCAATCACAATATCAGCATTTCTAGTCACTCTAAAAGCTGCTGAAGAAAGAAGTTTATAGCCTGGAAAAATTTCTTCAATGTGTTTTTCTACTATACTTTCTATAGGCACATAAATATTCGCACTGACTTCATAAAATCTTGGCAAAACTCTTGGAATTCTAATCATTCCAAATTTGATAAGCTCGGGATGAGTTTTATCACAAATTTTTACCGCCAAAGAAAAAGATAAATTATTTAAATGCGGAAAAGGATGAGTCGCATCTACAGCTATTGGAACAATAACAGGAAAAATATTTGAGAAAAAATATTCATCACATTTTTTCTTTAAATTTTCATCTAAATTTGAATAGTTTTTAATAAAAAGATTTTCCCTTTCTAGATCATTTGTAATTTCATTAAAATAGCGCTCTAAAAGTTCTTTTTCATTATGCAAATATTTCCGTATGGCTTTTAGTTGTCTCAAAGGAGTCATTTCATCGCTGCTACTAGCATTTACACCAGCTGAAAAAAGTTGCTTTAAACCTGCTACGCGTATCATATAAAATTCATCTAAATTTGTACAATATATAGCAATAAATTTAAGGCGTTCTAACAAAGGCAAAGAGCGGGAGCATTGATCTAATACGCGTGAATTAAAACGCAACCAAGAAAGCTCTCTATTTAAAAACATACTAGGATTTGTTTGCATTAAAACTCCTTTTTTTATTTTATTCTAGCATTTATTTTAAAACCGTTGAAATTTTATAAGGATAAAAAACAAAATATTTTATTTATAAACAAAATTTGAATTTTTTCCTACTCTGCATTTCCTTGCTTTGAAAAAATATAAAAAATAATTTTTATAATAAAATATTACCTTGATTGCTTGTTTAATTTTTAGAATTTATTGTATTAAAAATAGCTAAAAATAAATATTTTAAAAAATTTAAATAAATATAAAA
>NZ_NFNY01000009.1 GCF_002179165.1 Campylobacter jejuni
TTTATATAAATAATATAAGCAAGATCTGTTTCAAAACTAAGGAAAAATTTATTTTTTTAGATGGGTTTGCAGGGCGGTTTAAAAAATGATTATTTACATTAAAAAGATTTTAAAAACACACCACATTCTAGGTGTGGAGTATTTACAAACTGATCAAAAAGAGCAAACTTTTGAGGCTTATGTGTAAGAGTGAGTTCTTTTAAATTTTCTTTTAAAGTGATAGGGTTGCAAGAAATATAAATAATATTTTCATAATTTTTTATTAAGTCAATTAAGCCTTTATCAAGACCTGCACGCGGTGGATCAACTAAAATATGAGAAAAATTAAAATCATCTAAATTTATATCCTTTAAACGAAAAAACTCTCTTTCTTTTTTTAAAGCCTTACTTAATTCTTCGCTTGAAAGTCTTGCAAAAGATATATTTGAAATTTGATTTAACTCGCAATTCTTCAAAGCAAAATGGATATTGCTTTTTGAAATTTCGGTGGCTAAAACCTTATCAAAAAAATCGGCTAAAGCTAGAGTAAAATTTCCATAACCACAATAAAGCTCAAGCAAATCTTCTCTTTTTTGAGAAGCCAAAATTTCACATACCCAAGTGATCATTTTTTCATTAATAGCAGTATTAGGTTGGATAAAACAATCATTATTAAACTCATAAAATATTTTTTTACCTTGTATATCAAGCTCTTGTCTTAAATTTTCTTTTTTAAAAACAAGCTTTTTGCCTTTACTTCTTGCGATTAAATTTATATCAAGTTCCAAACTTAATTCGTTTAAATCATTGAAAATGGGTTCTATATTTTTATGATAAAGCAAGGTTGTGCTTAATTCTTGTTTTGTTGCTAAAAATTCCACCCCAAAAAGTTTTTCTTTTAAATTTAAGTTTTTGCGAAGCTGGTTTAAAAGTTTTGGCATAAAAGCACAAATTTTTTCATCAGCAAAATCTAAATTTTCTACGATAATCTTCTTTTTTCCATCAAACATTGCATAATAAATTTCATCTTTTTCATGATAAATTGAAAGTTCTGCTCTTGTGCGGTAATGCTTATCTTTGGAGGAAAAAAGCTCGAATTCTCCTTGATAAATTTCTTTAAAAAAATCTTTTATAAAAGCTGCTTTTTTCTCTAAATTTAAGAAAATTCCAAAGTCTTTAAGACTCATATAGCTTTCTTTCCAATAATTCTAAGCAATAATGCAATAAGAACCAAATTTAAAGGGAGTATAAGCCACACGCTAAAACCTAAAGAAACGGGAATATAACCACTAATCAAAGAGATCGCACAAATAAATAAAGCATAAGGAATTTGAGTGCGTACATGCTCCATGTGATCGCATTTTGCGCTCATAGAAGAAAGAATCACATTGTCAGAAATCGGCGAACAATGATTTCCAAAAATCGCTCCGGTTAAAACGCAACTTATATTAATCACCATATAATGGTGCATCGCATTTGCATCCATTCCATTAAGTTCTGCGATTTTGTGTGCTAAAGGAACGGCTAAGGGCATTAAAATTCCCATAGTTCCATAACTTGTTCCTATGGCAAAAGAAATAACTGAAGCAAAAGCAAAAATAGTAGCAGGCAAAATAAATTCAGGCAATTTATCAGCAAGTAAGCTTGTGATAAATAAAGAGGTTCCAAGCTCTTTTACTATGCTTGAAAGCGACCATGCAAATAAAAGCAAAACTATGGTAAAAATCATCGTTTTCCAGCCATATATCCAAGTTTCAACTGCTTCTTTTAGACTAAAAATTTTACGACGCACCCCGATAAAAATTGCTACAATAGCCGCAAACAAAGCTGCTTGAAAAAGCACTACGGAAGAATCTGCACTTCCAAAAGCCGATCTGAAAGTTTCAAAAGATAAAGGATTTGCATTTGCTTTGGCTAATTCTTCGCCTTCTAAAGCACCAAGTCCATTAAAATAAAATCCAAGTATAGCCAAAACAATTAAAGTTAAAATAGGAACGATAGCGTCAAATGCACGAATTTTAATACCTTGTTTTGGAGCTAAAAATTGATCTTCAAGCTCTGCAGTATTTAAAGTACCTGATTTTGATAAGGGAGCGACTTGTCCAGTGGTTCTTGCACGAATTTCAGCCTTTAACATAGGGCCAAATTCGCGTCCCATAACCGCAGTCATCAAAACAAAGAAAAGCATAAAGATGTTATAAAATCTATAAGGTATAGTTTCAACAAAAATACCAAAGGCACTAATATTGCTAATGCCTATATGTTCATAAGCGGTTTTAATTAAAGAAACTTCCAAGCCTATCCAAGTAGAAATTACTGCAATTCCTGCAACTGGTGCGGCAGTAGAATCAATAATAAAAGCAAATTTTTCACGCGAAATTTTAAATTTATCCGCTAAAGGACGCATAATAGGGCCAACAATTAACAAATTTGCATAATCGTCAAAGAAAATCAAAAGTCCCAAAAACCAAGTATTTACTTGTGCAGATACAGCAGACTTTGCTCTTTTAGCAAATTTTAATGCTACGGCTTTTGCACCACCCATTTTTGTAATCAGTGCTACAAGTCCGCCTATACAAAGAATTTGTAGTATAATACCGGCATTTACAGGATCTGAAGTAGATTTTAAAATATAAGAAATAATCTTTGAAAAAGATTCCACTGCGGTATTATAAAAATTAATAAAACCTAAATTTGAAGTTTTAAAGATATTAGAAGCTAAACTGAGTAAAAAAGTTCCGCTTAAAACTCCTGCAAAAAGCGATAAAATCACATCTTTTGTAATAAAAGCCAAAGTGATAGCAACTAAAGGCGGTATTAGAGTAAAAACTCCAAATAAATTTGCATTCGCTGCAGCTTGTTCTGTGTTAGCAAATGCAAACAAGGGTAATAAAAAAAATATTAAAATTCTCATTGATTTTTCTCTATATAAAAGCCATTCCAAGTTTGAGTAATAGGCATTAATTCTATTTCATTTACATTGACATGGCTTGGTAAATTTATAATTGACATCACCACTTTTGCAATATCTTGCGCACTTATATACTTTGTATTTTCATAAACTGCATCAGCTTTTGCGATATCACCTTTAAAACGCACTTCGCTAAATTCGGTTTTACAAAGTCCAGGAGCTATATTGGTTACTTTGATATTTGAACCCCTTAAGTCATTCCTTAAAGCTTTAGAAAATTGTCCAACAAAAGCTTTAGTTCCGCAATACACATTGCCGCCAAAATAAGGATTTTTAGCCGCAACAGAACCTAGGTTAAAAATATAAGCATTTTTTTGCTTACGAAGTATAGGAATGATAGCCTTTGCTATATATAAAAAACCTTTAATATTTGTATCCACCATGGTTTCTATATCTTCCATACTTAATTTGTCAAATTCTTCTACGCCTAATGCAAGTCCTGCATTATTAAAAAGTACATCAATTTCTTTAAATTCATTGGGTAATTTTTCAATGGCTTCAAAAATTTCTTTTTGTTTTCTCACATCAATACAAAGGGTATAAATTTGATCTTTATATCGATTTTTTAATTCTTCTAAACGCTCTTTGCGTCTTGCTATAGCAATCACTTTATAGCCTTCTTGTATAAAAGCTTCAACACAAGCTTTACCGAAACCAGAGCTTGCTCCAGTGATGAGTGCGGTTTTCATTCCAAACCTCCTTCATAATGTAAATTTTCATTTGGTTTTAAACCCAAACTTTGTAAATAATTAGCATTTTCTTTTTTGTTTGCCATTAGAGCAAAATCCAAGGCATTAAATCCTAAATCATCTACCATGTTAATGTTTGCACCTTTGGCAACAAGCATTTTTAAAATTTCCACATCTCCATAAGCTGCGGCGTGCATTAAAACATTTTTAGAGGTATGCTCTAAAGCACAAAGGGTAATAAAATAAGGAGTATTTCCTCCTATATTTGCACTTAGAGCTAATTTTTCATTGTTATTAATATATTTTTTATTAACATCTGCACCATAGTTTAAAAGCAGAGAAACAATATCTTTGCGACCGAATTCTATAGCATAAAATAAAGGTGTTTTGCCAAAAGCATTGCTGCTATTGACATTTATTCCTAAGTCTAGTAAAAATTTGACATTATCATAATTTTCTAATGCGTAAAATAAAGCATTTTCATAACCTTCATCTATTCTAGCACCAAGATGAATTAAGAGTTCTAAAATTTCTTTTTCTCTTTGATTTAAAAGAGCGGCTTGAAGCCCTATGGTAAGTTCATCTTGATTAATATTATTAGAATAAATAAAATTCTGAATATAAGCAATAGAATAATTTTTATTCGACAAAACCTTTGCTAAAGGACTTATATCTTTGTGAATTTTAGTTTCGCCCACAGCCCAATTTAAAAACTCATTCAATGCATTAGTGGTGTAGTAAATATTACTACCTTTATCAAAATTAAAATTGTTTTCAAAATATTTTTCTAAAGGCTCTATGGCTTTATTATACTCTTGCCAAAATGCACGATAAAGCTTGAAATTTCCTATGCTCTGATACGCCCAATATCTAAAATAGGATTTTAAAATATCATATTTTTTTTCTAAGTTTTCAGGAGTATCTAAATTTTTTTGATAAGAAACAGGATCAAGTGCAATATTTAAAAGCAGAAAATCAAATTTTTGAAGTTTTGGAAAATATTCTACACCGCTACAAGCACTACTTCCACCACGAATTTTATTGGCAATTTCGTAAAGCTTTTGTGTAAATATTTGATTTTTTAGAGAATCTTTACAAGTAGAAGCAATGTCAAGATAGTCCGCATTTGGACTATCTTTGAAGGCATTTTTATTATTTTTTATAGATTCACAATCAACCAAATCTTTAGCCACCAAGCTTAAAAAACAACAGAGCAAAAAGAATAATAATCTCAATTTTATCCTTACTAATTTTTAAATCATTAATTTAACCCAAATAAACTTTAAAATTGGTTTAATTTTCTAATTTAAAATTATCAATTTCATTAAAATTTAAATATTTATAAATACTTGCTTTATGCGCATCATTTAGCTTATCACTTACAATTTGTAAATATTCTTCTTTGCTTGGGATCTTTCCTAAAATCGCACAAACAGCAGCAAGTTCGGCACTTCCTAAATAAACTTTCGCTCCCATACCCATACGATTATCAAAATTTCTTGTAGAAGTTGAGAAAACCACAGCTCCATCATTTACTCTTGCTTGATTTCCCATGCACAAAGAACAACCCGGAACTTCTATCCTAGCTCCTGCAGCTCCGAAAATACTATAATATCCTTCTTTGGTGAGTTGTGCTTTATCCATTTTTGTCGGTGGAACTACCCAAAGTCTAGTTTTTAGCATACCTTTATCTTTTAAAATTTCACCTAAAGCTCTGTAATGTCCTATATTTGTCATACAAGAACCCACGAAAACTTCATCGATATTTTTAGGGCGATTATTATCGGCTAAAATTTCACTTAAAGTTGCTACATCATCAGGATCGTTTGGACACGCTAAAATCGGTTCTTTGATATCATTAAGATTGATTTCTATAACATAGGCGTATTTTGCATCTTTATCGGCTCTTAAAAGGGTAGGGTTTTTAAGCCATTCTCTCATTTTATCCGCTCTTCTAGCAAGAGTAGCTTTATCTTCATATCCTGCTTCTATCATCGCTTCAATTAAGGAAATATTTGATTTGATATATTCGCTAACACTTTCTATGCTAAGATCCACGCTACAAGCAGCAGCACTTCTTTCTGCACTCGCGTCACTTAATTCAAAAGCTTGCTCAACTTTTAAATTTGGCAATCCTTCAATTTCTAAAATTTTTCCTGCAAAAATATTTTTCTTGTTTTTCTTTTCGACTGTTAATTGCCCTTGTTTGATTGCATAATATGGAATAGCATTAACCAAATCCCTTAAAGTCACTCCTGGTTGTAATTCTCCACTAAAACGCACCAAAACGCTTTCAGGCACATTTAAAGGCATAGACCCAGTAACTGCAGCAAAAGCCACAAGCCCACTTCCCGCAGGGAATGAAATTCCTATAGGAAAACGAGTGTGCGAATCCCCACCTGTTCCCACGCTATCAGGCAATACAAAGCGGTTAAGCCATGAGTGGATAACTCCATCGCCCGGTTTTAAGCTTACTCCGCCACGGCTTGTCATAAAGCTTGGTAAAGTTTTATGTAAATTTGAATCACTAACTTTTGGATAAGCAGCAGTGTGGCAAAAGCTTTGCATTACAAAATCCGCATTAAATCCTAAACTTGCCAATTCTTTAATCTCATCTCTTGTCATAGGACCTGTGGTATCTTGAGAGCCAACAGTTAAAGTCATAGGTTCTATATACATACCTGCACGCACACCTTCAACTCCACAAGCACGACCTAACATTTTTTGCGCTAGAGTATAACCACCACTTGATGATTGTGGTTGTTCTGGTTTTATGAAAATATTTTCATTTTCCATTCCTAAAAATTCTCTAGCCTTAGCACAAAGCCCACGACCGATAATAAGTGGGATTCTTCCTCCTGCTCTGACTTCATCAAAAATAGTATTTGGACTTAAATTAAATTCAGCAATCACAGAATTATTTTTTACAATTTTTCCTTCATAAGGATGAATTTCAAACTCATCGCCCATTTCCAAATTTGAAACATCACAAATTATAGGCAAAGCACCACTATCTTGAGCAGTATTAAAGAAAATCGGAGCAATAGTTGAACCCATTACTATACCACCGCTATGCTTATTTGGAACACCTTCGATTTCTTTGCCTAAATGCCATTGTATAGAATTAATCGCTGATTTTCTACTTGATCCTGTTCCTACGACATCACCTACATATACGACTTCACGACCACTTTTTTTAAGTTCTTTGATTTTCTCTAAAGAACCTGCTTGTCTGACTTTTAACATCGCATTAGCATGCAAAGGAATATCACTTCTTGTAAAAGCATCGCTTGCAGGACTTAAATCATCAGTATTTGTTTCTCCTGCTACTTTAAAAACCACACATTTAATCACTTCAGGAAGTTTTTCTTTTTTATTAAACCACTGCGCATTCGCCCAACTTTCTAAAACTTCTTTAGCATAGGCATTATTTTTGCTAAGTTCTGCTATGGTATAAAAATTATCATGCACGAAAATAATATTTTTAAGTACATTTGCTGCATCACTAGCTATGCTTTCATCTTTTAAAGCATCGATTAAAACTTTTACATTATAACCGCCTAGCATAGTTTCAAGCATTTTTAAAGCGCGTTTTTTGTCTATACTTGGAGCATTAAATTTATTTTTTAAAATTCCATCTAAAAATTCACATTTTACCAAAGCTGCATCGTCGACACCAGGATTTACGCGATTTTGTAAAAGATTTGCCAGTTCTTCATCATTTTGAGTTTTTAATAATTCACAAAGTTCTTTAGTTTGTTCTGCGTTTAAAGGAAGAGGTGGGATTCCCAAAGCTGCTCTTTCTTCGACTAATTTTTTATAGTTTTCCTTAAAAGACATTTTGTCTCCTTTATTGTAGTTTTTTAATATATTTGTTATAATTGTAACTCTTTAAAGGAAAAAATATGTTTAAACTTTATTATAAATTGCCACTTTGTTACTTATCTCTACATAGTGATGGAAATTTCTTAACTAAAATTGATTTTTGCAAGGAAATTGGCGAAGAAAAATCTTGTCCTTTACTTGAATTTGCAAAGGTTGAATTAAATGACTATTTCTCAAAAAAATTAAAGGAATTTAAAACACCTTTGCTTATACAAGGAAGTGATTTTGAACAAAAAGTATATAAAGCATTAATAAATATACCTTACGCAAAACTTGCCACTTATAAAGAAATTGCACAAAAAATAAACCATCCTAAAGCTTTTCGTGCAGTAGGAAATGCAAATTCTAAAAATCAAATTCCTATTTTCATCCCTTGCCACCGCGTCATAGCAAGTAATGGTATAGGCGGATATAATGGCGGCCTTGAGATGAAAAGATTTTTGCTAGAGATTGAAGGAGTAAAACTATAAACTCAAATCCAAATGCAAACCACCATAATTTGAAGGCGTAGTATTGGCTTCTTTAAAGGTATTTACTATATCTTTTATCACCGAGCTTAATTTGTTAAAATCTAAATTAAGCTCCCCGCTTTTGTAATCTTCTTTAGAAAGCCCTAAAAAGTTAAGACTTTTATCTACAAATTGTTCTTTTAAATCATCATAATATTTTTTAAATTTTTCCTTGTCAAATTCATCATTTTCATCAAAAAATTCTTTAAAATCTTCTTTTAGTGCTTCAAGTTCTTCTTTGCTTAAACTTTTTATGTCAAAATCATTCTCGGCTAATTTTCCAAAAATTTTTAAAGCGTCTTCATCTCTTAACATTAAATCAAGCAAGGTTAAAGCTCCTTCTGTGGGATCAAAAGTCTGACCTCCTACCACATAAGAAATTAAATCCATACTTTGTTGCACCATTTCTTTTTCGTTTAAAATTTCTTTATAGATAATCAAACCATCAGAATCTTTATCGTTTTTTATGGTTTTATCTAGCTCTAGTGCTAGAGTAGGGGCTGCAAATTTACCTTCATTATAAAGGCTTTCTTGTGCTTTTTTAAAATCTTCTAGCATTCCATCAGGGGCGGTTGCTATGCCATTTAATTTAATATAAGATTCTACATAATTTAAATTACTTTCCATAACTTTATCATCGTGACGAATGACATAACCATGAGGGGTAAAACCGCTTCTTGTTTCATCAAGCTCACCTTTGTTTAAATAGCCATCTTTGTTAGCATCAGCTGCTAAATAACCCCTTTGATACGCTATATCTCCATACCAAGATGAAACGAATTTTTCAACATTGCCATTTAAAATATAAGAACCATCTTTTCTTTGATAAAAATCGACACTACCAAATGTGCTTTTAAGCTTTTCTATGCTTTCGCTGCTTAAGGCACTATTTGTGATATTTTGCGTGATAGGGTCTCTAAAATAGATATTTATCATACCGCTTTGTGCGTTTTTTACTTTTTCATCAAGCTCTAAAGGCTTTAGATTTTCATCTATAGCCTTTAAATTCTCTTTGCTTTGTTTTTCTAAGTCGGTTTTTAAACCCTTATAAACCATAGAATTTAGCGGAAGATAAAATTTAGTCGATGAAAAATCTAAAGCCATATTTACTCCTTAGTCTTATGGAATATCTGGGTTGGTATCAACACCATAATAAGTCAAGCAAGCCCATTGAGCAAGGATTTTTTGCTGTTTTGTTCCATTGGCTTTGGTGTTTAAGCAAAGTCTGTAATTTTGCATATTTTAAGCTGGGGTAAGATAAGGATTTCCCCAAGCAAACGCTGAACTAGCACCGAAAATAGCTAAGGCTACTAATGTGAGAGTGATTTTTCTCATTAGCAAAGCTCCTTCAATTTAATTTTAACCCTAGAGTTAAAATTTAAATCGACTAAAGATAAAAAAACTTTATAGTTTTAAAAAAATATTTTTTAAAATAATTTTAGAGTATTGTCATTGCTTATCTTGAAGGCATTTTCAAAATCATTTGCATTTTCTAAAAGCACGCAATAAGTAAAATTTTTATAATTTTTTAAATCTTTGATTTCATTATAAGAAAAATCACAAAATAAAGAATTTTTTAAGGCAATTTTAAGCTCACTAAAACCTTTGAAATTTTCTTGCCAAAATTCCAATTCTTCTTCATTTTCTAGCACGATAAAAGCTTTAGGGCTTGTTCCAAAATTTACAATTTGCATTGCTTCATTGATAAAATAAATTTTAAAAAGCTCTAATTTATTTAAATCGATTTGAATTTTTAGCTTATTTTCTTGTAAAAAAAGCACAAATTTAGCAAAAATTTCAGTATAAATAAAAGGAAGTTTTAGATTTTTAAAATACAAATCATTACAAATTAAAGTGCTATAAAATGGGCTTGAATTTTGAAATTTTTGCACTTGAGCTGCTTTTAAAATTTCAAAATTGGCACAAAGTTTTAAAAGGTAATTTTCATTATCAAGGCAGAAAATTTCGCCTTTTTTAGCCTTGGTTAAAGAAGTAAAATCCAAAAAAGCATTTGCGTATAAAGTTTTTAAGCCAAAAACCTTGCAAAATTTCAATTCTCTTTTGGAACAAAATAGAAATTTACATTCTTTTTCTTCACATAAAAATCTTAAAAGCCTTAAAATCGCATTTTCTAAATTTTCACTTTTTAACAAATAAACTTCTTTATCTTTAATGTCAATTGCTTGATCGCAAACAATGACAAAAGCACCTTTTTCTATGGCTTTTTTAATTTCTTCTTCATCGTTGCTAAAAAAAGCAAAGCTTGTTTTTACTTCATCTAAATTTAGGGCAAAACCGCCTACGCTTAAAGTGCTACCCTCATTTAAAATTTGCGTACTTAAAAGCTCATTAAGATTGCTAATATTCATTTTAACCTATTAAAGATCCATTTTCTACAAGCTGTTCGGGACTGATTAAAACAAGTTTATCGCCACTTTTTGCCGAAAGTATCATTCCATCACTCTCAAACCCAAAAATTTTAGCTTTTTTAAGATTGCTTATCATGCAAACTTGTTTTCCGATCAAATCACTTGCTTTGTAGTGTTTAGCTATGCCTGAAAGCACTTGACGGATTTCTTTATTATCAAGCTCAAGCTGGAATTTTAAAAGCTTTTCGCTTCCTTCTATGTTTTGACAATCAAGCACTTTAGCGACTTTAATTTCAATTTTTGCAAAATCATCAATCTTTATCTTAGGACTTTCTTCTTTTTTTATTTCTTGTTTTTTTTCGCCTAAAAGGGCTTTTTCTACTTTTGGAAACAAGGCTTCACAAGCACTCGCTTTAAAATCTAAAAGCTCGTTTTTAATGATGAGTTTTTCATAATTTTGACTCGAAATTTCAAAATTTAAAGCATGTGCGACTTTTTGACAAGACTTTGGCAAAGCGGGGCTTAATAAAATACTGACTTTGGCTAAAATATTTGCACAAAGCGCTACAAGTGCATTGGCTTCTTTTTCTTTTTTTTCTTTGATCAAATTCCAAGGTTCGTATTTACTGATAGCCAAATTCGCCACACTTAAGGCCTTGAAAAGTTCTTCTAAATAACGATTGCATTGTAAATTTTCTAAAAACTCTATCGCTAAATTTAAATGCTCTTTTGCGATATCTAACTCATTTTTATAAAGCTTTGAAACTTCATTTTGTAAAATTTCACCACCGCTATATTTAGTACTCATTCCTATAATGCGATTTAATAAATTTCCAAATTCATTACTAAGCTCGGCATTAATGCGACTAATTAGCATAGCTTCGCTAAAATCTCCGTCATTTCCAAAAGGCACTTCTTTGAGTAAAAAATATCTAAAAGCTTCTAAGCCATAAGCGTCTGCTATTTCTTTAGGCTTTACAACATTGCCTTTAGATTTACTCATTTTTTCACCATCTCTAGTCCACCAGCCGTGTGCTCCGATAAATTTCGGCAAAGGTAAATCCGCACTCATTAAAAAAGCAGGCCAATAAATTGCATGAAAACGCAAAATATCTTTACCCACTAAATGCACATGTGCGGGCCAAAATTTGGCATTTTCACCTTTAATGCCAAAGTCAAGCGAACTCACATAGATAAAAAGTGCATCAAGCCATACATAAATGATATGCTTTTCATCATTGATTTCTTTTGGTAGATTAATCCCCCAATCAAAACTCGTTCTGGTGATAGATAAATCTTTTAAACCGCCTTGTATAAAATTAATCAGTTCGTTTTTTTTATTTTTTGGTAAAATAGGATCTTTTTCTTCATACCATTGTAAAATTTTATCTTGATATTTTGAGAGTTTGAAAAAATAGCTTTCTTCTTTTAAAAGCGAAGTGTTTTTACCACAATCAGGACAAGCACAATCATTGATAAGTTGAGATTTGGTAAAAAAACTCTCACAAGATACACAATAATGCCCTTCGTATTCATCTTTGTAAATATCGCCTTTTTGCCACATTTTTAAAAATATAGCTTTAACAAATTCAATATGTCTATTATCTGTCGTTCTAGCGTAAATATCATAAGTGATTTCAAATTCATCCCAAAGTTTTTTAAACTCTAAACTTATTTTATCGGCGTATTCTTTTGGGCTAAAATTTCTTGCTTTTGCGGCTTCTTCTATCTTTTGTCCGTGTTCATCAGTTCCGGTTAAAAATCTCGTTTCGTGCCCTTGCAAACGATAAAATCTAGCCAGTGTGTCAGCTATGATAGTCGTATAAGCGTGTCCTAAATGAGGCACATCATTTACATAATAAATTGGAGTAGTAATATAACGCATTCTTTTCCTTTAAAAATCAAATCCGCCCTCGGTTTTACCCTTAGACATACTATTATAAACTGCATCAACATAATCTTTTCTTGTATTGCAGCTAAAAATTTCATCACAATTATAACAAGACTTTAAGCCTTTGTTGTTTTGACAAGAAATTAAAATTTCTTTTTTCTTATCCATATCTTGTTCAAACTCATCTCTGACCTCATTCATTATATGCCTTTAAAAGCTTTGAAATTTCATAATTTGATCCAAAAAAGCAAGGTGTTGTGGCGTGAATTTCATCAAATTCTAATTCTAGTAAAGAAGAATTTATTCCATTTGTGGTTTTACCACCTGCTTTTTCTATGATGAAAGCTAGAGGAAAGACTTCAAAAAAAGCACGGAGTTTTCCTTTAGGTGCATCTTTAGTCGCTGGATAACTAAAAAGTCCGCCGCCTTTAAGTAAAATTTGGTTTATATCGCTTACCATAGCTCCTGAATACCTTAAACGATAGCCTTCATCAAATAATTCTTTAATAAATTTAGCGTGTTTTTCTTCCCAAAATTTTTGAGTGCCACCTGTGGCATTAATTTTACCCTTTTCTTGCATTTTAAGTTCTTTTATGAAAACAAATTCATTATTTTTATTGACGCGGTAAAGTTTTGGCAAATCTTCACAAATTACAAGCTCTAATCTTGCACCATACATACTATAAAGTGCGGCTTTTAAATTTTTTGCATTAGCACTTTCTTCATAAATAGCAAAAATCGAACCTATGGCAAAATTAACATCCATTAGGCTTGAACCATCAAGTGGATCATAAGCAACTATAAATTTAGCCTTTTCATTGATAGTTAAAATTTCATCTTTTTCTTCACTGATAATAGCTTTAATACTAGGGCATTTGCTTAGAGTTTTCGTAATGATTGCATCGCTTATGACATCAAATTTAAGTTGGGTATCGCCAGTGGAGTTTTGACTTTGACTATAGCTTGTATCAGGAAATTTTAAAGCCTTAGAAATTTCTAAAATAGCTTCTTGTATATGAGAGATAAGTTCTTGCATTTTTATAATTCTCCTTTTAATTTTTTTGCATTTTTTAAAATATATTCACAAATTCCTTGTATATCGTTTAAATCAAGCCAAACCAAATTTTTGTGTGAAATTTTTTCATAGCTTGCAATGGCATTTGAAAAAGCAAAATAACTCTCATCAATCTCTTTACAAAAAACGCTAATGCGTGGCAAATCAAGCGTTTTTAACCCCTCAACCAAACACAAATCAAAATCCGGTGTCATTTTTAAAGCGCTTAAAACATCTCTTTCTTTGTGAGAGAAAAAAGTAGTGCGAGTAGGGCTTAAAACCATTACTTCTGCACCGCTTTGAAAAAATTTAAAGCTATCCTTGCCGTTAAAATCAAATTGTGCTTTATCTGCGGGATCGTGCTTGATAATTAATACTTTTAAACCCTGATTCATCAATTCATTAGCAATTTTTGTTATCAAGGTTGTTTTACCCGAATTTGAAGGACCGCTAAAAGCTATAATTAATTGCTTCATTTCAAAATTTCCTAAAAATAAAAAAGAAATTATATTATTTTAAACCAAAAAATAGAGTTAAAAGGTTAAAATATGAAAAAAAATCTTTAGGAAAAATATGAAAATTTATGCTTTAACCCTGAGTGCTTTGCTTTTTGGTGCTTGTTCTTTAAAAGATGAAGCTATAGTGGATACAAATCTAAAAAGTCAAACTTTGATGTTTTCTCAAAAATATAAAATAACTCAAGGTAATACAAATGCTATCGTTACCATGTCTTATTTAAATCCTGTTTTAGATCATTCAAGCACTGATGATGTATTTGCTCTAACTTTAACTCCAAGTACTTTGCAAGTGCAAAAATTAGAAATTTTTATCAATGGAAGAAAGGCGAATATAGAAAAATTAAATGGAAATTTTGCAAAATATCTTTTGCAAAATAAATATACAAAATATCATCAAATTATCCTTCCTAGTATTCAAGAAGAAAATATACTCAAGGCTAAGATTTGCTTGAATCATTTGCCTTGTTTTGGATTAAATTTTCGAAAATATCCGAAATCTTTATACTATCGTTCAGAAGATATCGATACACAATATAATTAGCCAATACCTTTTTTCCATAAATTCTACTTTCTTGATAAGGAACAAATTCCATGGACAAGAAAGGTTCAAATTTGCCCACTTTAAACATATCATCTCTTGCAAGCATACGATTAGTAAAACCTATGCCGCCATTATAAGCATAAGCAATAAAAAGCGGAGAATTTAAGCGTTTTTCTAAGTAATCTAAATGATAATTGCCAAAATAATAAGCAATTTCAGGCTTAAACATAAAATCTTGATCAAAATTTGGAATTTTTAGCTCTTTTTTGCCTATATGATTAGCTAAAAATGGCATAAATTGCATCATTCCTAAGGCATATGAAGTTGAAATTGCCGTTGGAATAAAACGACTTTCTTGTCTAGCAATAGCCAAAATAAGTGCTTGTCTGGCTGTATCATAATCCTTAATATACTCATAATAAGGCATGATAAAATAGTGCTTTTTAAATTGACTTTGACGCTCTAAAATATAAGCATAAATAGGTAGCGTATCTTTAGTGTCAAATTCTTTTGCCAAACGTTCAAGCTTGGTAGCATTAGCTTCGCGAATTTGTTTATTAATTTTTTGCCAAGCAAAAGGATCTTGCATATTAAAAGTGCTTTTTTTATCGCTTGCATTTATGGTTTCTATCTTTGGAAAAGCTGTGTGAGTCAATTCTTTAGCATAAAGACTATAAATATTTAAAGAAGAACTTTTTGCCAAATTTTGTAAATCTTTTTCATCTTTTTTAATCATCCACATCCAAAATATAGCATTATCTTTGTCGCTTTGAGTTTTTAAAGTTTTGGCCGCTCTGCTAAAAAAATCGTAAGCAAGTTTTTCTTCGTTAAAAAGTAAAGCATTGATACCTAAATAAAAAGCAGAATATTCGGTAACAGATTCTGGCTTGATTTTTAGCATGGAAAATCTGAATTTCGGATTTTCTTTTTTTATAATGATATTTTGAGAAAAATTTTTAAACGCTATATTATTTGGTAATTTATTAACAAAACTTGAATTTAAATCAAAATCATATTTTTTAGAATAATTATAGAGTTTAAAAAACCCCATTATATCTTCTTTTTGAACAATATAAGCCATAGGATCTGAAGTGTTAAAAGCTAAAAGTAAATGAGCTAGATCGGGTCTTTGTTGGTTAAAATTTTTAGCCAAGGCGCTTCGATTTCCCTCATTTAAATCTGCAATAAAAGTGAGAGAATTAAGTCTTACACTTTGACAAGTGAGATTAGCATCAAGAATATTTTTTGTTGTATAGTAATAACATTTAGCATATTGTGGATTAATATAGGCTTTTATGGGAATTATTTTTTCAAGTTCGGTTTTAATTTTTCCTACATAACGATAAATATGGGAATTTAAACCTTGTGCTTCTTTTTTATCAATAGCATTTTTTTCCAAAAGACGATAAATATAATAATCTTTTGCTAAAGAATTTTCTTCTTTTTTTAAATTTTCTATACTATATTGACTAGCATTTAAAGATATGAAACTTAAAATAAACAAAGTAAATATTTTCTTCACAGCACACTCCTTAAAATATTACCAAGAAATATACTAAGAAATTGCAAAGCTAAAACAATGATTAAAGGTGCAAGATCGATACTTCCTATGCGTGTTGGAATTTTTCTTACCAAAGTATAAGCAGGATAGCTAAGCTTATATAAAATTTGCACAATAGGATTATAAGGATCAGGATTTACCCAGCTTAAAAGTGCTGTAATGATAATAATCCAAGTGTAAATATTGATAATAATTTGAATCACTTCAAAAATGGAAATAATTAAAGAATCTATAAGCATTTTTATATCCTTGCTAACTCATAAATGAAATTTTTTATATGTGGGTATAAGTCACTAAGTTCCGGTCCGTGAATGTTTCCTGTTAAAACAATTCTTAAAGGCATAAAAAATTTCTTACCTTTAAGTTCTGTTTTAGTCATTAAGGCATTTTTAAACTCTTCATAATTTTCGCTTAAATTTAAATCACACAAAGCAACTTTAATGATTTTGCATTCATTTTCAAATTCAAAATAATCTTTAATACCAAAAATCAATTCTATTTTTTCTTTAAGTTCTTTAATGGTGCTTGCCTCTTGAGTATAAAATTTAGCAAGCTCTGCCACATCTTTATCTGAATTTAAAATTTTATTAAGCGTATCATTTGACATCATTTTTATATGTTCGCGATTGATTTGCAAAAGTTTTTTAAGATCAAATCTTGCTGGAGCTTTAGAAACTTTACTTATATCAAACCAAGCAATAGCTTCTTCTAAGGTAAAAATTTCACAAGGAGTTTTATTACCCAGCATAATAAGATAATTAGCAATAGCACTCGGTAAAATTCCACTTTCAAGCAACCATTTTACTGAAGAATGCGCCTCTCTTTTGCTCATTTTTACACCTTCTTCATTTAAAATGATAGGCAAATGAGCATAAGTCATAGCTTTTTCATAGCCTAAACTTGCACGGATATGTTCTTGTTTTGGCGTATTAGAAACATGATCTTCGCCACGAATAATACAAGTTACATTTTCAAGCATATCATCAACCGCACAAGCAAAATTATAAGTAGGCGTCTTATCTGTTCTCATAATCACAAAAGAATCGATATTTTCAGGCTCAAAACTTAACTCACCCTTAATAAAATCCCTAAATTTCATTGTTTGATTAGGCTTTTTAAGGCGAATAACAAAAGGTTTTTCGCATTCTAAAACATCAATATCAGCCAAATTCTCACAAGTATTATCATAACGATAAGCTTTACCTTGTTTCTTAGCAAGCTCTTTTTTCGCCTGCAGTTCTTCTTCTGTACAAAAACAAGCAAAAGCCTTTTTTTCGCTTACAAGTTTTAGAGCCATTTGGCGATGAAATTTTAAATTCTCACTCTGCACATAATAATGCTGCCAAGAAATTCCAAAAAGTTTCAAAATTTCTTTGATTTCTTCTTCTTTTCCCTCTATATTTCTAGCTTTATCAGTATCTTCTATACGCAAAATAAAATCCGTGTTATTTTGTCTGGCGCAAATATAATTAAAAATAGCCGCTCGCAAATTTCCTATATGCATATCTCCTGTAGGAGAAGGGGCAAAACGATACATTTTTCAACCTTATTAAAAATTTTAAAAAATAAATTATATCAGATAAAATTATATAGATATTTAATTTTCGCTTTGATATAATATTTCTATGATATTTTTTATTTTTTCTCTTATTGTATTATTGATTTTTGGCTTTGCAAATATTTATATTTATAAAAGATTGATTAAGAAAATCTCTCTTTTCAAATATTTTTGCAAATTTTTTGCCGTCATTTTAAGTTTGCTTTTTGTAGCTCAAATTATATTTTTTATTTTTAGAAGAGATGAGATTTTAGACAATACTTGGTATGAAATTTTAGCCATGTTTTATGCACCAACTTATTGTTTGTTTTTTATTACCTTAATTCTTGATTTTATAAAGCTTATTTTAGCTTTTATGGGAAAAAGCGACAAAATATATCCTATTATTATTCGCGTGATTTTTGAAATATTTATCATTATTTTGGCTATATTTTTAACCTATATCAGCATTAATAACGCTATAAAAATCCCTGCCATAAAAAACTTGGATATTAATATTAATCATCTTGAAAAAGATTTAAAAATCGCTATGCTTACAGACATACATTTAGGTAAAAATTTACATGAAAATTTTTTAAATGAGCTTATCGCTAAAGTGAATTCGCAAAAACCTGATATGGTAGTTATAGTAGGGGATTTAGTCGATACAAATCCTAAAGATTTAAAAAATTACATCTCAAGATTAAATGATTTAAATTCCACTTATGGCACTTTTTACGCACTGGGAAATCATGAATATTATCATGGAATTGATGAAGTTTTAACCCTACTTAAAACACAAACCAATATGAATATTTTAGTCAATAAAAATTCAGATTTAGGCTTTATCAATATCGCAGGGCTTGGAGATTTAGCAGGACTAAAAAAAGGAATTTATGGCCCTGATTTGGCTAGAATAAAAGCGGATTTAAATACAAGCAAACCCAGTATATTACTTGCTCATCAGCCAAAAACTGCCTTGCTTTATGATCTAAGTGATTTTGATTTAGTTTTAAGCGGGCACACGCATGCAGGACAGATTTTCCCTTTTATGCTTCTGGTTAAACTCCAACAAGGCTTTATACATGGATTATATAATTTAGGAGAAAACACACGCCTTTATGTGAGTAGTGGAGCTGGTTTTTGGGGTCCTAGTCTTAGAGTTTTTGCTCCAAATGAAATTGTAATATTAAATTTAAAAGGTAAAAAATGAGTTTTTCTAATGATAGTTCAAGGATTTTTGGAGTTTTAGCAGGATTTAGATTTCCTAAATTCATACAAAAATTCATCAATGAAAATTATGTAAAATATTTTAATATTGATATGAGCGAATTTAAGAATCCTTGCGAATACGAAAACTTAAATGCGCTTTTTACAAGAACCTTGCAAATTCCAAGAAAAATTGATGAAGGCTTTATAAGCCCGAGCGATGGTAAAATTTTAGAATGCGGAAGTGCTTTTTTAGCAGATAATGAACCTTTTGCTTTTTCGATAAAAGGATACACTTACAGTGTAAAAGAGCTTTTAAAAGATAGCTTTGAGGAAAAAGAACTTGAAAATGGACTCGATTATGTAAATATTTATCTTTCTCCAAAAGATTATCATCGTTATCACAGCCCTTGTGATATGCAAATTTTAAGTGCCACATACACAAGCGGAGCACTTTTTAGCGTCAATGAAAAACATTTACAACGCATTAGCAATCTCTATGTAAAAAATGAAAGAGTGAGTTTAAAATGCCAAAATGAGAAAGGTATTTTTTGGCTTGTTTTTGTAGGTGCACAAAATGTAGGAAAAATGCGTTTCAATTTTGATTCTAGTATACAAACTAATGCCAAATTTTCTCATAATTTTATAAGAAAATACGAAAATCTAAAATTCAAAAAAGGCGAAGAATTGGGCAATTTTGAACTTGGTTCCACTATAGTTTTAATAGCACAAAAAGGACTTTTAAATTTAAATTTACAAGCAGAGCAAAATATAAAATTCGGTCAAAAACTTTCTGATTAATATTTTAGTGATATATCTTTTAATATCACTAAAAATTTTTTGATTTTTGCGGTAAGTTATTCTTGTATCAATGCATTTTTATTCTATTTGTTTTTCTCGTTATCATAATTTTATCTTTCTTACTTATACTTTTTTCATTATATTTATACTTTATTTAGGTGTTTTATTTGCCATTTGATAAATAAAAGCGAAAACTTCTGCCACTGCTTTATACATATTGGGTGGAATTTCATCTCCAAGATCGAGTTTGCTTAGGATTTCTATCAAATCTTCATCTTCTTTGATAGGTACTCCATGTTCTTTAGCCAAAGAAATAATCTTAGCAGCACTTTCGCCTTTGCCATTTGCAAGAACTTTTGGGGCTAAATTTTTCTCTTTTTGGTAGCCTAAAGCCACTGCTTTTTTAATGGATTTTTTAATCTTACTCATACTTTTTTATCCATACCCATTTCAAGATCTAAATTTTTAATATTTCTTGTATCAAATTTACTTCTTATAATGTCTCCAACAAAAAAATTAGCACTTAAAAGTCCTACTTTATTGATATTTCTTTTAAGCTCATGAGCATTTTCATAAATGGTTTTTCTAAATTCCTTATTTTCAGCCATAATATTAATATCTATATATTTTTCATTATTTAAGGAAATTAAGATTTCTAAATCTCCAAGTTTGGCAAACTCTAATTTAATTTGAGCAAAAAATTTATCTTTCTTCCCTCGCCTAAATACCACTTTAGAATCGTTTAAGTCCTCCCAAGAAAAAGGCAAATAAGTATTGATAGAATCGTTAGCCAAAGACATTAATTGATTAAGCTCAATTTGTGCTAATAAACGATTAGCTTGATTATAAACCGCTTCATTTCCTTCATTTTTTGCTAAATTTGAAATTTGTAAAAGCGTGGATTTTACATCGTGATGCAAAGAATCGGCTATATCTTGTTCTGTTTTTGTTTTAATTTGAGGTAAATCTTTTATTGACAAATTAAGCTTATGTTCTAAAGTTTTTAATTCAGCTTGATTGAGCTTAGCATTTTGAGAATGCGGATCAAGCTCTTTTAAACTTTCATTGATCTTCCGAGCAAGATTAGATAAATCTTTACTTAAATTCTGTAAATCCTCTAAATCCAAATTTTGCACATTAAAAGCTAAATTTTTTACAATATTTTGCTTAATAAACTCTTGGTTTTTAAACATTTCTTGCACATTAAGATTAGGATTTTGCGATATATTTTGAGTGTTTTGCGAAGAAGTTTGAAAAGTATTTCCTTGCGAATTCATTGTAGAATTTTTGATAACATTTTCGTTTTTATTATCATTTATTTTAGAGTTCTCTTTGTAATTTTCTTTATGATTTTCTTGTTTTTCATTTTTTATTTTATTTTGAGTATCTTGTGTGGAGTTTTCTTGAGTGTCTTTGGAAGTATCTTGAACCCCTTCTGTATTATTTTCATTTTCTTTTTGATTTTCTTTATTTTCTGATTTTTCATCTTTTATGATTTCTTTATCTTCATTGTTAGGTGATTCTTCTTTTGTATTTTGCTTTAGTAAATCATCAGTAGGCTTTTTTAAATCTTCGCCTTGATTTTTTACTTCACTAGAATTTTCTTTTTTTGCATTTTCTTTACCTTGAAGTAAATTTTGCAAAATATCTTCTTTTTGTGGAATTTTAAAATCATCTTTTAAGATATTTTTTAAAGTTCTTTCAAGTTTTTCAAAGGCATTAGCACTTTGTTTTAAGATATTGGTATCTTTTATTGCTAAATTTTCTGGCTTATTGAGTGTTTTAAAAAAATCATTTTTTAAAGAATTTAATTCTTTTAATATTTTATTTGCTATAGGAGAAAGTTTTTCTTGAGCTTTACTTGGATTTTTACTGATATAATTTTTAAAATTTTCTAGTTTTGTGCCTAATTTAAGTAAAGCTTTAAAAGAACTTTGATTTAAAATTTGTTTATTTTCATTTTTATTAGTATCAATAATATTTTTTAATTCTTTTAATGTATCTTTAGGGCTTAAATTTGCACTTGCGAGCTGGGCAATTTGCACACTTAATTTTTCACTACTAAGACCTTTAATTGTGCTCAAAAGAGAATGAAAGCTTTTTGGTAATAATTCTTCATTTAAAGCATCTTTTAATTTTGCTTCAAAAAATACTCCTGAATTTTTAAATAAGGGTGCAAGATTATTGTTTTTAATCTCACTTGCAGGTTTTAAAATTTGATTTAATTTGTCTAAAACTTGGCTAAAAGTATCACTTTTTGCAATTTCTGTACTAAGAGTTTTTAATTCATTGGCAAAGTTTGGAGCTAAGTTTAATTGATTGCCTTGTTTTAGCATAGGAGAGTTAGGATTTTTTTGTGCATTAATTTGATCTAAAAGCTTATTTACAAGTTCTTTAAGTTTAGTACTTGTTTCATTTTGGACAAATTTTGCTAAAATTTCTTCACTACTTGCATCTTTACTTAAACCCAAATTTTGTTTTAAGGCTTGAGATAAAGCTTCTTTTGGATTATCTTTAAGATTTAATTTATCCTTAATGGGTGCATTATCGGTTTTTATATCATTTTTTTGTGCATTTGCAATTTGGCTTGTAAGTTGAGTATTAATCATCAAAAATCACCATATTTCCCGGTTTTTTCTTAAATTTTTTACTTAAAATATTAGGTTTATTAATAGCAAAAAGAATTAAAAACCCAAGACAAAATATATAAAAATACACAAAGCCTTTTATTTGAAAATATTCCATTAAAAAGCCTAAAATCAAAGGCCCGAACAAAGAACCTAATGAATAGCAAAAAAGCACACCGCGACCAAGCTCTACACTCTTGCTTTTATCGCCCAATACATCATTTGCCCTTGCTAAAGCCAAGGCATAAAGACAAAATATACCAACACCAAGCAAAATGGCTAAAAAATATTGAAAATACAAATGAAGTTTAAAAAATGCAAAAAGCAACATAGCAAAAAAGGCTATGCTAGCACAAGTAATGATTGCAAATTTGCGACCCATTTTATCAGAAATAGTTCCTATAATAGTTTGAGCAAAAAAACCTCCCAAAATGCCACAAAAAATAAAATATGAAACCACTTTAGCATCAAAACCTTGCAAAAGTATGAAAACCGATGACATAGAAAAAAATCCATTAATAAGCATTCCGGCTATAAAACTTGTCGCAATAGCCAAAGGGGCGATATTAAAAATTTTAGGTATGGAAATAGGGCTTGGAGTAGGCAACATGGGTTCTTTAATCTTAATCAAATTTAAAGGTAAAGATGAAAACAAAATTAAAGCAGCACTTAAAATAAAAATATTATGATTGCTTAAATCCAAATATATGATTAAAATACCAGCACCAAAGGAGAGATAAAAAACGATTTCATAAAAACCCAAAATCCGAGAACGGATGGCATTTTTACTTTTTTCATTAAGCCAAGATTCTATAACCATTAAAAGCCCGTAATAACAAATTCCCATAATAAGTCTTAAAATTGCCCAAAAAATTAAGCTTTCGCTTATAGTATGAAGCATGGCAGAAATTCCAAAAACAGATCCAAAAAGCCCAAAAGATCTTATATGTCCTATGCGAGAAATGATTTTATGAGCACTAATAGTGCCAAGCATTGCTCCGATAAAAAAGCAAGAACTGATAAAACCGACCGCTAGAGAGCTTTCTCCTTTTTCTTTAAGAATTACCCCAATGGAGCTTACTATTAAAGCATTGCCAGCAAATAAAAATGCCATACTAGCAAAAAGTGCTGTCATGGATTTAATAATTTTTTTTGGACTCATATCTTATATACAAAATGAAAATAAAAACACTAACAAGCAAGGAAGAAATTCCGCACAAATACGCAAAAACATCAAGTAAATTTTGTCGGTGCAAAAATAAAAAACCCGCAACTAAAACCCCATAAGCAAATAATTTCAATAAACTAAAAAAACTTGCAAAAAAATAAATTTTATCTTTTAATTTCAATTCTAAATCGTCTTTAATAACTACAAATTTAATATCTTTTGAAATTTTTTGGCATTTTTTCAAAAAAATTAAAGGGAAGCTTTTTAATTCATTTTTATATTTTTTTGCTTGAGTGATTATGCTTTTTTTGTATTTTAAATAAGAGCTAAAAATTATAAACAGAATACTAAAAAAAGCGATTTCAAAACTAGAGATTTTACTTAAATTAAAAGCATTTAAAAAAAGAAATGACAAATAAGTAAGCAAATGCACACTGACAATAATAACAAAAAAGGCTTTTTTATACTCCATTAATTATTTTTCTCTTGTTGAATTTTTTCTTCAATAATTTTATCTCTTTCTTCAAATTCTTCATAGCTTTTTACTTGCATTTTATAAGCTTTATATACATTAAGTATTGCAGCCGCTATACCCCAAAAAACTCCAAGCCAAAAAAGCCAAGGATAGGGGGTAAAAGTTTTTAGCAAATAGCCTATACCTATACCCAATAAAATCGCCACTACCATAGAAATACCAAGACTTAGTCCATCGGCTGCTTCTATGGTTTTTTTAATGATTTTTTGTCTTTTATTTTGATCTTTTTTTAAATTTTCGCTCATATTTTTTTAAAACTTTCCCTTACAGCTTCTAAGGTAGTATCAATGATTTTATTATTCATTTTAGCACAAATAAATCCTGTTTCAAATTGCGAAGGTGCTAAATAAATACCTTTATTAAGCATATTTTTGTGAAATTTTGAAAAAAGTTTTAGATCGGATTTTAAAGCATCTTGATAATTAAACACTGCATCTTTTGTAAAAAAATATCCAAACATTGAGCCTATATAAGAAGTTTGCAAAGCAATACCTTTTTCATTAGCTAACTTTTTCATTCCGTTTGTAAGTTTTTTTGCAAGCTTTTCAAGATTTATATAAAAATCTTTTTTCTTTTTTGCCTTAGAAATGCTTGCAATACCTGCTGCCATTGCCAAAGGATTTCCGCTTAATGTTCCTGCTTGATAAACTCCACCTAAAGGGCTTAAAATATCCATAATTTCGGCTCTTGCAGCAAAAGCCGCAGCAGGTAAACCTCCACCTATAACCTTGCCAAAAGTTACAATATCTGCTTTAATGTGATTGATCCTATAAGATCCAAGATATGATGCTCTATATCCACTCATTACTTCATCGAAAATAAGTAAGGTATTATTTGCTTTGCAAATTTTAGCTAATTCTTGTAAAAATTCTTGCTTAGCAGGAACTAAACCCATATTTCCTGCTATTGGTTCAATAATAACACAAGCAATATCTTTATTTTTTTCAAAAAGCTCTTTAACATTTTCTATATCATTATAAGTTGCCACTAAAGTATGCTTAGCCAAATCAGCTAATACACCCAAAGAACTAGGAGTGTTAAAAGTAGCTGCACCACTTCCAGCACTCACAAGCAAAGAATCAGAATGCCCATGATAACATCCTTCAAATTTTAAAATTTTATCTCTTTTAGTAAAGCCTCTAGCAAGACGAATGGCACTCATAGTCGCTTCTGTACCACTACTGACAAAACGAATCTTATCCAAATGTGGAAAATCTTCTAATACAAGTTTAGCCAATTGAGTTTCTAGTAGAGTAGGCGCTCCAAAGCTTGAACCTTTTTTTAATGCATTTTGACAAGCCTTTTGAATATCTTTGTCGCAATGTCCAAAAAGTAATGGTCCCCAACTTTGCACATAATCAATATAAGAATTTCCTTCAATATCAAAAATATATGCTCCCTTGCCGTGCGAAATAAATTTAGGCTCACCTTGCACATTAGCAAAGGCACGCACGGGTGAATTAACACCACCTGCTATAAAATTACTTGCTTCTTTAAAAGCTTTTTGATTTGTCATTTTTTCTCCTTAGTGAATTGCTTAATATAATTATATAAAGTTATAATTTCATTATCGGTTAATGAATAATTTGGCATAATTGATTTTGAATCTTTACTTTGCTTGAGAGAATTTTTAAATTCTTCAAAACTTAAATTTTGAATACTAGGAATTTTATAAGGTGTTTTAACCCCTTTTTTTATATAATATCCTAGAATTTGCTCACTTCCATCTATGCCGTGACATTCTTTGCAACTAATGCCTCTAGGATTTTCATATAACATTTTAGAATATTCTTTAAGTGTAATAAAATCAGAAGCCGATAAATTTAAAACCCATAATAAAATAATTAAAATACCTCTCAAAATTCTACCTTGTTAATGAAGTTTTAATATGATACAATTTTTACTTTAAAAAAGCGATAAATTTACAAAGGAAAAAAATGACTTTACTTGATGGTAAAGCCCTAAGTGCAAAAATCAAAGAAGAACTCAAAGAAAAAAATAAATTTTTAAATAGTAAAGGTATACAAGCTTGTCTTGCAGTAATATTAATAGGCAATAACCCAGCAAGCGCCACTTATGTAAAATCTAAAGCAAAAGCTTGTGAAGAATGTGGGATAAAATCTTTGGTATATCATCTAGATGAAAATACTACACAAAATGAACTTTTAGCCCTTATTAATACTTTAAATTATGACGATAGCGTGCATGGAATTTTAGTCCAACTTCCTTTACCCCAACATATCAGCAAAGATTTAATTCTTGAAAGTATTTCAAGCTCTAAAGATGTCGATGGTTTTCATCCTATCAATGTAGGATATTTAAATTTAGGTTTAGAAAGTGGATTTTTACCTTGTACTCCGCTAGGCATTATGAAACTTTTAAAAGCCTATGAAATAAAACTTGAAGGACTTGATAGCGTTATTATTGGTGCTTCAAATATCGTAGGCAGACCTATGGCAACCATGCTTTTAAATGCTGGTGCTAGTGTGAGTATATGTCATATCAAAACAAAAGATTTAAATTTATATACAAAAAAGGCAGATTTAATTATAGTAGCGGCAGGTTGTGTTAATCTTTTGCGTGAAGATATGGTTAAAGATGGGGCTATTATTGTTGATGTAGGAATCAATCGTCTTGATGATGGTAAAATTGTTGGAGATGTGGATTTTGATAAAGTTTCAAAAAAAGCAAGCTATATCACTCCTGTCCCTGGTGGAGTAGGGCCTATGACAATAGCAATGCTTTTAGAAAATACTTTTAAATCAGCCAAAAATAAATTAAACAATTAGGAATATTCTATGAATTTTTTTAAAAAACTTTATCATTTTTCGCAATCTTGGACTGGAACAATTGTTATTGTTCTTTTAGTTATCTTTTTCTTTATTCAAGCCTTTGTTATACCTTCTGGATCCATGAAAAATACTTTACTTGTTGGAGATTTTTTATTTGTTAAAAAATACAGCTATGGAATCCCGACTCCGCATATTCCTTGGCTTGAAATTCCAGTTTTACCTGATTTTAATAAAAATGGACATCTAATCAGCGGAAAAGGACCACAAAGAGGCGATATAGTGGTTTTTAGAAATCCTGAAAATGAAAAAGAGCATTTTGTTAAGCGTTGCGTAGGGGTCGGCGGAGATAGGATTATTTATGCAAACAAAGCCCTTTATGTAAGAATGCATGAAGGCGATGAATTTATGAAAAAAAACTATCCAAATGATCTTATAACCCTTGAGGGAAAACTCTATGTAAAAGAACCTTACAAGCAAAAAGGAATCCATTATATTCCTCAAAAAAATATAGAAAACGATATTTTACGCTATCTTAGTATAGATAAATTTGCAATGTCGCCAATTTTAATCAAAGAACTTGGAAATCACACAGGATTTAGCGGTGGTAATGCCTATGTTTTTGATGTGCCTGAAGATGAGTATTTTATGATGGGCGATAATCGCGATGATTCTAATGATAGTCGTTTTTGGGGTAGCGTGCCTTATCGTTTAATTGTAGGTAAGCCTTGGTTTGTATATTTTTCTTGGGATGAAAATAATAATGTTCGCTGGGAAAGAATAGGACGTTTTGTTGATACCTTAGAAAATAATGAAAAATATATCCACGACGATAATGCTAAAGACTAAAAAATCTTTAGCATTTTAGTGTAGCAATTTATCAATCTTTACTCCAAAATCTTAATAATTGTTTATTTTTCCTAATTTTTCGGCTTTTGAATTTTGATCGAATTTTTATAAAATTTCATTTTTGTAAATTTTTAAGCTTTCTATACTTGTAGTGTTACAATCTTTACATTTTATTTTTAATAGCATAAATTTAAAGTTATCAAATTTTAGTATTATTTTTAAATAAATTTAACTTTTTAAAAGCGCTACATATTTCTCGCAATAAAATTAAAAATTTTAAAGATAAAAATCATATTTTTAAAGTATTTTTTAGACTAAAAAAAGTATAATTTAATCTTTTTAGCCCGAGTGGTGAAACTGGTAGACGCGCCAGACTCAAAATCTGGTAAGGGCAACCTTGTGTCGGTTCGAGTCCGACCTCGGGCACCATTAAAGATCTGCAATAAAATATTTTAAACTTATTTTATTTTACTGTTATTTTTTACTAAGATATTGTAAAAATAAATTATAAAATGATTTTTAACCCTAAATTTATTGAAGTAAAAATTAATATAAAGCAAAGAAAAATAGTCAAATTTTGATAAACTTTTTACAACTTTTAATTAAGAAATTATTCAATTACAGTTTTAGGGGATTGTAACCCCGCAGAGTCCTGCAAACTCTTTATTTTAGTCTCTTTTTAAATTCCTAAATGTAGTATATTTTATCATTAAAAAACTCAACAAAACTTTAAAATTTCATTATTTGATAAAGGACTATTTTATCATAAAGAAATTTAAAAAGAGACTAAAACAAGTTTTGTCATATTTTATAATTTTCATCTTTTGATTAATATTCTCTTACTAGGTCGAACTTCAAAAAAATACTTTTTGATTAATCTTGGAACACTTATTGCTTGTTGTATTTTAGCAATATTTGAAAAGATTTTAATTTCCATAATTTAAAGGACAAAAATGAGAGTTACCAATAAACTAAATTTTACCAATTCTCTAAATACTTCAATGGGTGGGCAAAGTGCCTTATATAAAATCTCACAACAATTAGCTTCAGGGCTTCAAATACAAAATTCTTACGAAGATTCAAGCAAATACATAGACAACACAAGATTAGAATACGAAATTAAAACCTTAGAACAAGTCAAACAAGCCACAAATTCGGCTAAGGAAATGACACAAAATAGTATGAAAGCTTTGCAAGATATGGTTAAGCTTCTTGAAGAATTTAAGGTTAAAGTCACACAAGCTGCAAGCGATAGCAATTCTCAAACTTCAAGAGAAGCTATAGCAAAAGAGTTAGAACGCATTAAAGAAAGCATAGTCCAGCTTGCAAATACAAGTGTCAATGGACAATATCTTTTTTCAGGTTCTCAAGTTAATAATAAACCTTTTGATTCCAATGGAAATTATTACGGAGATAAAAATAATATCAATGTAGTTACAGGTTCTGGTACGGAAAGTCCTTATAATATCCCTGGTTGGGATTTGTTTTTTAAAGCAGATGGTGACTATAACAAACAAATAAGCACTAATGTTAGCTTTACAGATAATCGTTGGAATTTAACACAAAATCCAGATAAAACAAAATACCTTACAGGTGATTCTAAATGGCAACAACTCATCGGACAAGGCTATGTGAAAGATGATGGTTTAGATCCTGATAAAGATTTTGAATATGATGAGGAAAAGTTAAATTTTCCTCCTACAACTCTTTATGTTCAAGGCACAAGACCTGATGGAACAAGCTTTAAAAGTGCAGTGCTTGTAAAGCCTGAAGATACTCTAGAAGATGTAATGGAAAATATCGGAACCTTATATGGAAATACTCCAAATAATAAAGTTGTCGAAGTGAGTATAAACGATAGCGGTCAAATTCAAATCACTGATTTAAAACAAGGTAATAATAAGCTTGATTTTCACGCTGTAGCTTTTACGCCACAAGCTGATGATAAAACAGAATTAACAAATATCATTAAAGCTGCAGAAGATGAAGGCATTTCAATGGATGAGGTTACAAACAGAGTAATGCAAGCAGCCACCGCAGCTCCTAGTAATGGAGATATTACTAATTTAAATAGTCCAGTAACCATACAAATTAATGGGCAAGATTTTGAAATCGATTTAAAACAAACTGATTTTATCAAAAGCAAAATGACAGATTCGGATGGGAATGTAGCTAATGGGGCTGATTATGATAATGTCTATTTTGAAAAAAATGGAAACACGGTTTATGGAAATATTTCCCAAGTGATTAAAGGAAGCAATGCCTACGCTACAGAATCCACAAAGCTTAGTGAAGTAATGGCAGGAGATAGTTTAAACGGCACTACTTTAAATTTAAAAGTCAATTCCAAAGGGGGAAATACTTATGATGTGACTATTAATTTAGAAAACTCGACTGTAAGTTTTCCAGATCCACAAAATCCTGGACAAACTATTAGTTTTCCTATTATGCACACAGATCCTGCAACAGGCAATAGTGGAGTCGTTACTGGATCAAATGATATCACCTATGGACAAATTAACGATATTATAGGAATGTTTGCAGCCGATAAAGTTCCTACTGCAAGCATTAATCCAACCAATGGAAAAGTAAATGCAGCAGATTATCAAAATATGCAACAACTTATGAAAGATTCAAATGCAACCGTCGATGTGAGTATGGATTATAAAGGACGCATAAGCGTAACCGATAAGCTTTCATCAGGAACCAATATAGAAATTTCTCTTAGTGACTCAAGAAGTGGACATTTTCCACAACCTCCATTTACCACAACAGCTTCTGTGGAAAATGGTCCAAATTTCAATTTTAGTGCGAACAATTCTTTAACTATAGATGAGCCAAATGTTGATATCATCAAAGATCTTGATTCTATGATAGATGCTGTTTTAAGCGGAGATATGAGAGCCAATTCAGAAAGCGAAAATCCAAGAAATACAGGTATTCAAGGAGCCTTAGAAAGACTTGATCATTTAGCCGATCATGTGAGCAAACTAAACACCACAATGGGTGCTTATCATAACACTATAGAAGGAGTAAATACTCGTGTTAGCTTTTTAAGTGTCAATGTGCAAAGCATTAAATCTAATGTGATTGATGTAGATTATGGAGAAGCAATGATTAATTTAATGCAAACTCAGCTTGCCTACCAAGCATCTTTAAAAGCTAGCACAACCATTACCCAACTTAGTCTATTAAATTATATGTAAAAAAATATATGCTATAATGGCTTCTTTAAAAATATTTTTAAGGAAAAAATCATTAATAAAGAAGCCATTTTTACTATTTCTACTTTTGCCATTTTTTATTTATGTCTTTGTATGTTAGCCCCTAGTATGGGTAGTTGGATCTTTAAGGCAAATTTGTTTTTATTTGGAGAATTTGGCTATTATTACCCTTTTTTCTTGTTTATCTTTAATTATTTTTATTATAAAAGAAAATACAAATTAGATAATTTTACTCGTCGTGAGCTTTTTGGTATAGGGTTTGCTTTTTTCTCAACTCTGCTTTTATTTGCAGTTTTTTATCCGAATTTTGGCTATGTATCGAATTTTTTTTATATGGTTTTTTCGGCAATTTTAGGGCATACTGGAAGTGGTATTTTTGCACTTTTGCTTTTATTTTTTTCATTTATTTTATTATTTCCAAAAATAAGCAAAGAACTTTTTAAAATTGAACTTAATTTTAATCACTTATTAAAGGTAGAAAATGCATTAAAAATACTTTTGATGAAAGTTTTTGGTGGTGAAAATGACAAGGAAGATCTTGAAAAAATAGAACCTTTGGCACCTATAATTGATAATAAAAACCGTACACAACAAGATAAATCAAATGATTCTAATTTAAATTCAATAGAAGAATTAGTAAAATATCACAATATTAATGCAAGTAAAAATTCAATCATTACAGCAAAAGAAAAATTTGAAAAACTCAAAAATCAAATTTTAGATGACAAAATAGAAATTGATAAACAAAGCTTTAAAGAAGCTAAAAGTTTTGTTTATGAAAATTCACAGCAAGTAAGAAATTTTGCCCAAAAAGCAAGCAGATCAAGTATTAATCTTGATGAAGAATTTAATTTTATTTCAGAAGAAGAGGTAGATATGATCCCAGAGCGTTTTTTAAAACCCAAAAAACTTGAAGAAATCAAACAAATTGATACTTCTAAAAATTTAGATGAGCCTAGTTATAAAAGAAAAAATATTGAAATTTCTATGCCAAAACAAGAGATAAAACCAAAAATTTTTAGCAAAGAATTAGAACTTAGAGAAAATTTGATACAAAAAGCTAAATTAGAGCAAGAATACAAAGCATATCAAAATGAACTTTTAGAAACTAAAGTCCAAGAAGAAATTAAAGAATTGGAAAAAAATGACAATTTAGAGTTAGACTTAAACCACATCATACAGGGAAATAAATATAATTTCAATACTACAAAAACAACTCCAAGCGTTCAACAAGAAGAACTAAAAACAGAAAACACACAAATACATTCCACGCCAGAAGCGTTGGAAAAAACAAGCGAAATTGAAATTTTAGATTTTAACGAAGATGATTTTGATTACAAAAAAACAGAAAAAACAAACGAAAACACTAATGATTTTATGCCTATAGTGGAAGAATTAGAGCATCCTTATATAGAACCGACTCCTGTTATAAAAATAGAAGAATTGGAAATTTTGAATGAAGAAAAAAGCGAAACCAAAGAGCAAGCAAATACAATCAGTCAAAATGAAATTATAGAAGAAAAATTTAAGTCCATTTCACAAGAGCAAGAAGAACAAGAATTTATCAGACAAAAAGCAGTGCTAGCTAAAGAAATAGAGCTTAACAAGGCCTTACTTAAAGAAATAGAGCAGGGTGAAATGGAAAAACCAAAAGATTTTGAACTTCCACCACTTGAGTTTTTAACAAATCCCAGCCAAAACAAGCAAGAAATTAACGAAAGCGAAATTGATAAAAAAATTTATAATTTACTTGAAAAATTGCGTCGCTTTAAAATAGGTGGAGATGTTATAAGTACCTATGTAGGACCTGTAGTAACTACTTTTGAATTTCGCCCGAGTGCTGATGTAAAGGTAAGTCGTATCTTAAATTTACAAGATGATTTAACTATGGCTTTGATGGCAAAATCAATCCGTATCCAAGCACCTATTCCTGGAAAAGATGTAGTGGGTATAGAAGTCCCAAATGATGAAATTCAAACCATTTATTTGCGAGAAATTTTACAAAGCGAAATTTTTAAAAATTCAAAAAGCCCTTTAACTATAGCCTTGGGTAAAGATATAGTAGGAAATGCTTTTGTAACCGATCTTAAAAAACTTCCGCATTTGTTGATTGCAGGAACAACAGGAAGCGGAAAAAGCGTAGGGATAAATTCTATGCTTTTAAGTCTTTTATATCGCAATTCTCCTAAAACTTTGCGTTTGATGATGATAGATCCAAAAATGCTTGAGTTCAGTATCTATAATGATATTCCACATCTTTTAACACCGGTGATTACAGATCCCAAAAAAGCAGTTAATGCACTTTCAAATATGGTTGCAGAAATGGAAAGACGCTATCGTTTAATGGCTGAAGCAAAAACTAAAAATATAGAAAACTACAATGAAAAAATAAAAGAGCTTGGCGGAGAAGAATTGCCATTTATTGTAGTTATTATCGATGAATTAGCTGATTTGATGATGACTGCAGGAAAAGATGTGGAATTTTATATAGGTCGTTTAGCACAAATGGCAAGAGCAAGTGGAATTCATTTAATTGTGGCCACACAACGCCCATCAGTTGATGTTGTAACAGGGCTTATTAAAGCAAATTTACCGAGTAGAATTTCTTATAAGGTAGGTCAAAAAATTGACTCTAAAGTTATCTTAGATGCTATGGGAGCTGAAAGTTTATTAGGTAGGGGCGATTGTTTATTTACCCCTCCAGGAACCAGCTCTATTGTGCGTTTGCATGCACCATTTGCTAGTGAATTTGAAATAGAAAAAATTGTAGATTTTCTAAAAGATCAACAAGCTGTAGAATATGATGAAAGCTTTTTAAAAGATCAACAAAGTATGGGTGTAACAAGTAATGAAAGCATAAATAATGGCGAATATGATGAACTTTACGAAGATGCCAAACGCGTAATATTAAGTGATGGCAAAACAAGTATTTCCTATTTGCAAAGAAAATTAAATATCGGATACAATCGTGCGGCAAACATTATCGATCAATTAACCGAAAGTGGGGTACTTAGCGAACCAAATTCTAAAGGACAAAGAGAAATTTTATAATTAGAATAAACCAATTTATTTTTAAGAATAAAAATTGATTTAAATTGTAAAATAGCAAAAAAAGATTTTATAAAAAATTAGCAATTAATTTTCAATGTATACGATCTCATTTAGATAAAAATGAGATCGCAGTATATTTAATTTAGAAAAATTCAAATGAAAAATCAAATAATTATACAAAAATGATAAATTTATCATACAAATTAGCTTCTAAATATAGAAACTTAATTAAATATTTAACCTAAGAAAACAATCTTACTAAAAATATTTTTTAATAAACTTCATAAATTTACTTTGTTGTTTTTAATTTTTTATACAATCATCCTAAAAATAATATTTTATTATAATTAAAATTTTTTGGGATATAAAAAATTTAAAATCAAAAATCAGAATAGTATTTAATCGCTTGTTTTAATTTTCAAGTAATTACACACGAAATTTCAAAAAATAACTAAAATATAGAAACCGAGATTAAGTCTTTAGGTATTTAAAAACTAAATTTTGAAATATAAATTTGGGATTTATTTAGAATAAAGAGCCCTTTTTCACAAGGGCTTACAAGATTATTTATCTCTAAGATTTAATTCCGCAATCAATTTGCTATAAGAATTATAATTTTTTCTTTTAAGATAAGCCAAAAGTCTTTTTCTTTGACCAACTAGTTTTAAAAGTCCTAATCTAGAAGAAAAATCCTTTTTATAAATTTTCAAGTGTTCTGTAAGTTCTGCAATTCTTGCACTTAAAAGTGCCACTTGAACTTCCGTCGAGCCTGTATCGCCCGCTTTTCTAGCGAATTTCGCAACAATTTCTGCTTTTTTAGCCGAATCCAAAGCCATCATAGACCTCCTGATTGGTAGTTTAAAAACTCAGATTATAGCAAATAAACCAAAAAACAAGCTGAAATTTATATTTTAAGACCCAAGTTATACAAAATTTAAGCCATTTTCTAAGATTTTTTTATTATAATTAGAACTATTTTTGTATTAATAAAGGAGATATTGTGCTATTTACCAAAGCTAGCGAATATGCTTTACTTTCTTTAATTTGCATTGCTCAAAAAGAAAATTCACAAGATGTGGATTCTTTGGCACTTGAGCTTAATATTCCTAAAAGTTTTTTAGCTAAAATTCTACAAACTTTAGCAAAAGACGGCTTGCTAAAGTCCTTTAAGGGAGCTAAAGGTGGTTTTGCTCTTATAAAAAAACCTGATGAATATAGCATAAAAGAAATTGTAAATAGTGCAGAAAAAAAAGATGTTAGCGTTTTTGACTGCAGTGGCGGAGTGTGTCCAAATCACAAAGAAGAAAATTGCACTCTTTTACCTATGCTTATAAATTTACAAAATAAAGTGGATGAATTTTTAGACTCTATTACTTTAGCGGATATTATGAAAAATAATGGCAAAAAATAAAATAGTTGATCTTGTATTTCCTTTTTTGGGTCCTTTAATTGGTCCAGTATTAAAAGCAAAAAGCCTTACTATAGTTGGTTTTATAGTATGTATTTTGGCTATTATTATTGTTCCTTTACCGAGTCCTGTTTTGGACTTTTTTTTGGCCTTAAGTATAGCTTTATCGGTTTTAATTATTTTAATTTCTATTTATATTCCAAAACCGACAGACTTGACCACTTTTCCAACTTTAATTCTTATTATCACACTTTTTAGACTTTCTTTAAATATCGCAACTACAAGAATGATTTTAAGTGAAGGGCAAAATGGGCCTGAAGCAGTAAGCGAAATCATCGCTTCTTTTGGGGAATTTGTCGTGGGTGGAAATATGGTTATTGGTGTAATCGTATTTTGTATTTTGGTTTTAATCAATTTCATGGTTGTAACCAAAGGTAGCACAAGGGTTTCTGAAGTTCAAGCAAGATTCACGCTTGATGCTATGCCTGGTAAGCAAATGGCTATTGATGCGGATTTGAATGCAGGACTTATTGATGAGCAAACCGCAAGAGCAAGACGCCAAGAAATCATTGCTGAAGCAAATTTCTATGGCGCAATGGATGGATCGTCTAAATTCATTAAAGGTGATGCAGTTGCAGGTATTATCATTACTATTATCAATATTATAGGTGGATTTTTAATCGGTTCTTTTCAACACGATATGCCTTTAAGCGATGCGGCTTCTACTTATACCATTCTTACTATAGGCGATGGACTTGTATCTCAAATTCCTGGTCTTATTACTTCAACAGCTACTGCGATTATTATTACGCGTGCTAGTAAAGATGAAGAAAATTTTGCTGAAGGAACACTCACTCAACTTTTAAGCGAATACCGCACACTTTTAATCGTGGGTTTTGTTCTTTTTATTTTTGCTCTTGTGCCTGGTTTGCCACATTTATCGCTTGGTTTTATGGCTTTTGTATTTTTAGGACTTGGATATCTTACTAAGCAAGTTAAAGAAGGTAAAATCGAAGTCAGTGCTCCAAAAAAAGCAAAAGCAAGTGGGGCAAATGCTGCTGCAGGAAATGCTGGTGGTGCAGCTCCTGTTCCTGCTAAAAAAAGCGAAGAAGAAATCATTAAAGAAGAAGAGCATAAAATCAATGATATACTTAAGGTTGAAATTCTTGAACTTGAACTTGGCTACGGCCTTATCAAACTTGCCGAAAGCGAATTAACCGAAAGAATTCGTTCTATGAGAAGAAGTATAGCGGAAAGCTTAGGATTTTTAATGCCAAAAATCAGAATCAGAGATAACTTAAGACTTAAGCCAAATGAATATAGCTTTAAATTAAAAGGTGTTTCTATAGCAAGTGCTGAAATTTATCCTGATAAATATTTAGCTATGGATAGTGGCTTTATCACGGAAGAAATCGAAGGTATTGCCACAAAAGAACCTGCTTTTAATTCTGATGCACTTTGGATCGATGCAAATTTAAAAGATGAAGCGACTTTAAATGGTTATATAGTTATTGATCCTGCAAGTGTGATTTCAACTCATATGAGTGAGCTTATCAAAGCACACGCTAGCGAACTTCTTACGCGTCAAGAAGTGCAAAATCTTCTTGATAAGGTTAAAAATGATTATCCGATTATTGTAGAAGGTGCCTTAGGGGTTGCTCCTGTAAGTCTTATCCAAAAAATTCTTAAAGACTTACTCAAACACAATATTCCAATTAAAGATATGCTAACAATTTTAGAATCTGTCAGTGATATTGCCGAAGTAAGCAAAAGTTTTGATATGATTATCGAACATGTAAGAGCATCTTTGGCCAGAATGATTACTAATATGTATTTAGATGAAAAAGGAAATTTGGATATTTTCATTTTAGATTCCGCAAGTTCGGCTGTTTTAATGGAAAATGTGCAATTTAGAGACGGAAGTTATCATCTGCCTTTAAGCGTGGCACAAACTGGCACTTTGGTGGATACTTTAAGAGCTGAAGTTGCCGCGGTAGCTAATGGGCGTATCAAGCCTTTTATACTTTGCGTTGAACCACAACTTAGAAAATTTATTGCTGATATTTGTTATAATTTTAGTATTAATATAGTGGTTTTAAGTTTTGCAGAAATTGCAGAAAATACAAACTTCAATACTGAAGGTATTGTAAGAATAGAACTTTAAGGAAAATAATGAAAATTTATCATCTTTCACATACAGATCTTGATGGCTATGCTTGTCAATTTGTAGTGAATTTTTATTTTAAAAATGTAAAATTTTATAATTCCAATTATGGAAAAGAAATCAATGAAAATTTTAATACCATTTTAAGCGATATAGAAAAAGATAATAATTTTGGGAAAGCTATTGTTTTAATCACAGATTTAAATTTAACCTTAAGTCAATGCGAAGAATTTGATAAAATTTGTAAAGAAAAAAATATTAAAATCTTTTTGCTTGATCATCACCAAAGCGGCGAAGAATGTGCAAAAAAATATGATTGGTATTTGCTAGATACCAAAAGATGTGCTACAAAAATTGTTTATGATTTTTTTTCTAAAATTTGCAATGTAAATTTAGAGCTTTCAAAATTAGTCAATGTGGTTAATGCGGTAGATATTTGGCTAAATGAAGATAAAAATTTCGAGCTTGGAAAAGTCTTTTTGGGATTAATTGCCAATGCAAAAGAAATCAATCGCGTGATGTTTAAAGAAGAGCAAGTTTATTATATGTTCTTTTTATTAGAAAGAGCTAGAAAATTTATAGACAAAGAAAATTCACACGTTTTGCTTGATAATGCTACGCATTTTATCAAAAAAGATTTTTTTATTAAGCATGACGATGATACTCTTTCTAATCTAATCTCTTGTTTTGTGGTAGAAAAACTCAGCGAATTTAAAGATGAATTTAGCATAGAGTATGAAGGACATAAAGGAATTTTAACTTCAAATGTAGGCAATACTTCAGTAATTGGAAATGATTTTTTAGTTAAAAATCCTGATTATGATTTTTTTATTGATGTTAGCTCTAGGAAAACTCTAAGTTTTCGTGCAAATGGTAAAGTTGATGTAAGCTTAATGGCTAAAAAATTAGTCGGTGGAGGAGGGCATAAAAATGCCAGCGGGGGACTTTTTACAGCCTATAAAGATAGTGCAAATTATAATTACATCAAAGCACAAATTATTGATTTGATTAAAAACAAGGAAGCAAAAAAGGAAATTTCTGATGTCGCAGTTTCACAATAAAAATCTAAAAGATGAATTAGAAGATTTAAGATATGAACTTAGTATAGTTTTAGAAGCTATGCTTTTATACGCTGGAGTCAAAAGAGAAAAACTAGAAGTTGCTATAGAAGCTTACATAGATAATATTGATGATGTATTGGCAAATTCCAACAAAGAAGGGGTTGATGAAATTTTAGAGGTAGTAGAGTTTTTAAAAAACAAACATAAAGAATTCTTTATATGAAAAAGATTTTTTTTCTGCTTAGTATTAGCACTTTAGCACTGGCTAATATTTATGAAAACTTTAGTGATTTTGCTTATGAAAAAAAACCAAATAAAGATTTTAAAATTCAAGAAGTAAAATTAGTCCGTTTTTTAAAAGACAATGAAGACTGCCTTGAAATTTTAATCGAAGCAAAAAAAGTGAGGATTATAAAAAGTTATAATGCTTGTCAAAAATTTGAAAATGATGAAAATTTCAAAGCTTTTTTAAATAAAGAATTTTTGGATCTTTATAATAATAATGGAAAATTTGTAGATGAAAATTTACGAAATTTAAAAAATACTATGCAAGATATTATGATATATTACAAATTGCATTATTCTTTCAGTAAAGATGTTAAAGATATGAGTAAAAATCCAAATTTAAGTATTTTAAATATAGACGAAAAAAAAGGCGGAACCTTACTTTATAAAATTAATGAACAAGCTTGTGTAGGCATAGAACTTGCAAAACATAACTCAAGAATGGCGATGAGAATATATGGAATAGAAAATTTAGATAAAAAATGTAAATTGTTTATCCAATCGCCTTCTTTTAAAGATCTTTCTTATACAAGAACTGATTTTAATTGGTATTATTTAGAATAAAAATAAGCTTTAATTTTGGCAATAAATATAGTAATGAAAGAAAATATACCCTTAGAATCATTCTTCCCAAGTGCTTGAAACACACAAGTATCTAAATCTTTTTTTTCTTGAACGCTTAAATTCTTCATTAAAAATAACCTTCTAAAAATATTGCAGTTTGAAATTGTACTTAAAAAAACTTTATTTTTAGATTAATTTTTTAGTTTTAAAAAAGTTTTTTATAAATATTATTTTAAGTAGAATGATTTTTTTATATTAATATCAGTTTATTTTATTGACTTTTTGTTAAAAAATTTGTATTCTTAAGGTGCAGTTAAATTTTTTATAAGGAGTAAGCTATGAAAAAAGCTTCTATGGTTTTAGCATTTTTGTTGCTTGGTAGTTGTGCTTTTGCACTGGATCAAAAACTCGAAAAAGAAAAAGGTGCAACAGGTATCAATTTGCCTAAAGCAAAATGGGTTTTACCTGAAGCAATGAATGAAGATGGCACTATCGATGAAAGTAAATTACCAAAAAATTCAAAATATAGTCAAATGGTTATATTAGGTAATAAAATTTTAAATGAAACCACATATTATGCAGGACCTCAAGCCAAAGATCCTAAAAAAAGATTTGCAGGAAATAATCTTTCCTGTTCTAGCTGCCATGCTAATGCTGGAACTGTTCCAAATCAAGCTGGTTTTGTTGGAATTTGGGCAAGATTTCCACAATATAATGGAAGAGCAGATAAGATCATCACTTTGCAAGATAGAATCAATGGCTGTTTTGAAAGATCTATGAATGGAAAAAGAATGCCAGATAATGCACCTGAAATGAAAGCAATGGTAACTTATATGCAATGGCTTTCTCAAGGTGTACCTGTTGGAGCAAATATAGAAGGTCAAAGTTTGCAAAAAGTCGATTATCTCTCAAGGGCTGCCGATCCTAAAAAAGGACAAAGTATTTATATGGAAAAATGTGCTGTTTGTCACCAAGAAAATGGCTTAGGCCTTAAAAATGAAGATACCGCTGGAGATTACTATATTTACCCACCACTTTGGGGAAAGGATAGTTACAATACTGGTGCTGGAATGTATCGTTTATTAAAAGCAGTATCATATATTAAAGCGAATATGCCTCAAGGAAATCCGGATTTAACACTTGAAGAAGCTTACGATGTAGCAGCTTATATGAATTCGCAAACTCGCCCAATCAAAGCAAATAGAGAAGCAGATTTTCCTGATAGAAAAGTTAAGCCTTTAGATATGGATGTGGGACCTTATGATGATGGTTTTTCAACTACACAACATCGTTATGGTCCTTATGGTGTAATGATTAAAAAATAACACCAAGGCAAGGAAAATCCTTGCCTTACATTTGACTCAATTTTCTTACAATATTCTCTAAATCTTGCATGGAATTGATTTTATTAGGATTGATTTGATATTTTCCATTTACAACAAAAGCTGGAGTGCCATAAGTTTTTGCTATGTCATTTGCTTTTTGAAATTCTTTTAAAATTTCTTTAGCCTTAGGAGTTTGTAAAAATTTCAAAACTTCATCTTTTTTTATAGCCATAGCTTTTAATCCTATATCATAAAATTCATCTATACTATTAATTTTTCTTTGTTTATTTACAAAATAAGAAGTAAAATAGGCATCAGAAAGCTTATAAGAAAAACCATCTCTATCACTAGCATCTTTATTGTTTTGCTCATCTTTAAACCTAGCGAAAGCAAAAAGTTCATTCATTTCTTTAGCAAATTCTCCATTCATCATACTTACAGGATAAAGTTTAAAATGCAATGTTGGAAAAATATCTTTAAGTTTTTCCAAAGTATCAAATTTATGATGATTATAACAATGTATACATTTATAAGAAAAAGCTTCTATGACAGAATTTTGGGAATAGGGCAAAGGTTCTTGCAAAACGACAAACTCTTCATCTGCAAAAGAAAAAGTAACAAAAAAAACTAAAATAGTAAAATTTTTTGCAATTTTTTTAAGCATTATTTATCCTTTTATATATTTTAATTTTTTAAAAAAAGATTTTATTTAAAAAGGATAAATAACCCAAGAAATTTATCTTGGGTTTTAAAAATTATTTTTTAGGATTAAAAGCTTTTTCCACACTAAATGGCATAGCCTGATAGCCTGTAGTGTCTTTAAGCTGAATTTCCACTGAAGGCTCTGTTTTGCCATATTTAATCTCTTCTATATAAGGACTCGGATCGCTTAAAAATGCTCCTGTAGAAAGATCAAATTGTGCCCCCGCAGTCGCAGAATACACAAAAAATGAATTTTTATCTTTTTGGTATTTGGTTAAAGAAGTTACAGGAGAAAACCACTCATGTCCTCTTTGTTTGCCATATTCCCAAATTTGCTCAACTTTCATATTTTTTTGATCGATTTTATAAAGAACGGCACGAGAATATTTCATCGTAGGAAATGCAGGTTGTTCCATACCTCTAGCATCGCCATTATCAAAAGCACTTACATAAATATAGCGTTTATCTGATTTTTCATCCACCCTAAAGGCAGTGTGTTGAGTCCAAGTAAAGTCAAATCCACCTTCTTCATTTTCATAACCAGGACATTTACTATAATCATCATCACAAACGATTTTTTTACCATTTTTATCTACAGGTTGTAATAAGTATTTTTGAAATTCTTTACTCCAGCCTTTATGTGCCCCTAGTATCCATTTTACTTTTTTATCTCTACCTATTTTTATAATAGCACTTTGATGTCGGCTTGAAATGATTATACTATCATCACTTGGATCATAATCTACACTATTTACATGTGCCCAGTTTCTGCCAGCACCAGTGCCTACTATATCACCAAATTCATCACTTTCATCCATTTTAGCTAATTCTTCAGCACTCATGGTTTGTCCCGCTTTAGAAGCATCGATATTCAAACAAACCGCACCTTGATCAAGCACTTTTAAAACATTGCTTCTATAAGGATCTAAAATTTCAAAAAGTCTAAATTCATCGACCACATTGCCGTCTTTATCAAGCTCTACAATCACATCTCTAACGGTGCGAACATTTTTACCATCAGGGCGTTTATAATTCGACGAGCCCACTCTTAAGAAATAATGTCCATTTTGTGCCACATCAAAAGAGTGTGAAAAATCATTATAGCCAAGTGGCAAAGGGCGATTAAAGATTTCTCTACCCATAATATCGTATTTTACATATCTTTGTCCAAAGCCCCAAGTTAAAGCACCATCATCATTTTGCTGAAAGCCCATCATAACACCGGCATTATAAGCATTTCCCAGATCAAAAATAGGATTAGCAAGCATATACCATCTGACATCCCCTGTTGTATCGATGATGAAATTTTGCGGTTGATAATTCCACTCTAAAGCACCACCTGCAGGGTTATTCCAAACCGCTCTTGTGCCTTGTCCGCTTTTTGGCTGAAAATTATTTACTAAATAAAGTCTGTCTTTAAATTCCTTATCGACTTTTTTAACCTCTATACTTGAGAACATAGCACCTTTTTGTCCCGGTAGACCACTTACCTCATTATAAATTGGTGGAGCATAAAGCTTATAAGTTTCTTTTACTTTTTCTATCTTGCCATTATCGTTTTTTGTATAGCTTACATGAATAGTATTATAATAATCTGGATAAAGTCCAAAAATAGGAATACCTGCATGAGTTTTTAAAAGCTTATCAGAAACTTTATAGCTTAAAGCTTGTCCATTAGGTTTTGGTTCTATGCTTACACTTGCATCGCTTAAAACATAACCCCCATTACGAATAATCGCAGTTAATGGAGCTATTTTATAAGGATTCATAATCACTTCACCGATTTTACCGCTAATAGTATAATCAAGCTTTGCACCACTTGGACCACCGATAGCCATTAAAGCATTTGGAGCGAGTAGGGTAGAACCTGCTAAAAGTACCATACAAAGAGTTTTGCTAAGTCTCATAATTTATCCTTTTAAAAATTATTTTAAACTATCCTTAAATAGCTTAATAAAATTTTTTAAGATACAGCTCTAAGCTGTATCTTTGAGTTAATTTGCAATATTTTGTATTGGCATAGTAACGCTAGTATTATTATCATTAGCATTTTGAACGCCTGCAGGTTCGCCCAAAATTTTAAGTAATGCAACAAAAACAATAACCAACACCGCAGTAACAAATCTTGCTTTTGATCTACTCTTATCTAAAACATAAGAAGCAAACATAGCAAAAAGTGCAACAAAACAAGCCAAAAAGGCCAAAAGACAACAAATTGCCATATTTAAAAATTCCCATTTAGGTATTAAATACCAACCATTACTATAAAGCCCATTTTCAAAATCAGGCGGAGTTCCCACGAAAAACTTTTGAAAAGCATTAAGCGTACTATAAGCTTCTTCAGGGACTACAGGAGTATCCATTCCACATTCACCCGTAGGTAAAAACCAACCTGGAGCTAACTCATGTAAAGGTAAATTAAATGGATAAATAGGAATTTCACGACATCCATCAACACCTGCAAAAGGATTTCCCATATGCACCACTTCATGGATATGATTTAAGGTTAAACAATGCTCAATTCCTAACCAAATTCCATAAAATCCCAATGTATAACCAAAAATTTTAAGCACATGGTTTCTTGGACTTATCAATACTATAAGCCCGCCTAAAGCCATGGTTAGCATATCAAAGCGGATATAAACGCATTGTTCGCAAGGCTCCATATAAAGATATTCTTGAAATAAAAAGTGGGCTATAAAGGTAAGTCCCACTGTCACAACTATCATCAAGACCCAAGGAAATCTTGAGTCTTGCCATCTTGCAATTTTATTAATAGGACAACTTGACATTATAAATCCTATTTTTTACTTAATTCATCGATTATATTAATCAAAGCTTCGGGTGAAGTGATGGCTTGTGGGATAATTTGATATTTACCATTTACTACAAAACCTGGAGTTCCATAATTTTGAGAAATAGGATTAGCGATCTCATAAGCTTTTAAAAGTTCTGTTGCTTCTGGGGTTTTCAAAAATGCTTCTAAATCTGCCTTGCTAATACCCATAGCTTTTAAGCCTACATTATAAAAAGCTTCAGGATCTTTTCCTGCACCCCATCTTTGCTTTTTCTTAAAATAAGCATTAAAATAAGCATCTGCTGCTTTATGTGTTAAACTATTTTTATCCACAGGGCTTATATTTGCAGCTTTGTCTTTTGCTTGCGCATAAGCAAAAATTTCATTTGCTTGCTTTCCATAATCCCCCAAACCAACTGGATAGAATTTGTATTCTAAATTTGGTAATTTTTCTTTCACTTTTGCAAGAGTGTTAAATTTATGATGATCATAACAATGCGTACAACGATAAGAAAAAACTTCTATAACAGAATTATTTGCATTTGCAATTGGTGTTTGAAGGGTGATATACTCTTTACCTTCACTTAGTGCATTTGCACTCATACCTACTAAAAATGCCATAAGTAGCATAGGCTTTTGTAATTTTTTGAATAACAACATAATTTTCTCCTTTAAAAATGATTTTAACCTAATAATCTTTATTAGGTTTTTATTTGTAAATAATTATAAAACTATTTATATAAAATTATTCTTAATAAGTATCTCTAAATTTTAAAGACAATTTTATTTTTCAAAAAATAAAAAAAG
>NZ_NFNY01000062.1 GCF_002179165.1 Campylobacter jejuni
AATTTTTTTTTTTTTTTTTTTTGATATAATCAAACCCTAAAAATAATTATAGGAAAATCTTATGCAAAACCCAAACCAAGCTGTAGAAAGAATAAAAAATCATCTTGCTTATAAATTAGGTCAAGCCATGATTAATTATAAATGCAATGGGGGGGGGTATTGCCATTTAATTAAAAAGCTTTATCAAATAACAAAACAACACAAAAAAGAAAAAATAATTTATAAATCAACCATACAAGTCTTTCCTTCGCTTCAATATCCAAAATTAGAATTTTGTCCTGATTATAATGAGGCATTAAAATGCAAATTTCATTTATCTTATCTTTTGGGAGAAGCTTTAATCAAAGCTCATAAAAATTGGTATAAAGGTGGATATTTATTTTTATTTAAAGATATTAAAAAAGCAAAAAAAGAATTTAAATTTTTTAAAGAATTTTTTGAAGAATTAGGTCTAAATAGTTCTACTATTTTTAACAATCTTACAAATAATAAAAAAACCTTTTTAAAAGAATGTCAAAAAATTCAAAACATACTCAAAACACATCAAGATTATAAAGCTATAATTGATAATATTTTTCATAATTTTAATTATTTTATACAAAATTTTACTCTTATAGAAGAATGGCTATTATCAAACGATTTTTACGAAAAATATAAAAAAGAAAATCATCCTTATCCATCTTTAATGGATCCTAAAAAACTCAATGATGAAAATGAAGTAATTAATTATAAAAATATCCCTGCTGAACTTGCTTGGGAGATGAATTTGCCTTTACCAAAAAAGTATAATTTTATTTTTATTACAGGCGGAAGTTGTGGCCATATGGCAATGTTTTTATACTTTAAATTACTAAAAATAACTCGAAACTGGACAAGCAAAACAGAAGCTGACAAATATACAATTGCTTATAATATCTTTATCTCATCAAATCAATATAGCATTTTTTCATGTCAATGGTCAGAGATGACAAAAAAAATATTCTATCTCGCAGATAATCCTGTACCTTTATTAATTTTAACAAGAGATCCTATAGAAAGAATCAAAAGCCTAACAAATCACATTGAAAAACATATAAATAAATTTGATTTTACATTTTCCCAAGAAGAAGTATTAACCAATAAATATTATAAAATGAAGGATGCTCCAAGTATCGAAAAAGTAGATTCTATTATAGAAAATCAAGATTATTTCAAACTCTTTCAAAAAATTCATTATTTTAAAAATATCACAGAAATTATCACATTAGATACTAAAGATATAATTGGAGAAAAGTGCTATCAAACCTTTTGTCTCTTATCTAAGAAGTTACAATTTAATTATCCTGAAATATCTTTAAAAGAATATTTTACCACTCCTTTTGTATCAAAGGTAATGGATATGTTGCCATTAACTTTTGTAATTTATTCCGAAGATAAAAAAGATTTTTACAATACCGGCAACCACTTTGCCCCAAATAATAAGATTGAAATTATAATAACTTTTAAAAAAATGATGTTATATTGCGACCAAGAAAATTTAGTTAACATAAAAGAAATATTACTAATTAACCATTCCTACAATATACAAGAAGAAATTTTATTTTTAACAAGCAAAACTAGTTACAATGAACTTTTAAACAATAATTTCTTATTGTCAAAAGTGCAAAAATATTTTGAAAAATTTATGATTATATTTGAGCAAAAAATTAAACAAGAACAACAAAAATTATTTAAAGAAAAAGATATTCTAAACTATTTAAAAGAAAATAAAGAATTAAGAATAAAACTAAAAAATATATTGGATAAAGAAATAATTCATACTAAACAACATCGCCCTGATATAGTGGCTTCTTGGAAATATTATCAAGAATTTGAAAAAATGTGTGAAGAGTTAGATTAAGAAAAAATAAAACCCATATAAGGAAATATTTATGAAAAAATAGAATAGCAAAAACAATAATTTAGATTAAACAAATAAAGATATAATTTTAACAAATTAAGAAAGGAAAATTTATGAAACAAGGTGATTTTACAGAAGTTGCGAAACATTATCATAATAGACCTGCCTATAGTCCATTTTTACTTGAAAAATTGGCTCGTTGTATCAATGATGAAAATAAAAAATTAAAAGATTTAAACATCGTAGAAGTGGGTGCTGGCACTGGAAAATTAACAAAATTATTAGCAAAAATGCTTGAGTGCAATATCACAGCTGTTGAGCCAAATGATGCGATGCGTGAAATTGGGATTGATTATACAAAAGATTGTTCAAATATTACTTGGAAAAAAGGTAGTGGAGAAAACACCGGAGTAGAAAATTTAAATGCTGATTGGGTGATTATGGCTAGTTCTTTCCACTGGACAAATCCTTTAAAATCTTTGCCTGAATTTAGACGCATTATGGGGGGGGGGGAATGGCTATTTTACAGCCATTTACAATCCTCGCCACATTGTAGAAGGATCCATTTTTGATGAGATTGAAAAGGAAATTAAACATATTGTTCCAGAGCTTACTCGTGTGAGCAGTGGCACTCAAAATGTTAAAAAATGGGAAGAAGTTCTGGTTAGCACTGGGGACTTTAAGGACTGCTTTTTTATGGAATGTGATTACAAAGAAATTTGGAGCAAAGAAAGATATTTAGGAGCTTGGCATTCTGTAAACGATATACAAGCACAAGCAGGTGAAAAAAGATGGAAAGAAATTTTAGAAATGATTGATTCTAAGATTTCAAATTTGCAAGATATAGAAGTTTCTTATAAAATAAGAGCTTGGACGGCTAAAAAAGCTTAACAAATTTCCTTTTTTCATCAAGCTTGTTTAAAAATAAAAAAGGAAAAAATAATGGAAAAAATCGTAGAACAAGTATGGGATTACACCAAACACGCTAAATTTTATAGCTATAGACCAAACTATGCACCAAAAAGCATTGATATGCTTCATACTTTAGTGGGGGGGGGTAAGCAAGATATAGTTGTAGCAGATATAGGTGCTGGAACAGGAAATTTAAGCATTATGCTTTTAGAAAGAGGATGTAAAGTTGTTTCAGTAGAACCAAATGATGCAATGCGTGAAATTGGCATAGAAAGAACCAAAGGAGAAAATATCACTTGGGTGAGAGCCACAGGATTAGAATCTACTTTAAAAAACGAAGAATTTGATTGGGTAACTTTTGGAAGTAGCTTTAATGTAATGGATAGAAATGAAGCCTTAAAAGAAGCACATCGTTTGCTAAAAAAGAATGGATATTTTTCTTGTATGTGGAATCACAGAGATTTAAACGATCCTTATCAAAAAATCGCTGAAGACACTATAATAGAATTCGTGCCAAATTATACAAGAGGAACCAGAAGAGAAGATCAAAGACCTATTATAGAGTCTCGCAAGGATCTTTTTGATAATATTATTTATTTAGAAGAGGATTTTTATTTTCATCAAAGTATTGAAAATTATATCAATGCTTGGAAAAGTGTGAAAAATCCTTATTGGGATCTAGAAACAAAAGAAGGAAATGAACTTTTTGAAAAAATCAGTGATAAAATTTCACAAAGACTTCCTAAAGAATTTGATATTAAATACACTACGCGTTGCTGGAGTGCGAAAAAAAATTAAAAAGAAAATTTAATTGGAGAAAAAAATGGCGAAGTTAAAATTTCAAACTAAGGGAAAAAACCTTGAAAATTTACAAACTCGTTTAAAAAGTGCTAAAATTTTGCCCTTGATTTTAACTTCGCTAGAAGAGTTAGAAAAAAATCAAGTTAAAATTTTAGAAAAAATTGATCAGCTCAAAACTACAAAACTTATAATTAGAAGCTCATCAAAAAGCGAAGATAGCTTAAAAAGCTCTAATGCAGGGGCTTTTTTAAGCCTTGCTAATATTGATACAAATAAAAAAGAAGATTTACTAAAAGCCCTTTTTGAAGTAGGAAATTCCATGCCTAGTAAAAAGGATGAAATTCTCATCCAACCTTGCCTTTTAGATATAGAGCTTTGCGGTGTTGGTTTTAGTGTGGATAAGGATAATTTTTCCCCTTATTTTTGCTTACAATATGATGAAAATGGCTCAAATAGTAGCATTACAGATGGAAGTGCCAAGAGTGCAAAAAGCTATTACCATTACAGGGAAAATTTAGACTTTAAAGATGAAAAAATAAAGCAAATCATAGAGCTCATTAAAGAGCTAGAAAAGCTTTATGAGTGTGAATTTTTAGATGTAGAATTTGCTTTTGCGAAAATTGATGGAAAATCAGAACTTTTTTGTTTGCAAGTAAGACCTTTAATAATGCAAGAAAAAGAAAATTTATCCAACGCCTTGCCAAAAGAAGCTCTAAAAAGATTTCACAAACGCTTTGTTTCTTTACAAGATCCCCGCCCTAGAGTATTAGGGAAAAAAGCACTTTTTGGAGTAATGCCTGATTGGAATCCTGCAGAAATCATAGGACTTAGACCAAAACGCCTAGCTTTTAGTCTGTATAAAGAAATCATCACTGATAATATTTGGGCATATCAAAGGGATAATTATGGTTATAGAGACTTAAGATCACACCCGCTTATCCACTCTTTTTTAGGAATGCCTTATGTTGATGTTAGAATTTCTTTTAATTCTTTTATCCCAAAAAATTTAGATGAAAATATTGCCTCAAAGCTCGTTAATAGCTATCTTGAAAAGCTAAGCAATAATCACGAACTTCACGATAAAATAGAATTTGATATAGTATATTCTTGCTATGATTTTAATATCTCAAACAAACTAAAAAAACTTTTAAATTATAATTTTAATGAAAATGAAATCAAACGCTTGGAATTTTGCCTATTAGAACTTACAAATAATATCATAAGCCCCAAAAACGGACTTTACTTAAAAGATATATCCAAGGCTTTAAAACTAAGACAAAGATATGAAGATATCACAAATTCTGATTTTTCTTTAATAGATAAAATTTATTGGCTAATAGAAGAATGCAAAAGGTATGGCACCTTACCTTTTGCAGGAGTTGCAAGAGCGGCTTTTGTGGCGGTTGCACTTTTAAATTCTTTAGTAGAGATTAATTTTTTTAGCAAAGAAGAGAAAAATGATTTTTTAAATTCACTAAATACTATAAGCAAAACACTTAGCGAAAAAATAAGCCATTTAAATGAGAATAATAAAAAAGATTTTTTAAAAGAATTTGGACATTTAAGAGCAGGAACTTACAATATTTTATCGCCTAGATATGATGAAGATTTTGAACTTTATTTTGATACTAAAAAACTAGCCTTATCCTCAAAAGAGCATTTTAAAGAATTTAAACTCTCGCAGGACAAAAAAGACAAATTAGACAATTTATTAAAAGAACATGGCTTAAAAATAAATTCAGATGAGTTTTTTAGCTTTTTAAAACAAGCTATAGAAGGAAGAGAATTTGTTAAATTTGAATTTACAAGACTACTTTCTAAGACTATTGATTATATAAAAGACTTGGGAAAATATTATAAAATAGATGTACAAGATTTAGCACATTTAGATATAAAAAGCATCTTAAATCTTTATTCTAGTCTTTATTCCAAAAATCCAAGAGAACAATTTTTAGAAGAAATCAATCGTAATAAAAAAGAATACGAACTCACAAAAGCGATCAAACTGCCTTCACTACTATGGGACGCGGATCAAATTTTTTCTTTTTATAATACTTCTATTATCCCTAATTTTATCACGCAAAAAAGCATTTTAGCAGATACTGCAAAGGAAGATGATAAGGATATTGAAGGTAAAATTGTCTTAATTTATGCAGCAGATCCTGGGTATGATTATTTATTTACTAAAAATATTGCAGGATTTATCACTTGTTATGGTGGGGCTAATTCTCATATGGCAATCCGTGCTTCAGAATTAGGACTTCCAGCGGTTATAGGTGTAGGCGAAGAAAATTTTAAAAAATATTTAAAAGCTTCTAAAATCAATATAGAATGCGAAAGTGAGCAAATATTTTGTTTATAGGAATTACTCAAAGACTGATTTTAAATAAAAGTTATTATGAAGAAAGAGAATGCTTGGCTAAAGAATGGGGAGAGCTTTTTAATTTAGACTTGTTTAGAGGCTTTTTACCTTTGCCTTTGAGTTTTGAGATTGATTTTTCTTTATACAAAAAACACTTAAAAGCTGTTATTTTAAGCGGTGGAAATGATTTAAATTTTTTAAACCCCAATGCAATGTCTAAAAAAAGAGATAATTACGAAACGCAAATTATACAAACTTGCATAGAAGAAAAAATTCCACTTTTAGGCATTTGCAGGGGTGCACAAATGATAGCTCATTTTTTTAAAAGCACCATTGAGCTTTGTGAAAACCACACAAATGAACATGAAATTTTCTTTGAAAGCAAAAGTTTTAATGTAAATTCCTTTCATAATTTTGCCATCACCAAACTAGGGGATGAGCTTATACCTTTATGCTTTGCAAAGGATAAAACCATAGAAGCTTTTAAACACAAAAATGAAAAAATTTACGCACTGATGTGGCATATAGAAAGAAAAAATGGACTTAGCAATACTCAAATTTTAAAAGAATGGCTAAAACTCGTAAAGGAAAAAATATGAATGCAATTATTTTAGCAGCAGGATTTGGCTCAAGATTAATGCCTTTAACTAAAGATAAGCCAAAATGTATGGTGGAATATTTTAGACAAAAAATTATTGATTATGAAATCAAAGCTTTAAAATTAGCAGGTGTAAGCGAAATAGCTGTGGTTGGAGGATATTTAAACGATGTTTTAAGGTCGTATTTAGATAAATTTGATATCAAATATTTTTATATTAACGAAAATTACGATAAAAGCAATATGGTAAGCACACTTTTTTGTGCAAAAGATTTTTTGCTAAAATGTATAAAAGAAAAACAAGACTTAATCATCTCTTACGCTGATATTGTGTATTTTGAAGATTGCGTAAAAAAACTTATGCAAAACAAGGAAGAATTAGCCATAGTCGTGGATAAATCTTGGCAAAAACTTTGGCAAAAACGCTTTATTAGTCCACTTGAAGATGCCGAAACTCTAAAAATATCTAATGGAAAAATCAAAGAACTTGGCAAAAAAGCTAAAAGCTATGATGAAATCGAGGCTCAATATATAGGACTTTTTAAAATCTCACACGAATTTTTGGGCAAAGTGATGAATTTTTATGAAAATTTAGACAAAAATCAAATTTATGATGGTAAAGACTTTGATAATATGTATATGACAAGCTTTTTACAAGCCATAATCAATAAATTTGATAATGCAAAGGCTGTAGAAATCAATGGCAATTGGTGCGAAATAGATTTTATGAGTGATTTGAAAATTAATATAAATGAACTTATATAAAATCAATCGGATCTATATCTGTGCTTACATTTTTATAATTTAGTGCGTAATTTTGAGCTAAAATCAAAGCTTTATAAGAATCACTGCGAAGTAAGATATAAAAACGATATTTTGCATTTAGCATTTCTACCCCACAAGCTCCATATCCTATAAGCTCGAGTTTGGAAATATTTTGCATCATTTTTGCTAACTCATCGCAAGTATTTTTGGCAATTTGTAAATTTTTATCTTCTATAATAAGCCTTAAAAGCCGTTTAAAAGGGGGATAAAGTTCTTTTCTATTTTCTAATTCATCTTTTAAAAATTCATCATAATTTTGTATATATTTTTTAAAAAAAGCTCTATTTTTGGTTTGTAAAAGCACTCTTGCTTCTCCTTTTCGCCCTGCCCTGCCAGCGACTTGCATTGCTAAAGCCAAAGTTTCTTCACTGGCTCTAAAACTTGGACGAAATAAATATTCATCAAGCTCTAAAATCACACTTAAATCCACATTATGATAATCATGCCCTTTTGCAAGCATGGAAGTACCTACTAAGATATCGATTTTTTCATCATTAAAATCTTTTAAAATGGTGTTTAGTTTTTTTTCACTTGTGATTTCATCACTATCAAATTTAACAATTTTTGCATCTGCAAATACGCTTTCTAATCTTTCTTTAAGCTCTGCTGTGCCCATTTTTATAGCCTCTAAAACTTCACCTTTGCACTTAGGACAAGAAAGGGGAATTTCTTGGATAAAATTGCAATAATGGCATTTGAGTATTTTTTTATTTTTATGCATACTTAAAGCAATAGAGCAAAAAGGACATTTAATAGCATCACCGCAATCTTTGCATAAAATCTGGCGAAAATTCGCACGACTAGGCAAGAAAATAATTGCTTGCTTTTTTTCTTTTAAACTTGTTCTAAGTTCTAAAAGCAATCTTTGACTAATAATTTCATCGCTTTCATCAAAAATATATTCTTTTTTGCTTTCAAAAAAAGTGCCTTTAAGTCTAAAAGATTTTTGTTTATAAAAACTGGTAAGCGAAGGGGTTGCAGATCCTAAAACTACTTTGATGTTTAATTTTTGTCCTAGAAAAAGTGCTAAATCTCTAGCATGAAAATAAGGTTTATTTGAAGCTTTGTAAGAATTATCATGCTCCTCATCCACCACAATAAGTCCTAAATTCCTAAAAGGCAAAAAAAGTGCTGATCTAGCACCTGCTACTAAAAGAATTTCGCCTTCGCAAAAACGCTTTAAATATTCTTCTTTTTTCTTTTTTGAAATTTTAGAATGCCAAAGAAAAAATTGATCTTTGAAATATTTTTCCAAGCGTTTTTGCATTTGCGGAGTAAGAGAAATTTCAGGCATTAAAAGCAAAACTTGCTGTCCTTTTTCTAAATATTCTTTTATCAAAGAAATGTAAATTTCAGTTTTTCCACTACCTGTGTCAGCAAAAAGTAAAGAGCTTTGATTGCTTTTTAAAAATTCAAAAGCTTGTATTTGTTTTTCGCTAAGCGTGGGTGTGTTGATAATCTCTTGTTTTTGGCATTCGTAATCTTTACTGGTGATAAAAGAGCTTAAAACAAAACTTAATTTGCTACCATAATAATATGAAATAAAATTTGCCAATTCCCATTGTGTCAAGCTTAAAGAATTATCTGAAATTTGTATGATTTGCGAAGTTTCAAATTCGGGCTTTTGCACCTCTTTCAAAACTAAAGCTTTCTTTAAATTTTTATCTTCTTTTTCTAATGATTTAAAAAGAGAGTTTTCTTCTTTTTTTTTAGTGTTTAAATTGATAAAAACTTCACTCAATGGTGCAATATCCAAACGGCTTGAAAAAATTAAATTTTCTAAATAAAGTCCAAATATGGCTACTTCATAGTATTTCATAACAACTCTTTACAATATTCATTGCTAACACATTTTAAAATTCCACTTTTATCATCATAAATTAAATCAACACTTTTTTTTGAATTTAAAAAAAATTTATAATGGTTGGGTGCTATTTTCATCCAAGAATTAAAATCAGAATAAATAGGCGTATTGAGCAGAGAGTAAGTGCAATTTTGATTATTTTCACAATAAAAAAGCTTTTCACCTGAGATGTTAAATTTAGCATTATCAAGACTAGGAGTATAATGAGCGACTTGTTTTAACTCGGCTTCATTTCGCATTAGTGCAAGAGATGAGCTTAAAATCTCGTAGTCTAATTTAAGTTTTAAAAATTTTGCTTCTTCTTTAGTATTTGTAGTAAAAGATAAAGCCAAATAAGCCAAAATACCCAAGATAATTATCACAAACACAAGCTCAAGCAAGGTAAAAGCTTTTTTCATTTGTTTGGGTTTGGTGGAAGTTCTTCATTGATGGTTTTTATTAATTTCTTAAGTTCTCTTTCTAAAATATAATTTTCATAACTCTTTTTTACAAAAGCATCCACGAAACGCTTTAATTCTATTTTTTTTGTTCCACCCGAAATAAGAGCAATATCATCTTCTAGAAAATTTGCAAATTCTTCATTGCATTTAACAATGAAGTCTTTTGCGGAAACATTAATGATAACTTGTTTTAAATTATCACTTGCCAAGCACAGCCTCTATTTTTTTGAAAATATCTTCGCTTTCTATATTACGAGACTTAAGTTCTTCCTCTAAACGCATGATTTGATTACTTTTTGCTTCATTTTGTGCTTTTACACTGACAAGTTCATTTCTTAAATTTTCATTTGCTTCACACACTTCATTGTATTTTTCAATAAGCTCATTTACCTTATCTGTCATGGTATTGATAACTTTTTCGTCAAACATATTTTCGCCTTCTTCGTTAAAAATTTAAATATTGTAAAGTATTCTTGTAATTGTAGCAGAAAAAAATTTAAATTTAGGTTTTTTGCATTCAATTAATTTTAATTAAAGCATTTTCTTTTAAAATTTTTACAAAAATATAAATATAAAGTAGAAAAATGTTAGAACTTACCAGCGAATTTAAACCAAGTCCTGATCAGCAACAAGCCATTGAAGGCATAGTTAAAAGTATAAAAAAAGGCAACAAATACCAAACTTTACTAGGCGTTACCGGAAGCGGAAAAACTTTTACAATGGCAAATGTGATAAAAGAGCTTAATATGCCAACTCTTATCATGAGTCACAACAAAAGTCTTTGCGCACAACTTTATAGTGAATTTAAAGGTTTTTTTTCTAAAAATCATGTGGAATATTTTATTTCTTATTATGATTATTATCAACCAGAAGCTTATATCCCACGCACCGATGTTTTCATAGAAAAAGATAGTTCTACAAATGAAGATTTAGAAAGATTAAGACTTAGTGCAACCGCTTCGCTTTTAAGCTATGAAGATGTGGTTTGCATCGCTAGTGTTTCAGCAAATTACGGACTTGGAAATCCAAATGAATACATAGGAATGGTTTTAATCTTTGAATTAGGTATGCAAATTTCACAAAAAGAACTTTTAAAAAAGCTTGTCGATATGGGCTATAAAAGAAATGATAATTTTTTCGATCGTGCAGATTTTCGCGTACAAGGCGACATTATAGATATATATCCTGCTTATTATGAAGATGAAGTGGTAAGGCTTGAATTTTTTGGCGATGAATTAGATGCCATGTATCATTATAATGTTTTAGAAAATAAAAAAGGCAAAGATTTAAAACGCTTTATTTTATATCCTACAAGTCAATTTAGCGTTGGAGAGGTGCGTTTAAAACAAGCCATAAAAGATATAAAGGAAGAATTAAATGAAAGACTTGCGTATTTTGAACATGAAAACAAGCTTGTAGAACACCAACGCCTAAAACAACGCGTGGAATTTGATCTTGAAATGCTTACAAGCACAGGAATGTGCAAAGGCGTGGAAAATTACGCAAGGCATTTAACAGGCTTAAATGAGGGTGATACGCCTTATACGCTTTTTGATTATTTTGCGATTAAAGATAGGAAATTTCTTGTAATTGTTGATGAAAGCCATGTTTCCTTACCACAATTTCGCGGTATGTTTGCAGGAGATAGAAGCAGAAAACAAACTTTGGTTGATTATGGTTTTCGTCTTCCATCGGCCCTTGATAATCGTCCTTTGATGTTTGATGAATTTATCCATAAAGATTGTCAATTTCTTTTTGTTTCAGCAACACCAGCTCCGCTAGAACTTGAACTTAGCAAAGAAAATATCTTTCATCAAATTATGCGGCCAACGGGCTTACTTGATCCTTTGATAGAACTTAAAGATAGTGATAATCAGGTTGAAATTTTGTTTGATGAAGCTAAAAAAGTCATACAAAGAAATGAACGCGTTTTGGTTACTGTGCTGACTAAAAAATTAGCCGAAGAGCTTACAAGATATTATTTAGATCTTGGCATTAAAGTAAAATATATGCATTCAGATATTGACGCAATCGAACGCAATGAGATTATAAGGGGCTTAAGAAGTGGTAATTTTGATATGCTAATAGGTATAAATTTGCTTAGAGAAGGGCTTGATTTGCCTGAAGTTTCATTAATTGCCATAATGGACGCAGATAAAGAGGGTTTTTTAAGAAGCACCACAAGTTTGATTCAAACCATGGGAAGAGCTGCTAGAAATGTCAATGGTAAGGTTTTGCTTTTTTGTAAAAAAATCACAAAGTCTATGCAAGAAGCTATGGATGTTACGAACAAGCGTCGCGATCTTCAAATGGCTTATAATAAAAAGCACAAAATCACGCCAACTTCAGTCAAACGCCACATTGAAGAAAGTCTGAAAAATGAAGAAAATTTGGGAGAAATTTATCGCAAAGGTAAAAAGCTCGAAAAAATGCCAGCAAGCGAAAGGGCTAAAATCGTAAAAGAACTTCGCAAACAAATGCTTGAGGCCGCTAAGGCACTTGAATTTGAAAAAGCAGCCGCTTTAAGAGATGAGATTAACAAATTAAGAGATTTATAATAAAAATATATCTCTTGTTCTCACTCCTGCTTCGTTAAGCAAGGCATTTAAAATTTCGTTTTGAAAATCTTGCAAAGGTCGTTTTTCTTTTAAAACTATACCTATAACTGCTTTGGTTTTTTCACCATCTTCTATAGGTAAATACATAGCATTTGCACTGGATAAAGTATTGGTGCAAAGTCCTGCTTTTTCTTTGTTTGTTGCTACCCATTGAGCTATGGCGATCTCATCGGCACTAAAACAATTTTTTAACATTTGTTTATCATCGCTAAAAAATAGCAAAGGTTTTGACAAGATATTATTTTTATTTATGGGATAAATAATAATAGGTAAATTTAATAATTTTAAAACTTGATTTCCAAGCTGTTCCCAAAGTTCTTGTTTGCTTCTTACCCTTGCTAATCTTTCACTATTTTCAAGTAAAATTGCCGTTCTATAAGCTCTTTTTGTAAGTTCTTTGGATTGTATTTTTAGTTTGCTTGTAAAAATTGCTGTTAAAAATCCTACTATAAACATTGTTAAAAAAGTAATAATATTACCACTATTATGAATTTTAAGACTAAAAATAGGCTCTAAAAAGAAAAAATTATAAATTAAAACACTGACAAAAGAAGAATAAAAAGCATAAAATTTATTATCAGAAACAAAAGAAGAAGCAAAAACAGCTAAAATAAAAATCATGACTATATTACTGGCTTGACTATCAAAAGTGTGAAAAGCGAAAGCTATAAGCGTTGCAAGAAATAAAATTCCTGTAATTTTAGCAAAATCTAAAAAATTAAAAGCCTTTTTATTGCGTATTTTTGGAGTAGAAATTTGATTTTCATTGACAAGATATAAATCAATATTAGGCGCTTCTCTTGCTATGGTTTCAAAGATTTCTTCTTTAAATTTTTTCTTATTTTTATTTTTCCCCAAAACAATTTTAGAAACATTGCCGATGCTTGAGTATTCTGCTATTTGTCTAGCTATATCTTCGTCATAAACACTGATAATTTCAGCATTAAAACTTTTGGCAAGTTCGATATTCTCTTTCAAAGCTTTTTGTTCTTTTTTAAAATTTGAACTTTTTATATAAAGAGCGCTTAATTTAGCATGAAAGGCTAAAGCAAGTCTTGCAGCTGCACGGATTACTTTTGCATTTGAAGCATTAATACACACTAAAATATGCTCTCCTGTGTGATAAGTTAAATCATCATTTATTAATCTTTGCTCACTCGCTCTTAAATTGACCCTTAAAGCAAGTCTTCTTAAAGCAATTTCACGCAAAGCTATTAATCTTTCTTGGCGAAAGAAATTTTCCAAAGCGAGTTTGGCTTGTTTTTCTTTATAAATTTTACCCTCTTGCATTCTTTTTAAAAGTTTACTAGGTTCAATATCAACAAGTTCTACCTGATCAGCTTCGTCAAAAATACGATCTGGAATTCGTTCTTTTACTTCTATTTTGCTAATATTTGCCACTAAGTCATTTAAGCTTTCTAAATGCTGAATATTTAAAGTTGTATAAACATCAATTCCTGCTTTTAAAAGCTCTTCTATATCTTGAAAGCGTTTTTCATTTCGCAAAGTTTTAGCATTAGTATGTGCAAGCTCATCAACCAAAACCAAAGCAGGTTTTCTTTTAAGTGTGGCATCTAAATCAAATTCTTTTAAAATAATATTTTTATAAGGAACTTCAAGATTTTCTATACTTTCAAAGCCTTGGGTTAAGGCCGAAGTCTCGGGTCTATCGTGTGGCTCTATATAACCTAAAATCACATCAACACCATTTTCGCGTAAATTTCTTGCCTCACTTAGCATGGCATAAGTTTTTCCAGAGCCTGCAGCATAGCCTAAAAAAATTTTTAATTTTGCAAATTTATTTTTTTCTTCTTCTTTGGCTTTAACTTCAAGTTTTTTAAGAATTTGGTCAGGATTTTGTCTTTGCATTTTATTCTTTTTTCATGGCTTTATTTATAGCAATATTTACCATTAATACATTAACTTTTTCTTCACCAAAATTTCCTAAAAATTTAGGCTCAGTATTATCTTTAATAATTTTTTTCTAATTCTTCTTGGCTAAGTTTAGAATATTTCATTATTCTAGGAATTTGTATTAAAGCCGCTTTTTTACTAATATGCGGATCAAGTCCTGAAGATGAAGCACTAAGCAAATCAAGCGGAATTTGCTCTTTTGAAATTTGTGGATTTTCATTTAAAAATTTTTGTAAATCTTTTTCTATTCTCTCTTTTAATGCGGGATTTGACATTGCATAATTAAAGCCACCAGAATTAATATTACTTTGATTTGTATCGCTTATATTATAATTTATAGCTGAAATTCTTGAGTGTAAAAAATAAGGCTTGTTAAATTCTTGTCCTAAAAGTTTTGATCCCACGGCTTTAGTTGGTTCAAGTGTGGCTTTACCTTCCTTATCAATCAAACTCCCACTTGCCTCATAAGGAAAAATAGTTTTTGCAACCGTATTTAAAGCCAAAGGATAAACTATAGTGCATAAAATAAGCATTAGCACAAAAAAACTAAGCAAAGTTCTAAGCATATTAAACTCCTAAAATTGTAAGCATCCAAGCTACAAAAATATCTATAATTTTTATCCCTATAAAAGGTGCTATCATACCGCCAAGTCCATAAATGCTTAAATTTCTTAAAAGCAAATATTCGCTTTTCATAGGTTTAAATTTCACACCACGCATAGCAATAGGCACAAGCAAAGGTATAATAATTGCATTAAAAATAAGTGCCGATAAAATCGCACTTTGCGGTGTGGCTAAATGCATGATGTTTAAATTTTGCATTTGCGGTAATACTACACTAAACATTGCAGGCAAGATCGCAAAATATTTAGCAATATCATTTGCCATACTAAAAGTTGTAAGGCTTCCACGCGTGATAAGCAAACCTTTTCCTATTTCAACCACTTCTAAAATTTTTGTAGGATTAGAATCAAGATCTATCATATTTGCTGCTTCTTTAGCCGCTTGTGTACCTGAATTCATCGCTATACCCACATCAGCTTGTGCAAGTGCTGGAGCATCATTAGTCCCATCTCCTGTCATGGCGACTATTTTGCCTTGCGCTTGTTCTTTTTTAATCGCTTCTATTTTATCTTCAGGCTTACACTCTGCTATAAAACCATCAAGCCCTGCTTCTTTTGCAATTGTGGCTGCTGTTAAAGGATTATCTCCTGTACACATTAAGGTTTTTATACCCATTTTTCTTAACTCATCAAAGCGTTCTTTAAGCCCTGGTTTAATTGTATCTTTAAGATAAATCACTCCTAAAATTTGCTTATTTTTACAAACCACTAAAGGTGTTCCGCCCAAATTTGAAATTTGCACTACCTTAGCTTCTAAATCATTTGGAATTTCACCATTCATCTCGCCAATATAAGTTTTAATAGCATCAAAAGCACCTTTTCGAATTTTAGTTTCATCTTGTAAATTGACTCCACTCATTCTATTTTGAGCATTAAAATCTATAAATTCTTTAATCTTTTTATCTTCTTCTTTAAAGCCCATTTTTGATGCAAGAGCGACTATACTTTTTCCTTCTGGAGTTTCATCTTTTAAAGATGAAAGCATACAAGCTTTAATTAATTCTTCTTTATTTACACCTTCAACCTCATAAAATTCACTTGCCAAACGATTTCCAAAAGTGATAGTTCCTGTTTTATCTAAAATCATAGTATCAACATCACCGCAGTTTTCCACAGCCTTTCCAGATAAAGCAATAACATTAAAACGCGTTACCCTATCCATACCCGCTATGCCTATGGCTGATAAAAGTCCGCCTATGGTTGTAGGTATAAGACATACAAGCAGTGCCACTAGCCAAGATATAGGTAAATTCACTCCTAAAAATTCCATAAAAGGATACAAACTAACAACAACAATTAAAAAGCTAAGACTTAAAACTATTAAAAGAGTATTAAGAGCAATTTCATTTGAAGTTTTTTGACGATTAGCGCCTTCAACTAAATTGATCATTTTATCTAAAAAGCTTTCCCCTACTCCTACTAAAATTTTAATTTTTAAAAAATCCGTTAAAACCGTTGTTCCACCAGTTACTGAAGAAAAATCACCCCCTGCTTCTCGCATTACCGGAGCACTTTCTCCCGTGATAGCAGATTCATCAACACTTGCAATTCCTTCTATAATCTCTCCATCATTAGGTATAATTTCTCCTGCTTTAACCAAAACAATATCGCCTATCTTTAATTCGCTAGCATTAATTAACTCTTCTTTATCGTTTTTAATGCGTCTTGCCTTGGAGTCTTTTTTGCTTTGTTTTAAAGTAGCTGCTTGAGCTTTGCCTCTGCCTTCTGCGATACTTTCAGCAAAATTAGCAAAAAGCAAAGTAACAAAAAGAATAAAAGTGATTAAAATATTAAAAATTCGCTCTTCGTAATTGCCTCCAAAAAGAGTAGGAAAAAAACTTAAAATCAAAGTAAGAAAAAAGCCTATTTCAACCATAAACATAACAGAATTTCTTACCATAAAACGCGGATCAAATTTTAAAAATGCACCCTTAATGGCATCATTTAAGATTTCTTTTGTAATAAGTTTATTTTGCTTTTTAGACATTTCTTCTCCTTAATGCCATAAAAATAAATATTCTGCCACGCTAGAAAGTGTGAGAACTGGAAAAAAAGTAAGTGCAGTAAAAATATAAATAATACAAATTAATACAAACATAAAAATTAAATTATCTGTTTTTAAAGAATTGATATTATTTTCTTGGGTCTTTTTAACCAAAAGTGAACCGGCTAAAGCGAGTTGCAACAATATCACAATATATCTTGCACAAAACATAACAAAAGCGGTACTTAAATTCCAAAATAAATTATCATCTTTTAGACCTTCCAATCCTGAACCATTGTTTGCGGCCGATGAGCTGAATTCATATAAAATTTGGGCTCAGCCATGAAAACTAGGATTACTCACACTATCTTTTGCACAAACCACTGCCAAAGCACTAAAAATAAGAATAAGCAAAGGATGTATTAAAATGATTAAAGCAATGAGTTTCATTTGAGTACTTTCTATTTTTTTACCTAAAAATTCAGGAGTTCTTCCTATCATTAAAGCACAGATAAATGCGGTTAAAAGCACATAAATCATCATATTCATAAGCCCTACCCCTTCGCCACCAAAAGCCACATTTAACATCATATTTAACATAGTAGCACCAAGACTTAAAGGATTTAAGCTATCGTGCATATTATTAACACTTCCTGTAGTAAAAGCTGTAGTAACCGCACTAAATAAACTAGAAGAAGTTGTGCCAAATCTTATTTCTTTACCTTCTAAATTTCCCAAACTATCATCCAAACCTAAAAAATTTAAAGCAGGATTTGGTAATTTCTCACCCCAAAAAATCAAAGTCAAAGAAATAATAAAAATAATACTCATAGCACCAAAAATCACTCCACCTTCTTTACCCATAAGAGCAAAAGCTTTTCTTTCTTGTTTATGATAAATCATCAAGCCAAAAGCCACCACACAAGCACTAGGAATTAACATCATAGATAAAATTTGCAAAAGATTTGTAAAAAAATTAGGATTTTCAAAAGGCATACTCGAATTTGCTCCAAAAAATCCTCCCCCATTTGTCCCTAAATGCTTAATAGATTCAAGTGCTGCAACTGGACCCATAGCAATATTTTGAAACTTGTTCTCTAAAGTAAGAACACTAAAATTAGCATGGTAGTTTTGTACCACACCTTGAGAAATAAAAACCAAAGCCACAATAAAACTCAAAGGCAACATAAGTCGCGTCATCATACGCGTAAAATCTTCATAAAAATTTCCCATTTGTTTATCGCACAAAGCTCGACAAAAAGCCATACAAGCACAATACCCACTTGCACTTGAAACAAACATGGCAAGTAAGATAGCTGTATTTTGAGAAAATAAACTCAAAGCATTTTCACCACTATAATGTTGTAAATTTGTATTTGTAATAAAACTAATAGCCGTATTTAAGCTTAAATCTTCACGCATGGAAACTATAAAATTTGGATTTAAAAAAAGTTTATTTTGAAAACAGAAAATAAAGAATGAAAAAATAGCTACTATGGCATTAAAAGCGATCAAATTTCAAAGAGTATTTTTTCCAATTCATATTTTGTCTATCAATTGCACATATTTTGTAAATAAAATTATCAATAGGATTAAAAATAAAATCAAAAATTGTTTTTTTTATTATTTGTAATTTTATAGAGATAATTTCCAAAAATTAAAGCTGAAACAGAAGCTAAAAAGAGCGTTATAATAATTTCTAGCATATTTTTCCTTTAAAAATTATGAGGATATAAAAGTGCATAAAAAAGATAAATGGCAATAGCCAAGCTTAAAATTAATAAAAAAAATCACAAGAATAACTCCTTGTTTAAATTTGAGACAAATTTTATTTTATATTGCTTAGCCTTATATTTTGTTTAATATACATTATTTAAATATTATTTTATATAAATTGTTTGTTTATAATTAAAATTGTAATGTTTATAGAACGAAAATCTTTAATATAAACTTTTAGCCTTCAAGTTCGTATAGTTTTTTTCTATCAGTAGAACTAGCAATATTAAGGTGTTGACGATATTTTGTAACCGTACGGCGTCCTATATCTATTTTAAATTCTTGTTGAATTAATTTTAAGATTTTACTATCACTTAAAGGTTTTAAGCGGTTTTCATTTTTGATTAAATTAGCTACAAATTCTTTTACACCCGCATTAGATGTTTCACCTTCTTCATCAAGTGCAAAAGCAAAAAAATCACGCAAAGGAATAAGTCCTCTTTCACAACTTAAATATTTATTTGCTACCGCCCTTGAAATCGTTGAAGCATTGCGTTCTAAATCAATAGCTAAGTCTTTAAAAGTCATAGGTTTAATTTCTTTTCCCATAAAAAAATCATATTGATATTCTACTATCATTAATCCGATTTTATAAAGTGTCGCTTTTCTCATAGCTAATGCATCGACTAAATTTTTTGCCTCTTTAATAAAATGATTTAAGTATTCATGATTTACTCCATCGGTTTCAATAGAAATTTCAGGATAATAATCATCATTGATTTTTACTTTAATTTCGTTATTTTCCCTATAGATAAAAATATCAGGAACTATAACGCGAGAGTCTTCATAGTATTCTAAAAAAGGTGGAATAGCAAAACGTTTAAGTACGGCTAAAGCTTCTTTATACAAAAGCTCTTTGGTATAATTTTGCACATTTTCAAAATCTATAATCAACATTCTACAAAATTCATCAAGTTCTGCATCAAGTTCTGTATTTTCAAGTGCAAATAAAAAAGCTTCTTTGTAATCTTTTGCCCCTACTCCTATAGGCTCTAAAAATTTAAATCTTGCCCTAATGCGTTCTATTTCGCTTATGTCATAATCTTTTAAAAGTTCTTCATCATATTCAAAATAGCCTTCATGATTTAAACATTCTATGATTTTATTTGCAATTTCTTGCGATTTACTAGTGGGAAAAAGTGGCGGTATGATTTGCTCATTTAAAAGTTCATATACGCTTTTTGTTGAGATTCCTTTGCTATCTACAAAGGCTGAATTTGTATTATGTTTATAAAAAGAATCAAAATAATTTTTACCATTTTCGTGAGTTTTAATTGTATCTTTAATATTTAAAAAAGGATTGTCTTCTGCAAATTTATCTAGATTCTCTTTTAATTCTTCTATATTAGCTTGTAAAATAGGAAGCCAAGAACGCAAAGTTTGCGAAATTTTAGTTTTGGGTGCCTGAGTGACTTTCTGCTTTAGCATCAATCAAGGAGTTTAAACTCCGCTCCTAAATAATATTTTTTTACATCTTTATTATTGGCAATTTCTTCAGCATTTCCACTTGCCAATAAAGATCCCGATCTGATAACATAAGCTCTATCGCAAATCGCTAAAGTTTCGCGAACATTATGATCTGTGATTAAAATTCCAATATCAAGCTTTTTAAGCTCATTAATAAGATTTTGAATTTCAGCTACTGCTATGGGATCTACTCCTGCAAAAGGCTCATCAAGAAGTAAAAATTTAGGTTCGCACATTAAAGATCTTGCAATCTCGCAACGCCTTCTTTCACCTCCACTCAAGCTTAAACCTTTTCTCAAGCGAATAGGTTCTATGCTTAAAAGTTCAAGCATTTGCTCTACTTTTTCATGTAAAATTTTCTTATCTTTATAAATAATTTGTGCCGCTAAAAGTAAATTATCTTCTACACTTAAGTCTTTAAAAATGCTACTTTCTTGAGGTAAATAACCAATACCTTGTCTGGCTCTTTTATTTAAAGGATTTTTAGTAATATCCAAACCATCCAATAGCACCTTTCCACTACTTGGCGGTATGAGACCGCATATCATATAAAAAGTAGTGGTTTTTCCCGCACCGTTAGGACCTAAAAGCCCTACAACCTCACCGCTATTAACTTCTAAAGAAATTCCGTGAATAATTTTAGTCTTTTTAATAATTTTTTCTATATTTAAAACTTCTAATTTACTCATAAATTTCATACTTTCTTTTATTGTTTTGAATGCTAATTTTAATTTCCATAACAGCAATTTTAAGTTTTAATAAAGCATTTTTTAAATTATCATCCCCCCATTCTATCAAGTGCAAACCTTCTTGGAGTAAATTTTCAAATAAACCATTTTTTAAAAGTCCATCAAAACCTTCTTGATAAATATCATAATGATAAATACAAGTATTATAATTTTCGTATTTTTGCATCACTGAAAAAGTAGGCGAATCCACTTTATCTTCTAAGCCTAAAAATTTTACCCACGCTTGGACTAAGCTTGTTTTTCCACTTGCCAAATCTCCTTGTAACAAAACTATGCCTTTTTTAGGTAAAATTTCAAGCAAAATTTCGAGTTCATCTTTAGCCAGAATAAATTCTTTCATAACTTTGCCACATATTCACTTTGCGTATTTTTTGGGATATTTTTATTTGTTGGTATAGCTAAAACCTTATATTCTTGGGTATATTGTGTAAAATGCAAACTGATAATATCTCCAATTTTAACTTCTTTACTGGCTTTTACAATTATCCCATTGATACCAACCACTCCGCTTCTACACATATCTTCTGAAATTGCACGACGCTTGGTAATATTAACTGCATTTAAAAATTTATCTATTCTCATGAAGAAGAATTTTAGCAAAAAAAAACAAATTTTGGAACATATTTTGCTTATAGTTAAAAATTTATTCTTAAAATTTGAGTTTTTTGGATACAATTTGATCATTAAATCAAACAAAAGGACATCTTAAATGAAAAAGGATATTAAAAAAGTAGTTTTAGCTTACTCTGGTGGACTTGATACAAGTATTATTTTAAAATGGTTACAAGATGAATATAATTGTGAAGTAGTAACTTTCACAGCCGATATTGGCCAAGGAGAAGAATTAGAACCTGCTAGAAAAAAAGCCCTTTCTTTAGGTGTAAAAGAAGAAAATATTTTTATAAAAGATCTAAAAGATGAATTTGTAAAAGACTATGTGTTTCCTATGTTTAGAGCAAATGCTATTTATGAAGGAGAATATTTGCTAGGCACTAGCATAGCAAGACCTTTAATAGCAAAAACTTTAGTGGAAATTGCTAACTCAACAAAAGCTGATGCTATTAGTCACGGAGCTACTGGTAAAGGTAATGATCAGGTGCGTTTTGAGCTAGGAAGTTTGGCCTTAAATCCAAATTTAAAAATCATTGCTCCTTGGAGAGAATGGGATTTAAACAGCCGTGAAAAACTCCTTGCTTACGCACAAAAACACGGCATTGATATCGCTAAGAAAAAGGGCAAATCACCTTATTCTATGGATGCAAATTTACTTCATATTTCTTATGAAGGACTTATCTTAGAAGATCCAGCACACGCTCCTGAAGATGATATGTGGAGATGGACTAAAAACCCAAAAGAAGCACCCAATGAAAGCGAGATTATAGAACTAGAATTCATTAAAGGTGATTTAGCAGCGATCAATGGCGAAAAGCTAAACCCTGCAGGACTTTTAGCAAAACTTAACGAACTAGGCTCTAAACACGGCATAGGACGCCTTGATATAGTGGAAAATCGTTATGTAGGTATGAAAAGTCGTGGTTGTTATGAAACACCAGGCGGAAGTATACTTTTAAAAGCACATCGTGCTATTGAGAGCATTACTCTTGATAGAGAAGCGGCACATTTAAAAGATGAACTGATGCCAAAATATGCAAGTTTAATTTACAATGGATATTGGTTCTCACCTGAAAGATATATGCTTCAAGCTTTAATTGATGAGTCTCAAAAATACGCTAATGGCAAAGTAAAATTAGAGCTTTACAAAGGCAATATAATGGTAATTGGTCGCGAAAGTGCTAATGATAGCTTATTTAATGCAGCGTATTGTACTTTTGAAGAGGATGAAGTGTATAATCAAAAAGATGCAGCAGGATTTATAAAACTCAATGCTTTGCGTTTTATTATCGCAGGAAAAAATGGTAGAAAATTCTAAAGTGCTAAATTTATAAGTTTTAAATACTAAAATAAGAAAGGCAAAAATGAAAGTATTATTAATCAAAGATGTAAAAGGGCTTGGAAAAGCTGGAGAAGTAAAAGAAGTAAAAGATGGTTATGGGCAAAATTTTTTAATTGGAAAAGGTTTTGCAAAGGCTGCCACAACTGAAGTTTTAAGAAAATATGAAAGCGACAAGAAAAAAGAAGCGGAAAATTTGCGTTTTGAAATTGCAAATTTGGAAAAATTAAAAGAAGAACTTAGTAAAATCACACTTGAAATTTCAAAAAGTGTGGGTGCGAATGGAAGTTTATTTGGCGGAGTAACTAAAGATGAAATTGCACAAGCTTTAAAAACACAAAAAAATATAGAAATCGATAAAAAAAGTTTAGAATGCGACACACTAAAAAGTCTTGGTTTGCACGAAGTTAGTGTAAAATTAGGTCATGCTATCCATGCGAAATTTAAAATCGATATAAAGGCTGAGTAATGTTTCATGCAACAACAATTTTAGCCTATAAGGGTAAAAAAAAGTCTGTAATTGGTGGCGATGGGCAAGTAAGCTTTGGAAATACCGTTTTAAAAGGTAATGCAGTAAAGATTAGAAAGCTAAACAATGGTAAAGTTTTAGCAGGTTTTGCAGGATCAACTGCGGACGCTTTTAACCTTTTTGATATGTTTGAAAATTTACTTCAAAGCTCTAAAGGCGATCTTTTAAAGGCCGCGATTGATTTTTCCAAAGAATGGAGAAAAGATAAATATTTAAGAAAGCTTGAAGCCATGATGCTAGTGCTTGATAGAGATCATATTTTCTTACTTTCTGGAACAGGCGATGTGGTTGAACCAGAAGATGGAGAGATTGCAGCTATTGGAAGTGGTGGAAATTATGCACTTTCGGCTGCAAGGGCTTTAGCAAAACACGCAAATTTAGATGAAGAAGAATTGGTAAAATCAAGCCTTCAAATCGCAGGAGAAATTTGTATTTATACTAATACTAATATAAAAACTTATGCAATCGAGGATGAAAAATGAATTTAACCCCAAAAGAAATCGTTAAATTTTTAGATGATTATGTTATAGGTCAAAAAAAAGCTAAAAAAATCATAGCCATAGCTTTAAGAAATAGATATCGCAGAATGCAGCTTAGTCCTGAACTTCAAGATGATATAGTGCCAAAAAATATTTTAATGATAGGATCAACTGGTGTAGGTAAAACCGAAATTGCAAGGCGTTTAGCAAAAATGATGGGTTTTCCTTTCATCAAAATAGAAGCAAGTAAATACACAGAAGTGGGTTTTGTGGGTCGCGATGTAGAAAGCATGGTAAGAGATCTAGCAAATGCGGCTTTAAATTTAGTAAAGAATGAACAAAGAGAAAAAAATAAAGAAAAAATTGATGAATTTATTGAAAATAAAATTCTAGAAAAACTCTTACCTCCTTTACCAAAAGGAGTCAGCGATGAAAAACAAGAAGAATATAAAAATTCTTTGGAAAAAATGCGTTTAAAACTTAGAAATGGCGATTTAGACGAAAGCGTTATAGAAATAGAAATTTCTCAAAGTATGTTCGATACAAATCCAAATTTACCACCTGAAATGGGAGCCATGCAAGATATAGTAAAAGTAATAGGCGTTGGCAGTAAAAAAGTCAAAAAAGAAATGAAAATTAAAGACGCTAAAAATGCTTTAAAAACTGAAGCTGGAGAAAAAATTTTAGATCAAGAAAGCATTAAAAGTGAAGCTTTGAAAAGAGCGGAAAATGAAGGGATTATTTTTATTGATGAGATTGATAAAATCGCTGTATCAAGTGGAAATTCAAACCGCCAAGATCCAAGTAAAGAAGGCGTGCAAAGAGATTTACTTCCTATTGTTGAAGGATCAAGCGTACAAACAAAAATCGGCACTCTAAAAACCGATCATATCCTTTTTATCGCTGCTGGAGCTTTTCATCTTAGCAAACCAAGCGATTTAATCCCTGAACTTCAAGGACGCTTTCCTTTAAGAGTGGAGCTAGATAGCCTTGATGATAAAGCACTTTATGAGATTTTAACGCGTCCGAAAAATTCACTTTTAAAACAATACGCAGAACTTTTAAAAACTGAAAAATTAGAGCTTGAATTTGATGATGAGGCGATTAAAGAAATTGCAAAAATTGCTTCTAAGGCAAATGAAGAAATGCAAGATATCGGTGCAAGGCGTTTGCATACGGTTATAGAAAAATTACTTGAAGATTTAAGCTTTGAAGCAGATGAATATGCAGGCAAAACATTTATAGTTGATAAAAAAATGGTGGAAGAAAAACTCGGAGATATTATAGAAAACAAAGATCTTGCAAGGTATATTTTGTGAAAAGTGGCTTTGTAAGCATTATAGGGCGAACAAATGCAGGCAAAAGCACTTTAATTAATTCTTTGCTTGAAGAAAAAATCGCCCTAGTCTCCCACAAGCAAAACGCTACAAGGCGTAAAATTCAAGCCATAGTGATGAATAATGAAGATCAAATCATTTTTATAGATACCCCAGGTCTTCATGAAAGTAAAGCGACTTTCAATCAGCTTCTTATTCAAAGTGCTATAAAATCTATGGGTGATTGTGATGTGATTTTATTTGTTGCTAGTGTTTTTGATGATACAAAAGATTACGAGAATTTTTTAAGCTTAAATCCAAAGGTTCCACATATCATTGCTTTAAATAAAGTCGATTTAGCAAGCAATGATGTGCTTTTAAAAAAACTAAGCGAATATGCGAAATTCAGTGAGTGTTTTAAAGCTATATTGCCCTATTCTTGTAAGAAAAAAACCTATAAAAAAGCTTTACTGGATGAAATTTGTAAATTTTTGCCCGAACATAGTCATTTTTACGATAGCGAATTTTTAACTCCTAGTAGCGAAAAAGAGCTTTTTAGAGATTTTATACTTGAAAGTATTTATGAAAATTTAAGTGATGAGTTACCCTATTCTTGTGAGATTATTATAACAAATGTAAAAGAAAGGGTGAATCTTTGTATTATTGATGCACAAATTATCACTGATACAAATTCTCACAAAGCAATGTTAATAGGCAAAGACGGTGCAACAATCAAACGCATTGGAAAAGATGCAAGACTTAAAATTTCTAAACTTATCCAAAATAAAGCACTCTTAAAGCTTTTTGTCATTGTAAAGAAAAATTGGCAAAAGGACGAAGATTTTCTTAAAAAAATGCTTAATTATGAAAATTAAAGCCGATTTTATAGGTTTTGATAAACTTATTTACAAACAAAAAAATGGAAAATTTGAAGAAGATGAGCTTTTTAAAGAACTTTCTAAGGAATTAAATCTTAATAACATTTTTGACTATCAAATGGCTTTTTTAAAAGATGATGAAGTTTATCATTGTTTTTTAACTCAAATTTCAAATTTGCCAAACACTCATTTTTGTTATCCTAAACCTTTGATTTTTCAAGTTTTAAATGAAAATAAAATGATCAAAGAAGATAATTTTTGCATTTTAGAAATAAATGCAACTTTTGTTTATTTATGTTTTTACAAAAAAGGTAAATTCAAGTCTTTTAAAAAAATCAAAAATGAAGAAAATTGGGAATATTTTTTAAAACAAAATCGCATAATAGAACTTTTAAAATATTATGAAAGCGAAATGATAATTGCTCTTAATACTTGGAATAATGAAATACCTAACTTTTCTTACAAAACCATAGACTATAGCAATGATACACTTGCCAAACTTAGCATATCCTGTCTTGATAATCAATCCAATTTTATCAAAGGAAACAAAAATAAATTTCCTTTATATTTTCAACTTAGTCTTTTATTTTTAATTGTTTTTTTATTTGCAAGTGGAGGTTTTATTTTAAATGATTTCATAAAATATCAAAATCATAAAAAAACATATATTGAAAATGAAAATTCGCAAAATGAAATTTATACTGCACAAAAAGAACAAAATCAAAAACTTCAAAAAAGCTTAGAAGATTTGAATTTAAGCCTTTATAATGAAAATATTTTATTGGAGCAAAATTTAAACCAGCTACACGAAATAAAAAATACCATTTTACCTTACAAAAACAATGCTACAAATTTAGAAAAAATCATCAGTTGGCTTAATCAATTTTCTCTTAAAATCAGTGCTTTAAAGTTAAATAATTCTCATATTATTTTAACATTTATCAATAAAGAAAACTATCAAAAAGCTTTAAAAGTTATTAAATCTGATTTTATTCTTGCTTTAAAAGATAAAGAACGCTATCAAATTACTTTAGAATTGCAATGAATAAAATAGAATTATTTTTAAATCAGCTAAATCAAAGAGAGAAATTATTATTAGGTGCCACTTTGATTATTGTTGCTATATTTTTAGCATTTCATTTTAATAATTTTTTGTCATCTTATTTATTTAAAGATAGTTTTCTAACTCAAAATTATAATATAGAAAAAGAAAAATTGCTTAGCAAGACTTTGGAAAAAGATTTATTAAAACTCAAGCAAGATTTAAGACAGATTCAAAGAAAAAATTCCACATACCAGCAATATCTCATCTTGTTTAATAAGAATTACAAAGACAATATTAAAAACATACAAAAACTAGCTTTAAAAAATAATATCAGTATTAAAAATATTACAAATATACACAGCTATAAAAAACAATTCAGTAAATATGAAATTTTAATAAAGTCTTATGGAGATTTTAAAAATATACTTTATTTCATACAAGATATTGAAAATTCAGATTTTTACTATCAAATAAATGAACTTGAAATAGAAAATAGCAATACTTTAAATTTGGAATTAAATATTAATATTTCTTTTTTATATTTGTAAAAAAGTAACATAATAAAATAAATAATATAAGAAATATTACAAAATTATACATATTTTTCAAATTATCCTTTATAATAGATAAATAAAAATACATAAAGGAGAAAAATTGGGTAAAAATGTAAAAAACTTAGACTCTTCTTTTTTTGGACATCCAAAACCGCTTTTATCTCTTTCACTTACTGAACTTTGGGAAAGATTTTCTTTTTATGGAATTCGCCCCTTGCTTTATCTTTTTATGATAGCAAGTTTTGAGAAAAGTGGAATGAATTTAAAACCCGAAGAAGCAAGTGCGATTATGGGAATTTTTGCAAGTTGTTTATATCTTGCTACTTTACCAGGTGGATGGTTTGCAGATAATTATTTAGGGCAAAAAAGAGCAATTTTGCTTGGTGCTTTAACCATAGCTTTTGGACATTTGTGTATAGCACTTTCTTATTTTGACAATAAAATGATTTTTGTTGGCATGGTTTTTTTGGTCATAGGCACAGGACTTTTTAAAACTTGTGCTTCTGTAATGGTTGGTATGCTTTATAAAAAAGATGATACAAGGCGTGATTCTGGCTTTACACTTTTTTATATGTGTTTTAATTTTGGTGCTTTTATAGCCCCTTTGGTTTGTGGTTTTTTGCAAAAAGAATATGGATGGCATTTTGGTTTTGGTGCAGGTGGGATCGGTATGCTTTTAGCGGTGCTCATTTTTTACCTAAAAACCATGCCTGATTTGAAAGAATTTGATGAGAATATCGGTATGGATTCTACTTGGGATAAGCCAAGCAAAAAGAGCGAAAATGCTTTTTATATCATCATTGTATCAGGTATTGTTTTGCTTGGAGCAATATTTTTAATTTTTGGTGGTTTTGTAAAATTAGATGCACAAGCCATTAATAAAAATATTATTTTAACTATTTTGGCTTGCGCTGGAATTTATTTTTTATATCTTTTTGCTTTTACACCTTTAAAAATAGAAGAAAAAAGAAATTTGATTATTTTTGTTATTTTATTTTTGGCAGCTACATTATTTTGGTCGGTATATGAACAACAATACACTTCTTTTAACTTTTTTGCGGAAAAATTAACAGATAAAACCATATTAAATTATGAAATTCCCACAATATGGTTTCAATCTCTTGGGGGCTTATTTGTCATACTTTTTGCACCTTTGAGTGCTTTTGTATGGACTATTTGTGCTAAAAATAATAAAGAAATTTCATCTATTGTAAAATTTGCACTAGGGCTTTTGGGTGCAGCTTTAGCATTTTTGATGATGGCTTTAGCTTCAAATCATACTATTGATTTAAATGGTGGTGCTAATGTGCTAAGGGAAAATCTAGAAAATTCATCACAAATTATTCTGGTTTCTCCTTGGTGGCTTGTAAGTAGTTTCTTACTTATGGTTTTAGGAGAACTTTGCCTTTCTCCTGTAGGACTTTCCATAATGACAAAAATCGCACCTAATCTAATCAAATCTCAAGTGATGGGGCTTTGGTTTGTAGCAAGTGCATTAGGCAATGCTTTGGCTGGATTTATAGGAGGAAAAGCAAGTGAAGAAAATATCGCTTATTTGCCAAATTTATTCTATGAATGTATGTGGATATTACTTGGTGCTGTTATAATTTTACTTATACTCAAAAAACCCATTAATAAAATACTAAAAAATTAACACAAGGAGAGAAAAATGAATATTTATAAACAAAGAGTATTAGTGCTTAGAAAATTGATGAAAGAAAATAATATTGATGCTTATTTGATCTTAAGTGCAGATCCGCATTTAAGCGAATATTTACCAGAATACTATAAAAATAGGGTTTTTATCAGTGGTTTTAAAGGTTCTGTTGGAACAATACTTATCACACAAGAAGAAGGCTTTTTGTGGGTGGATGGAAGATATTGGCTTCAAGCACAAAAAGAATTAGAAGGTAGTGGCATAATGCTACAAAAACAAGATGCTAAAAATACTTTCATTAAATGGTTAGAAAAAAATTTAAATGAAAATCAAATTTTAGGCGTTGATTTTGCACTTTTACCTTTATCTTTGCAAAAAGATTTACAAAATAACTGCAAGGCAAACTTAAAACATATGGATTTAATCAGCCCACTTTGGCAGGATCGCCCTGCTTTACCACAAGAAAAAATTTACGAACACGAGTTAGAATACTGCTCTGATTCAAGAAAGGGAAAATTATCATCAGTGCGTCAAAAAATGAAAAATTTAAACGTCGACGCTCATTTGATTTCTAGTCTTGATGATATAGCTTGGCTTACAAATTTAAGAGGAAATGATGTAAATTATAATCCTGTTTTTTTAAGCCATTTATTGATTTTAGAAGATAAAACTTTGCTTTTTGTTAATCTGCAAAAAATAAATTCAGAACTCGAAAAAAGATTAAATTCAGATGGAATTTGGCTTAAAAATTATGATGAAATCACCACAGAACTTAAAAAACTTAAGCATCTCAATTTACTTATTGAACCTTTAAAAATGACTGCTTTACTTATAAATTCTTTAGATAAAAGTGTGAAAATCATAGAAGAAATCAATCCAAGCACTCACCTAAAAGCAGCTAAAAATGCTAAAGAAATAGCACATATACAAGATGCCATGATAGAAGATGGAGCGGCTTTGTGTAAATTTTTTGCTTGGCTTGAAGAAATGATAAAAAATGAAGAATTAATAAGCGAATTGGATGTAGATACTAAGGCAAGTGAATTTAGAGCACAAAGTGAGTATTATATAAATGATAGTTTTGCTACTATAGCAGGCTTTAATGAAAATGCAGCATATCCGCATTATAAAGCCACAAAGGAAAGTTTTGCTTATCTTAAAAAAGATGGACTTTTACTCATTGATTCTGGTGGGCAATATAAAAATGGCACAACAGATATCACACGCGTCGTGCCTATAGGAAAGGCCAATGCGGAGCAAATTCATGATTATACTTTAGTTTTAAAAGCACACATTGCTATTTCTAGCGTAATTTTTCCAAAAGATATAGCCATGCCTTTGCTTGATGCTATTACGCGTGTGCCTTTATGGCAAGAACAACTTGATTATATACACGGCACAGGGCATGGAGTGGGATATTTTTTAAATGTCCATGAAGGTCCGCAAGTTTTATCTTATCTGTCTCCTGTGCTTGAAAAAACAAAAGCCAAAGAAGGTATGCTAACTTCCATAGAACCAGGTATTTATAAGGTAGGTAAATGGGGTATAAGGCTTGAAAATTTGGTTATTCATACTAAAGTAGAAAATCCTAAAAATACAAATTTTGGAGAATTTTTATACTTTAAACCCGTTACTCTTTGTCCTTTTGAAATATCTTGTATTGATGTAAAAATGTTAGATGAGAAAGAAAAAAAATGGCTAAATGATTATCATAAAGAAGTATTTGAAAAACTTTCCCCTAAGTTAAAAAATCATCCAAAAGCTTTAGCTTGGCTCGAAGAAAGAACAAAAGCTATCTCTTAAGATAGCTTTCTTAATATAAAATAAAAATTATTATAAATATATACAAAAAAATAATAAAAATATAAATTTCAAAAAAAAAAA
>NZ_NFNY01000026.1 GCF_002179165.1 Campylobacter jejuni
GGACTTTAAAAGTGTTTGATTTTTATATTTAATTTATTTTTAATGAAATGATTTAAATTTTATTTTATAAAATTATGTTTTAAATTTATATCATTTTTTGAAACTTTAAATTTGAAATTTTAGAGATAATAATTTTTTGAATTTTCTGTGATTAAATAATTTATTGATTAAAATAAAAAGATTGAAACATTGATAAGTTATTATCTACTTAATATCCCTTAAAATATCATTCATTACTAATTGAAATAATTAGATTTTAAATTTACACCAAGAAATAAAAAGCAAAATTACACTAGCACCTAACATAAAAAAGCCAAAAAAGGCGTTAAAATAACTTACAATCAAAGCCACCATAAAAAATTTATGTACAAATAAAAACTCTCTCCAAGAGCTAATTTTAGTCATCGTTTTAAAATGAAAATAGCCTAAAACAAAAGCAAGAATAGTGAAAAATACACAAAAATAAAAAGCCAATTTTCCTTTTGTTTGTGAAAATAAAAAATTATTATATTCCACATAGTATTGATAAAAACCAAAACTCGCCAAAATACAAAACAAAAATCCTAAAAAAATCAAGAAAAAACTTATACTTTTAAGGCTGAAAGAAAGTAAAATGATGCTTAAAAGATAGAGTAAAATTCCACAAATTACACTTGCATAAATCAATGTCAAAATAATAATATTTCTTTCTTCTGTGAAATAATCAAAAAATAAATAAAAACACAAAGCAATGCTAAAAGCAAAAGCAAAAATAGCCAAAAACGCTAAAATTTTTATACTTTTCATTCTTTATCCTCATACTTGCATATTTTTTCTAATACAATGTTTTTGATATCTAAATTTTTAATATTTTCAAAAATATCTAAATGAAGTTTTAAAAGCTCATCGCTGATACCATAATAAGCCCAAGTTCCTTTGCGTTTGACATATAAAAATCCCGCATCTTTTAAAATTTTTAAATGCCTTGAAAGTCTTGATTGACCCATATTTAAAAGTTCTTGTAGATTGCACACGCAAAGCTCTTTATGCTTTAAAAGATGATATAGGATAAGTACTCTGCTTTCATCATTTACCGCTGAAATAATGGTTAAAAATTTTTGCATAAAAATCCTTTATATAAAACTGATTAAAATTCCAAATAAAATGGCAATTAAAACAATTGCAAAGGCAAAAAACACTAAAAAACTTGTTTTGAAATTTCTTTTGAGTAAAATTAATTCAGGTAAAGAACACCCCGCTCCAGCGATTAAAAAACTCATCATAATTTCTAAAGGAATTCCGCTTTGAGTTAAGGCTAAAGCCACAGGTATCATCGCCGTGCAGTTCATATAAAGCAAAACACCTATAAAAGCAGCGACAAATACTCCTAAAATTCCATAATCTTTTAAATAAATTTCGAAAAAATCTTGTGGAAAAAAGCCATGAATTAAAGCCCCAATGAGTGTTCCTATAAAAACATAAGGTAAGATTTTTTTATATTCTTTTAAGCTACTTACAAAAAATTGTTTGAAATTTATATCGTTTTTATTAGCGCAGCATTTTTTTGCATTGCAACAACTGCTTTTTTCATTAAAATCGTTTTCTAAAAAATCATCATTTAAAAATTTCTTTGTATCGATTTTTGATAGAAAAAATGCAATAAGCAAAATAATAGCGTATAAAAATCCTACATAAAATAATGAAATTTTAAGACCAAAACTGACTATAAAAACCACGACTATAATGGGATTTATCAAAGGCGAAGTGATAAGATAAGCCATACAAACACTAAGGGGCACTTTTGCTTTTAAAAAGGCATTTAAAAGCGGTATGGATGAACAAGAGCAAAATGGGGTTAAAGAGCCAAAAAATATAGCTTTAAGGCGAGTTTTAAAATCATCTTGTTTTAAATGTTTATCAAAAAAATTTGAATATTTTGCATTTAAAAAAGCCACCAAAATATTAATCCCTATAAAAAGCACTGAAAGTTCTATAAATAAATATAAAAAATCTTTAAAAATATCCAAAAATACTTGCATTATTTTTCCTTAAAAATATTTTTTGCGAGAGTATAACACAAGTTTATAAATATATCAATATATCTTTATATATTTATTTTTTATTCTCTTCTCCCCACGCACACATCGCTTCTAAAATAGGGATAAAGCTTTGTCCTTTTTTTGAAAGGCTGTATTCTACTTTCGGTGGAATTTGTGGATATTCTTTGCGGATGATTAAGTTATCACTTTCTAATTCACGCAAGACATTGGTTAAAGTCTTAAACGAAATAGGCTCAAGCATCCTTTTTAGTTCATTATAACGCACAATATTTGCTTTATAAAGACAATAAAGCACGCTTAATTTATACTTGCCTGAAATTAAATTTAAAGTATGATTGAATCCACATTCTTGATAATTGCAACTTGAATTTTTACATTTTGCATACTCTTGCTTTATATACTCTCCTTTTAGTTAGTATCTAACTTTATTTTGCGTATTGACATTATAATTTGTATCCATTAAAATTGCAAGTTTAGTTTAAAAAAGGTTTTTGATGCAAAATTTAAATTTAACTACAAACAATAATCATCAAGTTAAAATTTTAATCATACTTTGTTTAGGTGTATTTGGACTTATCAGTATGGAACTTGGGGTAATGGGTATCATACCACTTATATCGGAAAAATTTAGCATTAGTGTTAGTGATGCGGGTTGGAGTGTGAGTATATTTGCACTTGTTGTGATGTGTTGTGCGCCTATTGCACCTATGCTTTGTGCAAATTTTAATCCTAAAAAGCTTATGCTTTTTTGCTTGGCGATTTTTTCTCTTAGTTCTTTGGCGAGCATGTTTGTGGGTGAGTTTTGGTTACATTTGATTTTAAGGGCTATTCCTGCTTTTTTTCATCCTATTTACCTAGCACTTGCTTTTAGCACAGCTGCAAATTTAGCAGATGATAAAAGCAAAGTGCCAAATATAGTTGCAAAGATTTTTATGGCTATTAGTGCTGGATTGGTTCTTGGTGTGCCACTTAGTAGTTATTTTGGTGGAAATTTCAGTTTTGAAGTGGCTATGGCTTTTTATGTAGTGATTAATTCTTTGGCATTTTTTATCACTTTATTTTTTATGCCCAATTTTAAAAAAACAAACAAAATCAAAGTAGGAAAACAACTTTTAAGCTTACGATATGTGCTTTTATGGATTTCAATGCTTGCTACATTTTGCATTTCAACTGGATATTTAGGTTTTTATTCTTATTATTCTGAATTTTTATTTAGCGTAAGCAAAATGAGTTTTACAAGCATTAGTTTAGCACTTTTTATTTATGGTTTTGCAAGTATTATTGGAAATAATATCGCAGGAAAAACATTGATCAATCACTCAAATCAAACGCTGATATTTACTTCTTTAGCGATGATTTTCATTTATGCCTTAATTTTTATAAGTGCAAAACAATTTTTAATTATGCTTGTACTAAGTCTAATTTTGGGAATTTTAAATGGAATTATGAATAATGCAATGCATTATATTATCACTTTTCCTTTTCCTAGAGCAAAAGATTTTTGCAATGGTATTTTCATCAGTGTTTCAAATATTTCCATTAGCGTTGGTGCCACTCTTTGCGGATTAGTTATTTCTATAAAAGAAACTAAATATATCGCGATAAGTTCTATTATTATGATAAGCTTGGGACTTATTTTGGTGCTTGTTAGAATAAAATTAGAAGATAAAAAGATAAAAATTTAGGTTTATTATGATAAAAAAAGCTAATAAAAATGATATTAAAATCATAGCAAATTTAACCCTTTTACTTTGGCCAAATCATAATTTAAAAGAATTAGAGCAAGAGTTTTTAGAACTTTTAGAGTCTGAAAATTCTGCCATTTTTCTAAAATATATGAATGAAAATGCGGTGGGCTTTGCTCATGTGAATTTAAGAAATGACTATGTAGAAGGAACTTCTAGCTCTCCTGTGGGCTATTTAGAAGGAATTTTCATAAAAAAAGAATTTCGCAAACGCGGTTTTGCTAAAGAATTGTTAGAGTTTTGCGAAAAATGGGCTAAAGAGCAAGGTGTAAAAGAATTTGCAAGTGATTGTGAAATAACAAATCAAAAAAGCCTTAGTTTTCATAAAGCTTTAGGCTTTAAAGAGGCAAATAGGATTATTTGTTTTATCAAAAATTTATAGGAGAAAAAATGAAAAATATACTTTTATTAAATGGAGCTAAAAGTTTCGGGCATTCTGGTGGGAAATTAAATACTACTTTGCATGAAGTGGCAAAAGAAAGTCTTTTAAATTTGGGATTAAATATCGATGAAACACATATTGACAAGGGCTATGACATAGAAAAAGAAGTCGCAAAAATCTTAAATTCTGATGCGATCATCTATCAAATGCCTGGTTGGTGGATGGGTGAGCCTTGGATAGTGAAAAAATACATTGATGAGGTTTTTACCGCAGGACATGGAAAACTTTATGCAAATGATGGCAGAAGCAGAGATGATATAAACAAAAAATACGGCAGCGGTGGGCTTGTAAGAGATAAAAAATATATGTTTTCTCTCACTTGGAATGCACCGCTTGAAGCTTTCAATGATAAGGCACAGTTTTTTGAAGGTGTGGGCGTGGATGGAGTGTATTTGCATTTACACAAAGCAAATCAGTTTTTGGGTATGAGTGCTTTACCTACTTTTATTTGTAATGATGTGATTAAAAATCCACAGGTGGAAAAATACATCAAAGATTACAAAGAACATTTATTAAAAGTGTTTGGAAATTAAGGAAAAATGATGAGTGTAAAATTACTAGCATTTTGTTATCCTAAAGAAGAAAAAAGAGAAGAATTTGTGAAAATTGCTTTAAATTTGGTGCCAAAAAGTAGAAAAGATGATGGTTGCATCCAATATGATTTATGCCAAAACGATAAAGAAGAAATCTTTTTCATCGAAGAATGGCGGGATAAGCAAATGCTTAATTTGCATGCTAAAAAGCAAGCTAAAGATATAGCTTTGCTGAATTCTTTAAGCGATAAAGAAACACAAATTATATTTTATGAAACAATGAATTTAGATTAGAATTGAAAAATAACAAAAATGGAATTTTTACTTTTTCAATTTTGTTATTTTACCAATGCTACAAAAAGTAATACATTTGCACAAAATAATGTCAAATTAATATAAATTAAATATCTATAATAAGACTTCCTACTGTCAAATTCAAGCAAAAATATAACCAAAAGTAACACAAAAAATCGTTTTTTTTTTTTTTTTTAAAATTT
>NZ_NFNY01000099.1 GCF_002179165.1 Campylobacter jejuni
ACTTCATTGGCTTTAAGTCCTAAACTTTCAAAATATTCCATCATTTCAAAACTTTTACTTTTATCATAAGCAATTCCTGCACAAGCTAAAGTAATAGCAGTATCGATAATAGCTCTTTTGTTTTCTCTATCCCAATAAGGTGTATAACATTTTTCAAAAAATATTTCAGGTACAGGATAGTCTTTTAAAAATTCTTTAACTTCTTCAAGTTTGTTAGCCTCTACAAGATCATAAAATTCTAAACATAATTCTTCTAGATATTCTTCTGAAGAATTTTCTTCAAAATTTATTAATTCTTCTAAGGTTTTCATTGTTTTTCCTTTCTTTGTAAATTTAGTTTTTAATCTTTAACAAGTGATTTTAGTATTTTATAAATCTCACTTAAATCATCATGACAAAGCACATTTTTAATAAACCATTCATCAAATTCATCCTCATCTGCTTCACCATAAGGTATGCCAGTATCTTCTTCAAAAGCAACTTCATAGTTTTCTGGATCTAAATTATCATACGCACCTTCCATAAAATCATCTATATGATTTTTTACTGCCTTTAAAAGTTCTTTGCTAGGTTTTGTATCCAAAAATGCTTTGAAATCATCTAAGCTTTCTAAAATATCGGTATTAAAATCCATAATTTTTCCTTGTGATTTTTTGTGATATTATACTTCATTTTATATTCTTTTCAAATTCATTCAAACGTTTATAAATGCTTCTAAGCTCGGTAATGCTAGTCCAATTTGTGATAAAAACACTAAAAGAACTTCTAACTTGATCAAAGGCATTATTGATTTGTATCACAACTCCAAGCATGATAAGTCCGCCAAAAAGACTAGGTGCCATAATGATAAAAGGAACGATAACAATGGCTTGTTCGAACAAATAAAGCCAAATATTAAAATAACCATAATGCAAAAAAAGCCTTTTGTAATTAAATTTAAGCCCCGTAAAAAGCTCTATCATGGTTTCTTTTTTAGCATAATTTGTGCGATCATCTTCTGCATAGACTAATTCTTTTCTAAAAGCTGCTTCAGCTTTTTGATTGTTGTATTCAAGTCCTGGCAGTTTAATACCTACAAACCAAGAGATAACAAGTCCGCCTAAAGAAATCAAAAGTGCGACATAAACAAGCAAACCATTTATATCTTTTAAAAAATAAAAAGGCGAATTTTTGTCTAAATTTGCAAACAATCCCGCACTCACCATATCGCTTAAACCCCATAAAATCGGTATAAAAGCGATTAAAGTCATTAAAGCTCTTATAAAAGATAATCCCAAACTTTCAACAAGCTTAGAAAAACGATAAGTATCTTCTTGAATTCTTTGCGAACTTCCTTCTATATTATCATTTTTATTTTTCCAAAATTTAAGATAGGAAAAGGTCATTGCTTCACGCCATTTAAAAGCATAAACACTCGCGAAATAAATATTAATCGTAGCAATTAAAACATAAGGAAAAGCAATAGCTAAAAATACACAAATGAGCGCATAAAAATCACTCAAATCATAATAAGGTTTTTCTATCATAGCAGGGGTATGAAAAAAATATTCTAGTAATTTTTGATAATAAAAAATCGCAAATTTATTGATAAAATTTGCATTTTCTAAATTCGCTTTAGCTTTTATATTGGCTTTTTGTGCGTTTTGTAAAATGCTTTTTAGCTTATCATCGCTTAAGTATTCATCTTCATTTAAAGCATTTTTTACATTTTGGGTAAGTTTGCTTAAATTTTGTTCTTCTAAAAATGCATTATTTTTCAAAATCAAAAGGATTTTTTCGCTCATTTCATCATCATTGTTGATTTTATTTTGTTCATTTTGGGTGTTAAGTCTTGATGTATTTTCTTGCTCTAAATCTTGTATTTTTTTAGCTTTAGCTTTTCCATAAACAAGACTTTCATTAGCATCTTCATTTAAATTTAATTCCCTAAGTAAAGCAGGGGTGATTTTAAACTCATTTTTGAATTTTTGCTCATCAAATTCCAGCTTTATGGCGGTGATTTTTGGTTTTTGTAAAGCATTGTAAAAGTCATTATACCAAGCATTAATAGCAACATTTAAACTTGTTTGTATATATAAGAAAAACAAAAGTAAAAAAAGTCCCAAATAAGCCCATAAAGCCCATTTTTTAGATAGAAAAAAAGATCTAAACACATTTATCCTTAAAAATTTTTATATTTGTGAAATAAATTATGAGACTAATTTTAGTTTAAATTTGTTAAAATGCGAAAAAAATTAATCAAGGAAAGCAATGAAAAATCTTTTAATCATAGGTGCAGGCGGAGTGAGCCGTGTAGCCACTGTAAAATGTGCGATGAATAGCGACACTTTTAGCAAAATCACATTAGCCAGTAGGACTAAAAGTAAATGCGATGAAATTGCAGCTTTTATAAAAGAGCGTTTGGGTGTAGAAATACAAACCGCTGAAATTAATGCCGATGATACAAAAGCTGTTGTGGAACTTATTAAAAAAACAGGGGCTGAAATTTTACTCAATGTGGCTTTGCCTTATCAAGATTTAAGCTTAATGGACGCTTGTATAGAGGCAAAAATCGCTTATGTGGATACTGCAAATTACGAACATCCTGATTTAGCTAAATTTGAGTATAAAGAACAATGGGCAAGAAATGATCAATTTAAGCAAGCGGGAATTTTAGGACTTTTAGGAAGTGGATTTGATCCAGGTGTTACGAATGTTTTTTGTGCTTATGCACAGCAGAATTTATTTGATGAAATTTCATATATTGATATATTAGATTGCAATGCAGGCGATCATGGCTATGCCTTTGCAACTAATTTTAATCCTGAAATTAACTTAAGAGAAGTTTCTGCTAAGGGGCGTTATTGGGAAAATGGCAAATGGATAGAAACAGAGCCGATGGAAATAAAAATGGAATGGGATTATCCTGAAGTGGGTGTAAAAGATAGCTATTTGCTTTATCATGAAGAGCTTGAAAGCTTGGTAAAAAATATCAAAGGCTTAAAAAGAATTCGCTTTTTTATGACTTTTGGACAAAGCTATCTTACTCATATGAAATGCCTTGAAAATGTCGGAATGCTAGGTATTAAACCTATAATGCATCAAGGAAGAGAAATCGTGCCGATTGAATTTTTAAAAACCTTACTTCCTGATCCTGCAAGTTTAGGTCCACGCACAAAAGGTTTTACAAATATTGGTTGTGTGATCCGTGGTATTAAAGATGGCAAAGATAAACAAGTTTATATTTATAATGTTTGCAATCACGAAGAATGCTATAAAGAAACCGGCGCACAAGCAGTAAGCTATACAACAGGCGTTCCTGCAATGATAGGCACGAAATTAGTCGCTAAAGGAATTTGGCAAGGTAAAGGCGTATTTAATATGGAAGAATTTGATGCAAAGCCTTTTATGGATGAACTAAATTCCCAAGGACTTCCTTGGAAAATCATCGAAATGACTCCGAGTTTGAGAGAGTAAAAAGCCCTAAATTTGGGCTTAAATTTTTTCTAGCTTTAAAATGTATTTTGCTTTCAGTTTATCCCATAAATGATTTTTAGATGCAAAAGCTTAATTTTATTTTGCAATTTTCATAATTTGGCTAATGAAAAGCTAAAACAAGAGTTAGTGAAGGATAAATTTAGAAGTTTTATCCCGCATAAAGCGGAATAAGTTATTTTACAGGATGAAGTTCGTTTGCGTAAAAACTAACTGATCCCATACCTTCTTTTAAAGCCCATTCATAAGCTTTTGCCACAAATTCCCAATTGATGTGTGCATAGAATTTCTCCAAATAAGCAGGACGAGCATTGCGGTGATCTACATAATAAGCATGTTCCCAAACATCCACAACAAGCAAAGGAATTTTATCTTCAGTGATAGGTGTAGCCGCATTTGAAGTGCCAACAAATTCTAATTTTTGATTTTTAGTATTATAAACTAGCCAAAACCAACCAGAGCCAAAAACTCCTGTCGCACCTTTGATAAATTCAGCCTTAAAATTATCCAAAGAACCAAATTCTTTCTCCAAAGCCGCTTTTAAATCGCCTTTGATTTCACAGGAATTTGGAGTAATGCAGTCAAAATAAAAATCGTGATTATAAACTTGAGCAGCATTGTTAAACATTCCACCATTTGAACTTTTAATAATACTTACAAGATCTTTATTTGCAAATTCTGTATCCTTAATAAGATTATTAAGATTTGTTACATAGGTGTTATGGTGTTTTCCATGATGGTAACTAAAAGTTTCAGCACTTAAAAAATCGCCAAAAGCATTGGTATCATAAGGTAGTTTTCTTAATTCAAACATAATTTTCTCCTTCTATATGGTTTGATAAAATATTGTAGCATAAAAAATTTATAAAAAGAGTAAAAAAGTCCTTAAATTAATGATTAATCTTTTTATATCCATTAAAATAAGGCAAAACAAGCTTTTTATTTTATTGCAAAAATTTCAAAAATTTTTTTAAGATTATCTTCAGCAATTCCTTTATGCACCAAAAAAATATCCAAAATCGTCCAAACAAGCAAAGCTGAAAACAAAATTGAAAAAATGATTGATTTCATTGTATCTTCATTATCGATCGCTATCCTCAAACTTATATAAGCAAATGGAAACAAAATCAGCTTTAACACTCCTAAAACAATATCGCCTTTGTAAATTCTATCCACACCTGGAATAATAATAAAAGCCCATAAAGAGGATTTTTAAATTTGAGAAGTAGAAGTTTTTGCTTTTGTTCTTCGCTTATTTTTTCTAAACTTTCTTTAAGATAAGGCAAAGAATCTTTTGGAATCCAATCACGAATATAGATAAGAAATAAAGTTATATCTTTCATTTATCAACCTTAAAAATTTAAACAAATCAAATCTTATAAAATTTCGTTTTAAGTGATTTAAAAATAAGATATTGATTTTTTATTTTAAAAGAAAGTTAGAGTGGTGACCCATACGAGACTCGAACTCGTGTTACCGCCGTGAAAGGGCGATGTCCTAACCGCTAGACGAATGGGCCATTTCTTAAAAGGAGTAAAAATAAAAACGAAGTTGAATTATATAACTTTTATTCTTAAAAAATAATTAATCAACTTTTATTTCTAAATAAAATTAAGAGCATTTTTTAAAGTATTCATTAGTTTTTTTCATTATAATTTTAACTTTAATTAATAAATTTATCTAGGAATGATTATGGATTACACAAGTCTTATATTTCTTTCTATGGCCTTAGCAATGGATGCTTTTGCTGTTTCTCTTTGTAAAGGATTTAGCGTAAAAAGACTACAATTAAAACATTATTTAATAACAGGAATTTATTTTGGTGGTTTTCAAGCTTTAATGCCGGCATTGGGATATCTTATCGGCATAGCGTTTGCTTCTTTTGTTGCAAGCATTGATCATTGGATCGCTTTTATTTTACTTGGCATTATTGGTGTAAAAATGATTAAAGAGTCTTTAGAAGATGAAAAATGCGATAGCAATGCAAATCAGTTTAGTTTTAAAATTATGATAGCCTTAGCCATTGCGACAAGTATTGATGCTTTAGCTGTTGGAATTAGTTTTGCTTTTTTAAGCGTAGATTTAATTGGGGCACTCTTTTTAATAGGTTTGATTACTTTTATTTTTTGTGCTCTTGCTTTAAAGATAGGAAATAAATTTGGTATTTATCTTAAAAATAAAGCAGAATTTTTCGGTGGAGTGATTTTGATCGTTTTGGGAGTGAAAATTTTAATCACGCATTTAATTTTTGATTGAATTTCATTCTTAAAAATTCTAAAGCTTTATCAAATTCTAACGCTGTGCTTTGAAATTTTTTATTAAAAGTTCTTTGCCTTTTAGCAAGTTGTGCAGTATGTGTAGAAATAAGACTTTCAAGCTCTTTTAAAGAGATTCTATTCTCTAAATATTCTTTACATTCTTTAAGACCTATAGAATTTAATGCTTTAAGTTTATTATCAAATTGAGAAAAAAGCGTTTTAGCTTCTTCTATAAGACCATTATCAAGCATTTCTTTTGTTCTTGCCTTAATGCGTGTTTTTAAGATTTCTCTATCCCATACAAGTTCATAAATTTCGATATCTTTAAGCACTCCATTTTTGTGCGTTCTTTTTAAAAACTCACTTGGAAGTTCTTTTGTGCTTTCATAGATGCTTAGCCATTTTTTAAGGCGATAGGTATCATTTTTTTCTATTTTAAAATCAGGATCAACTTGACATAAAAGAGAATAAATTTCATCATTGTTTAAAGGACTTTGTACTTCTTCTATTTTCTGACTTAAACCATCTATCATAGTTTTTAGGTAAAATCCTGTTCCTCCAACTATAATCAAAGGTAAATTTTTAGCGAGTGCAAATTCTTTGGCTTTTTGGTATTCTTTGATGAATAATTCTACATTAAAATGATCTTTAACACTGATTAAATTTACGCCAAAATAATTTAGAATTTCTAATTCTTCTTTTGAAGCTTTTGCACTTGCGATATTGATTTCTTTATAAACGCAAAGACTATCAAGACTTAAAATCACTGCATGAAATTCTTTTGCTAAGGTGTTTGCTATATAGGTCTTTCCGCTTGCTGTCGTACCTATGAGTGCTATTTGAAAAAACATTTAATAATTTATCCTAAAATTTATGAAAATTTTAGTAAAATCATAGCAAAAAATATTTAAAGTAGAAAAATGAATATAATTTGGAATAAATTTAAAGATATTTTAGAGCTTGTGGTATTTAAGCATTCTATTTTTGCTTTACCTTTTTTGTTTTCATCAATGATAGTGGCTTCAAAACTGAAAAATGATAGTGCTTGGTTTGGTTTTAGTGCTTTAATTTTAGGCATTATTTGTGCGGTAAGTGCTAGAAATTTTGCTATGGCAACAAATCGTTTAATGGATGAAGATATTGACAAAGATAATCCCCGTTGTGCAAATCGTCCTAATGTTAGTGGGAAAATAGGTCGTAAAAGCGTGTGGATTTTTATTATTATTAATGCGCTTATTTTTATATTATGCTCCCATTTTATCAATACTTTGGCTTTTTATCTTTCTTTTCCTGTGCTTTTTGTATCGGCAATTTATTCTGCGTTTAAACGCTTTAGTTCTTTAGCCCATTTGGTTTTAGGTTTTTGTTTAGGACTTGCACCGATTGCAGGTAGTGTTATTGTCTTGGGAGAAATTCATATTTATAGTGTGATTTTATGCTTAGGTGTTACTTTTTGGACTGCAGGCTTTGATTTGCTTTATTCTTTACAAGATATGGAATATGATAAAAAAGTAGGACTTCATTCTATCCCTGCTAAATTTGGTTCTAGGGCAACCTTATTTATTTCGGCCTTTTGTCATGTTTTAGCTGTTTTATTTTGGCTTTTATTTGTATGGGAAGTTTGGGGTGTGGCACTTGGTAAAATTGCATTGCTTGGAGTGATTATTAGCGGTATTATTTTAGCGTTTGAGCATAAGATTGTGCATAAGAATTTTGCTCATATTGATAAAGCATTTTTTACTTTAAATGGCTATTTGAGTATTGTATTTTTTATTTTTATTTGGATTGATTTGCTATGGAGTTAATTTTTTTTAAAGCAGGGTTTGAAGCTGAACTAGAATGTTGTGAAATTGAAAATAGTCATTTTTTGCAAGAATATTTAAAATTAGGAGCTATATCTCAACTTTCAAAATGGAAAAAACTTGCCATGCGTATCGATTTTGGCGAAGGAGAAAAAATCATTTTTGATTTATTATTGAGTTTGAAAGAAGATATATTAAGACTTGAAAATTCTCTAAGCAAAGATACAGAACTTTTAGCTTTAAAACAAAAAGGCATTGTGGAATCTTTAAATTTTGAATATTTAAATTTTTTAGATAATACTTTAGAAAAAGATAAAGAATATTATTTAAGATTTGAACTTAATCGTCAAAAGATTGCTATTTTTGTTAAAGCTGAAAATGAAAAATTAGCTAAAATTGTTAAAATCAAACCTGAAGACAGGTTGGCTTTTGATGCCTTTGTTGTTGAAATTCAAAGGGATATAATAAGAAATAAAAAGGAAAAAAATGAGTAATGATGTGCTTTATTTGGTTTTTGTAATTGTAATTTTAATAGCAATGCTAGCTTATATGAATATCAAAGAAAGAGAAAGTAATGCAAAAATAATAAAACTTCAAAGTGCCATAGAAGATATTACTAAAGAATTGCATTATTTTCGTAAAGAATTGGGCGTAAAAGATGAAGAAAATGACGAAGAAGAGGAAGATTATAAATTCACTCTTTTAAAAGAAGAGGTAAAAATCGATCTTGAAAAGCAAATTAGTGCGAAAATCACTCCTGTTTTAAGGACTTTAAAAACTATGGAGCATATTATAGAAGATTTTCAAAATGAACAGCAAAATCGTCTTTTAAATTTGGAACAAAAAGCACAAAGTATGACTAAATTAACCCCAAATTACGATACAGAAGAGCAAAAAATTGTTGATTTGTTTAAAGAAGGTAAAAGTATAGAGCAAATTGCAAAAGATTTGCGTATAGGTACTGGCAATGTTGAGCTTGTTTTAAAATTTAAACAACTCATTAAATAATTAGGAGTTAGTATGCTTATTGATCAATTTGGTAGAAAAATTAACTATCTTAGAATTTCAGTAACTCAAAGATGCAATTTTCGATGTCTTTATTGTATGCCAAAAATTCCTTTTGATTACCAACCCAAAGAAAATTTACTTAGTTTTGAAGAACTTTTTTTATTTGTAAAAGCTGCTATTGATGAAGGGATTGAGAAAATCCGTATTACTGGCGGAGAGCCTTTATTGCGTAGGGATTTAAGTGTATTTATTAAAATGATAAGTGAATACAAGAAAGATATTGATTTAGCAATTACAACTAATGGATTTTTACTTAAAGATTTTGCTAAAGATTTAAAAGATGCGGGACTAAAACGCTTAAATATTTCTCTTGACACTCTTGATAGTAAAAAAGCAAAAATCTTAGCTCAAAAAGATGTTTTAGATTCTGTTTTGTCAGGGATTGATGAAGCTTTAAAAGTTGGATTAAAAGTGAAATTAAATACCGTTGCACTTAAAAATTTAAATGATGATGAACTTATAACTCTTTTAGAATTTGCAAAAAGCAAAAATATGCAAATTCGTTTTATAGAATTTATGGAAAATACCCACGCTTATGGAAAATTACAAGGTTTGAAAAGAGATGAAATCATACAAATTTTAGGTCAAAAATATGAGATTAAACTCATCAAAAAAGCCGAAAATGCGCCAGTAAGTATTTATAGTGCAAATAGTGATTATGAATTTGGTATTATTGATCCACACAGCCACGAATTTTGTGATTCTTGTAATCGTATCCGTTTGAGTGCCGAGGGCTTACTTATTCCTTGTCTTTATTTTGATGAAGCTTTAAGTATAAAAGAAGCAATACGCAAAGGTGATGTAAAGGCTGCGGTAGAAATTTTACAAGAAGTTTTACGCAACAAACCTGAAAAAAATAGATGGAGTGTGGTAGATAATGAAACTTCATCTCGTGCTTTTTATCAAACTGGAGGATAAAATTTGCAAATTGTTGAAAGTTTTTTAAGTCTGCAAGGAGAAGGAAAATATAGTGGAAAATTAGCTATTTTTGTGCGTTTTGCGGGTTGTAATTTTAATTGTTTGGGTTTTGGAGTAAAATTAGAAAAAAACAATCAAATTTTAATAGGTTGCGATACCATAAGATCAGTTTTTACGAAAGAATTTAAAGAAAGCTATGAAAATTTAAATTCAAATGAACTCTTTAAACGCGTAAATGAGCTAAAAAAAGATTTTTATCCTATTGTAGTGATTACAGGTGGAGAGCCTTTAATCCATCATGAAAACCCTGAATTTAACGCTTTTATTAAGGCTTTGGTAAATGCAAAATTTGAAGTGCATTTTGAAAGCAATGCAAGCATAGAAATTGATTTTGATAAATATCCAATTTATAAAGAGTGTATTTTTGCTTTAAGTGTAAAACTACAAAATAGTGGAGTCAGTAGAGAAAAACGCTTAAATTTTAAAGCTTTAAAAGCTTTTAAAAAACATGCTAAAGATAGTTTTTATAAATTTGTTTTAAGTACAAAAGATTTAGAAAATTCATCAAAAGAAATTTTAGAAATTTTAAACGAAGCTCCAAATGAAGTTTTTTGTATGCCTATGGGTGAAAATAGGCAAAATTTGGAAAATAATGCATTAAAAATAGCTGAATTTTGCATTAAAAATGGTTATAATTATTCTGATAGAATTCATATTCGTCTTTGGAATGATAAAGAGGGTGTATGATTATAAGAAAATTATTTGAATTTGAAAATGCGCATATAGTAAGATTTTGTTCATCTAAGCGTTGTAAAAGTAGTATCCATGGGCATTCTTATAAAGTGGAAATTTTACTTGAAAGTGATTATTTAGATAATGCGGGAATGGTTTATGATTTTGGTTTATTAAAAAAAGAGATTAAGCAAATTATTGATAGTTTTGATCATGCTATCACGCTTTTTAATCAAGATGATGAAAATTATTTAAATGAAATGAAAAAATACTCACAGCGTTGGATAAGCTTACCTGTTAATGTTAGTGCTGAAAATTTTTGTCGTGTGTTTTTTATTTTAATTGATGCTTTATTAAAACAAACAAAAATGATTAATGGAGAGCAAGGTGTAAATTTGCAAAGTATTATCGTGCATGAAACAAGAACAGGATACGCGCAAGGCTTTAAAGAAGATGCTTATAGTAAAAATATGCCAAAAATTTCACTTGAAGATATCGAATTTTCTTCTGCAATTAAAGCAGAATGGAGTGATATAAATTTTTATGAAAAATTAAAGAACAAGGAAATTTTTGTCAATTCTAAGGAGGTCTAATGGGTAAAAATATAAGTGTTTTCATAAGCTTATTTATCATTTTGTTTTTAAATGCTTGTGGTAGCAATGAAAAAGTAGATAGTAAAAATCAAAATGCTACAGAAGAAGTAGTGCAAATCGAGCAAAATGATGAAAGAACTGAGCTTAGCGATTCTAATCTACCTTTACCAGTAGATGATGAAGCACAAAATTTAGACAATGAATATAATATCAATACAAGTGTAGTGGGTGCTTTATATAAGCAAAAATGTGCAAGTTGTCATGGGAATAAAGGTGAAAAAATAATCAAAGGAATTAAAATTAGAAATTTAGATCAACAAAATTTCATTACCAAGCTTACAATATTAAAAAAAGACAAAAATCATAAAGAATTAACCAAAGATCAGATTGAGCAAATTGCACAATTTATCACTAAGGCAAATTAATGGAACAAAGTTATGAATTTTTCTTAGTCTTGCATCTTTATAGTCTTTATGCTAGTGGATTTTTAATGCTTTTTTATTTGATTTTGACTCAAGGAAATTTTAGAACTGAGTTTATATTTATCCGTAGAATTCGTTTGTTTTTACCTATCTATTACGTTTTTTTAGCATTGATGCTTTTTACAGGGGCTTTGCTTTTGGCGATGAAAAAATTTGAAATGACTTTAAATATTTATTTGATGATTTTAGTTTGGGTTTTAATTTTTGCTTTAGCTATTTTCCATTTTGTGCAGTTTAAAAAGGCACGAAGATTAAGGCGTTATATCACTTTTAGGTGGGTTAGCTTTTTGATTTTATTTTGTGAGCTAATACTTTTATCTTTACCTTTTTTAGTAAGCAAATATTATTTATAATGCAATTTTTATATCACGCAGAAGCTGGAAAAGAAAGCTTAAAACTTAAGGGCGAAGAATTTACACATCTAAAAGCAAGAAGAGTAAAAGAAAATGATGATTTAGCTTTGAGAAATTTAGAAGATGATTTTATTTATCATTATAAGATTTCAAATTTACAAAGGAATTCTTGTGTTTTAGATTTTTTAAATAAAACACTAAAACCTAGCCCGAAAAGTGCTTTAAATTTGGCTTTGGCTGTTATTGATGTAAAAATTTTAGAAAAAACTTTACCCTTTTTAAATGAGCTTGGTGTTGCAAATTTACATCTTGTTTTCACTGAATTTTCTCAAAGAAATTTTAAACTTGATTTTAAAAGATTGGATAAAATTATCATTTCTTCTTGCGAACAATGTGGAAGAAGTCATAAAATGCAAATTCAAAATTATAAAAATGTGCAAGAATTTAATCAAGTTTTTCCTAATGCTATTTTGATAGATTTTGAAGGAGAAGACAAAGAATTTGATGAAAATAAAGTTTATTTTATTGGGCCTGAAGGAGGATTTAGTCAAAAAGAAAAACAACTTTTTAAAGAGAAAATTTGCCTTAAAAGTCCAAATATTTTAAAAAGCCAAAGTGCCATTATTGCTGTGGCATCAAAAATATTGCTTTAATTTTACTTAAATTAATCTTTTTTTTATGTTAAATTTACTATAATCACCGCTTATTGTTTTATTTTTTAAGGAAAAAGCTATGAAAAAAGAAATTCATCCAGAATATGTAGAATGCAAGGTTAGCTGTGCTTGTGGTAATACTTTTGTTACTAAATCTAATAAAAGTGAATTAAGAGTGGATATTTGCTCAAGTTGTCATCCTTTTTTTACAGGTAGTGAAAAAATCGTAGATGCAGCAGGCCGTGTAGAGAAATTTAAGAAAAAATACGCAATGCAATAATTATGCTTTATTTTATTCCTACTCCCATAGGAAATTTAAGCGATATTTCTTTTCGTGCTTTAGAGCTTTTAAAGACTTGTGAGATTTTTTTTTGTGAAGATACAAGAGTAAGCAAGTCTTTACTTTCTTTATTTTCTTCTAAATTTAGAATCGATTTTGGTTCTAAAAAATTTATATCTTTTCACACACATAATGAAAAAGAAATTTTGCAAAATTTAAATTTGGAAATCTTTGAAAAAGATGTCGCATTTTTAAGCGATGCGGGTATGCCAGGTATTAGTGATCCAGGATATACGTTGGTTGATTTTGCTTTAAAACATCATATCAAATTTGAAGTTTTAGCTGGTGCTAATGCAGCCTTAGTCGCACTTGTCAGTTCGGCTTTATGTGAAAAAGAATTCATTTTTATGGGCTTTTTGGCTAATAAGGGTAAAGATCGCCAAAAAGATATACAAAAAGCATTAAATAATCCCTATCCTAGTATTATTTATGAATCTCCAAAACGCATTTTATCTTTAATAGAACAAATTTCTCTTTTGGATGAAAACAGAGAAATTTTTGCAATTAAAGAAATTTCTAAAAAATTTGAAACTAAATTTAAAGCAAAGGCAAAAGATCTTTTAAATGAATTAAAACAAGCAAATTTAAATGGAGAATGGGTCGTTGTCCTTGATAAAAATAATCAAAATTTTACTCATAACTTTTTATGCGAAAATGATATTTTAGAGCTCGATATACCCTTAAAAACAAAAAGCAAACTTTTAGCTAAAATCAATGGAAAAAATTCAAAAGAAATTTACCAAAAACTGCTTTTAAGTCAAAATTAGATAAAATCTTAAAATGATAGTATATGGGAAGCAAATATTTTTTTATATTTTAGAACATCACAAAGAGCTTATAAATGAACTTTATTTAGCTAAAGAATGCGACAAGGAAAGTTTTTCAAAAATTGTAAAATCTGGTTTTAAAATTAAAAAACTTGATTTTAAAACAGCGCAAGCTTATGCTAGAGGTGGAAATCATCAAGGTTTTTTATTGGATATTAAAGAATATGAATTTAAAGATTTAAATAGCCTTAAAAAAAATGATTTTATAGTGATACTTTATGGGATTAGCGATGTAGGGAATATAGGAGCTATTGCAAGAACTGCTTATGCTTTAGGTGTAGATGGGCTTATTTTTATTGGAGAAAGACTTGCAATGGAAGGTGTGATCCGCACAAGTAGCGGAGCAGCACTTGATATCAATATAAGCTTAAATAATGATATTTTAAGCGTGTTAAATGAATTAAAACAAATAGGCTTTCATCTTTATGCTACAACACTTGAAGGAAAAGAAATTCATAATTTTAATTTTTCAAAAGAAAAAAAAGTATTAATTTTAGGAAGCGAGGGCTTTGGTTTGCCAGCTAAAATAGTTAAAAAATGTGATGATAGTTTAAGGATAGCCATGAAAAATGATTTTAATAGCTTAAATGTAAGTGCTGCTTTTGCAATATTTTGTGATAGGATGATTCATGCTTAATTGGAAAAAAATTGAAGAATTAAATTTAAAAGAAGTTGCGAGTAAAACTCAAATTGAACTTGATTTTTTAGAAGCTTTGATTAAAAAAGATTTTGCCACATTAAATCGATTTAATGTGCGTGGTTTTATTAAAATTTTAAGCAGAGAGTATGATTTTGATTTTACTGATTTCAATGAAGAATTTCAAAATTATCTTGATGAGAATAATATTAATAATACAAAACCTAAAATGATCACTCCAAAACTTGATTCTTATAGTCAAAAATCGACTAGTATGTGGCCATTTATGATCATTATTGTTATTTTGATTATTGCAGGTGGTGGAATTTATTATTTTGACAATATTAAAACTTTATTTAAAAGTGAGCAAAATAGCTCAAGTACTATGGTTATTGATATTATAGGACAAGCACAATCAAATTTGAAAAATTTAGAAAGTAATGTTGTAGTTATCAATAATCAAGAGAAAAATATTAGCCAAGAAGAACCAAAACAAGAACCTGAAAAAATTTTAGATAAAAATGAAACAAAAATAGATTCTGATGAAAATACAAGTAAGCAAGATGATTTTAAAGACGAAAATATTAGCACTGAAACCAATCAAAGTAGTCCTATTGCCATTAAAGAGCAAAGCTTTGTTTTGAAAGAATTAAATAAGGATGCTTATTTTAAAGTTTCAGGTAAAATTTGGGTTGGTATAATTGATTTACAAAATTATAAAAAAACAAGTTTTGTAAAAGAGAAAGATTTTAATATTTCTTTAAACACAAATCAACTTATTTTAACAGGTGCCGCAGCTTTAAGTGTATTAGACGAAAATGGCAAAGAACACAAATTCCCTGCAGGAAATTCAAAGCGTTTTTTGATCAAAGATGGTAAGATTACAAATATTTCAGTAACCGAATTTATGAAATTAAATAAGGGTAAAGAATGGTGAAAAAAATTCTTATTCTTTTATTTTGTGTGAATTTTACTTTTGCTGCTTCTAGTTTAGAAGTGGCTAAAAATTTAGTTAGCAATCCTGCTAAAAATTCTCAACTTCAACTTTTATTTTCAAATTCTTCTTATATTGATAATAATGGCAATTTAGATATTTCTAAAATTTCAAGAGTATTAAAGACAAATTCTTTAATCTCTCTGACTTTATCCAATGCCCAAAGTTTGAAATTAAATTTCAAAGCTAAAGCCGATCCAGTAATGTTTTTTAAAATTTTATCCGATGCACTCACGGATGCAGGTTATGTATATTTTATACCAACAGATTTAATTTTACGTGATGGGCTTATTGACTACACTATACAAGTAGAATCTCAATATATCCTAGATCCTGGGACTTTATATACTCTTTTAAAGGCCAGTTCAGTTTATATAGATAATGTTAAACGCATCGGAAACTATGATTATGAATACGATTTAAATTTTGACAACGCAAAGCTTAATACAAATGTAAATATTGCTTTAAATTCTCCTAAAAATTTAGAAAAGCCACTTAAGGATTATGTTTTTTCTCTCAAAGAAGCGTCAAATTTAATCATTGATGCTAATGATGCTGATTTTTGGTTTCCTAAGGTGCTATTTTTAGATAAAAATCTTAATTTGATAAAAAGTATTAAAAGCCAAAAGCAAAATAATCATTTTTCAGAACTTATCCCAAGTGGTGCAGTTTATGTAATCGTAAGTGATATGTATAGTTTAGATAATATTCGCAGGGGTTTGAAAATTACTCTTAAAAAATAAAGGAAAAAAATGTTTGATGAAATCCGTTTTAATACCATAGAAAGACTTCCAAATTATGTTTTTGCAGAAGTGAATGCAATCAAAATGGCAGCAAGAAGGGCTGGAGCGGATATTATTGACTTTTCCATGGGAAATCCTGATGGTAAAACCCCACAACACATCATTGATAAGCTTTGCGAAAGTGCAAACAAAGACAAGACTTCAGGCTATTCTACTTCCATGGGAATCTATAAACTTCGCTTAGCCATTTGTAATTGGTATAAAAGAAAATATAATGTGAATTTAGATCCTGAAAATGAAGTCGTAGCAACTATGGGTTCTAAAGAAGGCTTTGTTAATTTAGCAAGAGCGATTATTAATCCTGGTGATGTTGCTATAGTGCCAGCACCTGCTTATCCTATACACACTCAAGCTTTCATCATTGCAGGGGGAAATGTAGCTAAAATGCCTTTGATTTATAATGAAAAATTTGAGCTTGATGAAAATCAATTTTTTGAAGATTTAAATAGAACTTTACATGAAAGCATTCCGCGTCCAAAATATGTTGTGGTAAATTTTCCACACAATCCAACCACTGTAACTTGTGAAAGAAGTTTTTATGAAAGACTTGTTGCAACTGCAAAAAAAGAAAGATTTTATATTATTAGCGATATTGCTTATGCAGATCTTACCTATGATGATTATAAAACGCCATCCATTTTAGAAATAGAAGACGCAAAAGATGTAGCGGTGGAAACTTATACGCTTTCAAAATCTTACAATATGGCAGGTTGGCGTGTGGGTTTTGTTGTGGGTAATAAACGCTTGGTGGCTGCACTCAAAAAGATTAAATCATGGTTTGATTATGGTATGTATACACCTATACAAGTAGCAGCGACTATTGCACTAGATGGGGATCAAAAATGCGTTGATGAAATTCGCGCCACTTATGATAAAAGAATGCACATTTTACTTGAAGCCTTTGAAAATGCAGGTTGGAGACTTTCAAAACCAAGGGCAAGTATGTTTGTATGGGCAAAACTTCCACAAAATAAAATGCATTTAAAAAGTTTGGAATTTTCAAAACAACTTTTGCAGCACGCAAGCGTTGCGGTTAGTCCTGGTATCGGTTTTGGCGAAGCGGGTGATGAGTATGTAAGAATTGCTTTAATAGAAAATGAAAACCGCATTCGTCAAGCTGCAAGAAATATCAAAAAATATTTAAAAGAAGAATAAATGAGAGTCGCAATTTTAGGCTATGGAGTCGTAGGGAGTGCGGTTGTAGAAACCTTGCTGAAAAATCAAGAACTTATCAAAGCAAGATGCAATGAAGAAATAATTCCAGTCGTAGCTTTGGCAAGAAGTGCCAAAAAAAATGCTTTAATACCTGTGGTAAATAATATTGAAGAAATTTTAAGCCGTGATGATATTGATGTTTTTGTAGAGCTTATGGGTGGTATTGAAACGCCTTTGAAATTAATTGGCGAAATTCTACAAAGAAAAAAGGCAGTAGTTACCGCCAATAAAGCTTTGCTTGCTTATCATAGAGAAGAGCTAGAAAAATTAGCTCAAAATACAGCTTTTGGTTATGAGGCTAGTGTTGCAGGCGGAATTCCTATTATAAAAATTTTAAAAGAAGGATTAAGTGCAAATAATATTTTTTGCATTAAAGGAATTTTAAATGGAACTAGCAATTATATTTTAACCCAGATGAGTAAAGGGGGTATTGATTTTAATTCTGTATTAAAAAAAGCACAAGAATTAGGCTATGCAGAAGCTGATCCTACTTTTGACATTGAAGGGCAAGATGCGGCACATAAGCTTTTAATCTTGGCTAATATTGCTTATGGTTTGCGTGCAAAACCTGAAGATATTTTAATAGAGGGTATTAGCAAAGTGAGTGATGAGGATATTTATTTTGCTAATGAATTTGAATACACGATTAAACACTTAGGTATTGCAAAAATTAAAGATGATAAAGTAGAACTTCGCGTACATCCTGTGATGATGAGTCGTGATAAAATGCTTGCCAAAGTAGATGGCGTGATGAATGCTATTAGCGTTTATGGAGATGTTTTGGGTGAAAGTTTGTATTATGGAGCAGGAGCTGGTGGTAAAGCCACCGCAAGTGCTGTAATAGCTGATTTAATAGACATAGCTAGAAAAGAAAAAAATTCCGCTATTTTTGGCTACTTAAATGATACTAATTATAAACTTTTACCAAAGGAAGAAAGTTGTACAAAATATTATTTAAGATTGAGAGTGGAAGATAAAATCGGAGTTCTATCTAAAATCACTCAAATGATGAGTGAACATGAAATTTCTATTGATAGTTTTTTACAAAAGCCGAAAAAAGAACAAGAAAATTCCGCAGTCTTGTTTTTCGTAACACATCAAACTTATGAAAAAAATATACAAATTCTAATGCAAAAACTTAAAGAGCAAGAATTTGTAAAAGATGATGTTTTTATGATAAGAATTGAAGATTAATGGGTTTAGCTGAATATCTTTTTGGTATGAAAGCAGAAGATAGAGCTTGTAAATTTTTAAAAAAGCAAGGCTATAAAGTTATAGAACGCAATTTTCATTCTAAATTTGGTGAAATTGATATTATTGCTAAAAAAGATGAAATTTTACATTTTATAGAAGTAAAAAGCACTGCAGGAGATTATGAGGTTGCGGAACGCTTAGATGCTAAAAAATATGAGAAGATTTTAAAAACGATAAAATTTTATGAGTTGAAACGAGGAATTCCAAGTGATTTTCAAATCGACCTTGTTTGCATTAGTGATGATGTGATAGAATTTTGCCAAAATATCAGTTTTTAAGCTGATATTTAAAAAAATAAAATACAATTAGAAAAAAATTATGAAAGGATAAAATAATGGGAAAATATATTGAGCTTACTTCTGAAAATTTTGCACAAGTAAAAGAAGGTGTTGCTTTAGTTGATTTTTGGGCTCCATGGTGCGGACCTTGTAGAATGCTTGCTCCAGTTATTGATGAACTTGCAAATGATTTTGATGGAAAAGCAAAAATTTGTAAAGTAAATACAGATGATCAAGGTGATTTAGCTGCTGAATTTGGTGTTCGTTCTATCCCTACGCTTATTTTCTTTAAAAATGGAGAAGTAGTGGATCAACTTGTGGGTGCACAATCTAAACAAGCGATTAGTGATAAATTAAATTCCTTATTATAAAAACTAAAGGCTAGCGTCACTAGCCTTTTCCTGCTTCTAAAATTTAAAAATTTATACTAAATAATAATTTTTATTACCTACTATTAAGAATAATTTTTATATCATTATTAATAATAAAATTTAAAAAAGGAAGAATAAATGTTAGATGTAGCAATTATAGGTGGAGGCCCTGCTGGACTTAGTGCAGGACTTTATGCGACAAGAGGTGGGCTTAAAAATGTAGTGATGTTTGAAAAAGGTATGCCAGGAGGACAAATCACTTCAAGTTCTGAAATCGAAAATTACCCAGGTGTAGCACAAGTTATGGATGGAATTTCTTTTATGGCGCCTTGGGGAGAGCAATGTATGCGTTTTGGCTTAAAGCACGAAATGGTGGGCGTAGAACAAGTCAGCAAAAATCAAGATGGAACTTTTACCATAAAGCTTGAAGGCGGCAAAAGTGAGCTTGCTAAGGCAGTGATTGTTTGCACGGGTTCAGCACCAAAAAGAGCAGGTTTTAAAGGTGAAGATGAATTTTTTGGTAAAGGTGTAAGTACTTGTGCGACTTGCGATGGCTTTTTTTATAAAAATAAAGAAGTAGCAGTTTTAGGTGGTGGTGATACAGCTTTAGAAGAAGCTTTGTATTTAGCTAATATTTGCTCTAAAGTTTATTTGATCCACCGCAGAGATGAATTTAGAGCTGCACCATCAACCGTTGAAAAAGTGAAAAAAAATGAAAAAATCGAACTCATTACTAGTGCCAGTGTTGATGAAGTGTATGGCGATAAAATGGGTGTTACAGGTGTAAAGGTAAAATTAAAAGATGGTGGCATTAGAGATTTAAATGTACCAGGAATTTTTACTTTTGTGGGATTAAATGTGAGAAATGAAATTTTAAAACAAGACGATGGAAGCTTTTTATGTGATATGGAAGAAGGCGGACAAGTAAGTGTAAATCTTAAAATGCAAACAAGTGTTGCAGGACTTTTTGCGGCAGGAGATCTTAGAAAAGACGCTCCAAAACAAGTCATTTGTGCAGCGGGAGATGGAGCAGTAGCAGCACTTAGCGCTATGGCTTATATAGAAAGCTTGCATTAATCTAGGAAATTTATCCTAGATTTTTATATTTTAATCTTTAATTTATGCTTTATAAATTATAATAATAAATATCAAAATTATTATTATAAAGGATATGCAATGAAATTCTCAAAAATTGCCTTTTTAAGTTTATTTGTTGCTGGTTCAGCTTTTGCTCACCAGTTTTTTCCTATAAAAACAGATGCGGGATATAAAGTTGGTTTTTGGGCTGATGATCACTGGGGACAATATCAACCTGATAGAATTTTTGGTGTCAGTGCGAAGGACTCTAAAGGTGAAAATTTAAAAGCGGGTTATGATTATCAAAATAATATTATTTTTATTGAAGGCAATCCTTCGGTTGCTAGTATAAGTTATGATTTTGGTTATTATACTTTTACAGAAAATGGTAAACATTATGCACAAATTCGTTCAGATTTAACAGATATCGATGGTGCAAATAAAGTAGTGCAAACAAGAAAAATTTATAAAATGGGTAAAAGTATTTTTGCTTGGAATGAAGCATCTAAAAAAGCTTTAGGATTAAAATTTGAAATTATTCCGTTACAAAATCCTCTTGTATTAAAAGAAGGGGATAAACTAAAAGTTCAAGTTTTGCTTGATTCAAAACCAATAGATGGGATTGAATTTGAAGATCAAAACGACGATATTGCTAATATTAAAACCGATTCGAAAGGTATAGCTATAATTACCTTAAGTAAGCCAAAAGATGGCTTACAAATTATCGCTGCTAATGTCAAAATCCCTTATAATTTAGATAGATATGGCGATACTTTACAGCTTACAACAACTTTAAGTTTTCATTCGAAATAAAAAGAAGTTTGCAAATTCTCCGACTTATTGAGTTTGGAGAATTAACTACCTATCACTCCACCATCAAGTTTTCTTATCATCATTATGCTTGATCTTGGTGTTTTACCATAAGGAAAAGTACTACCTTTTAGTCCTTCTCCAGGATGCTGGATGCCTACAAACATAGTTGTATAATCTTCATCAAAAGCAATACCAGTTATTTCAGAAGCTATAGGTCCTGTTAAAAAGCGTTTAATTTTGCCCGTTTTTGGATTAGCTGCCAACATGCAGTTATTTCCCATACCCGCGTATTCACCTTTGTTAGAGTAAGATCCATCGGTTTGTATCCAAAGTCTTCCATCTTTGTCAAATTTAAGTCCATCGGGAGAATTAAATTTATTTTCGCTTGTAATATTGTTTGAGCCTTTATTTAAACCTTGTTGATTATCAGGATTTCCTGCGAGAATAAAAATTTCCCAAGTAAATGTTTCTTCTTTGTGCGAATTTTTTGGCATCCATTTTACAATTTGTCCATAAAGATTTTTTACTCTAGGATTAGTCACATTAGCTTCTTTGCGATTTTTATTATTAGTTAAAGTAGCAAAAACTTCTTTAGAACCACTTTCTTTATGGCTTGCTATCCATTCACATCTATCCATAGGAGTTGCACCAACTACACTTGCAGCAAGGCGTGTGTTTATAAGTATATCTGCATTAGATTTAAAACCATTGTTTTCATCTAAACCATTTTTACCATACTCTAAAGCTATCCATTTTCCCTCACCTTTAAAATCTCTTACTTTGCCGTTAAATTGTGCTACATATAAAATGCCTTCATCTAAAATTTTACTCGTGTCTTCACCCTTTTTATATTTATGTTTGCTAACAAATTTATAGATAAACTCATCCATCTCATCATCACCCATATAAACAATAACAGATCCATCTTTTTCCACTACAAATTCTGCATTTTCGTGTTTAAAGCGTCCTAAAGCAGTTCTTTTAATCGGAGTGTTTTTTGTATCAAAAGGATTAATTTCTACTATCCAACCAAAACGATTTGCCTCATCAGGATTTTTGGCCAAATCAAATCTTTCATCAAATTTTTCCCAACCATATTCACTTTTTGTTTTAAAACCATAACGCTTAAGCTTTTCATCAAATGTTAAATTCTCATCTAAACTACCGAAAAAATCATCAAAATTTTCTTCACAAGTGATATAAGTCCCCCAAGGAGTTTGCCCATTTGCACAATTTGCAAAAGTTCCATAGACAAATTGTTCATCTTTTAAAACTTCTTTTTTTGCTGGTCCACTAACTTCCATTTTGGTATTTGCATCAATTCTACGATTGTATTTAGAGTCTAAAATCACATTCCAATTTTTGCCATTTTTTTGAATTTCAAACACGCTAACCCCAACACTTGCTTGCTCATATAAAATATCTTCTTTACTTAAACTTTTACCTTGATGGTTAAACATAATTTCAGGATTAACATATTCATTATTTATAGCCAAAATTCCCCTATCTTTTGAAAGTGGGAAAAAACTCATACCATCATTATTGTCTCCAAAAACCAAACGAGCATTATTTACAGCATTTGTGTTGATATTTTTATTTTCATCATAAGGTTTTGCCTTGCTAAAAAGCGGATCTCCCCAAGAGATTAAAACTTTAGCCTCGTATCCATCAGGTACTATAACTTCATCTTTTGTACTTGCACTTACAGCTTTAAAACCTAGCAAATCTTTACCTTGAAGCATTGTGGCGCTTAAATTTGAACTCGCAAAAAAAGCGACCATAGAGCCCAAAGCTGAACCTTTTAAAAACACTCTTCTTTCCATTTTTACAAACTCCTTATAAAAATTTGTAAAAGTATAAAAAGATTTGGAAACTTTTTGGAAACTTATTGTGTTGCTAAAAAATATTTTTAAAAAAGCTTATATAAGACTCTAAATTTATTTATATTCTGATTATATTAATAAAAATTACTTATATTATTTTACCCAATCTATTAATCAAATTTACCTTGATGGTTTATAACAATTAACCTAAATCAATTTATAATATTAATCAGATTGTAGCCTTTTACTTATTGCAAATTTTTCATATTTTTTGATTATATTGCTTAATTATTAAACAACTCTATGAATTAAATTAGTTTTGTATGTATTAGTTAATATTATTTATTTCTATGTGAGTTTTTATTGATTAAGTTTAAAGTTATTTTATATTAAGTAAGTTATTCTTATAGCTTATATACAAATAATTATATATAAAGTTATGAATTATATATAATATATTAATATAATTTATAATGAAATAAACTGATTAGAATAATCCAATAAAAAGATTAAACTTAATAATATAAGCAATAAAGAATGCTAATCCCAATAAACAAAATAAACCAAACAAAGAATAGTTTAATAACTCAATGAATAAAAAATGAGTTAAAAAAGAAAAACAAAA
>NZ_NFNY01000041.1 GCF_002179165.1 Campylobacter jejuni
CAAGAGAGTGAATACAATGAAACCCTTTTATTTGAAGCTGTAAAAGAAGCAGAAACTTATAGGGTTACACAGCTTTTAATTGAACTTGGAGCCAATGTAAATTTTGTTACTCCAAGCACCCCTTTAGATATTGCAAAAGGATCTAGAAATAAAAAACTTTTAAAAGATGCAGGAGCAATGACTTCAGAACAAATCAGAAAGAAGTTTAATATATATTGGGATGATAAAGAGTGTAAAAAAGATAAAAACTATATAGAAAAACACTCCAAACTTTTAAACGACGCTATAAAAAAGGCTAAAGAAAGTGAATGAGGGAATAGAAATTCACTTTACTGATGTCAATTTTCATATCAAAGAATTTCAAAAGGTTAATTGCGGAATCAAAATCCGCAAATTACTTAAATTTTACTAGTTTCTCCAAGATAAAGTTGTCTTGGACGAACAATTTTTAATGTCTCTTGCTCTTTTTGTTCTATCCATTGTGCTATCCAACCTGGCGTGCGTCCGATAACAAAAAGTGTAGCAAACATTTCATTTGGAATTCCCAAAGCTTTTAAGATTAAGCCGCTATGAAAATCTACATTTGGATATAAATTTCTTTGCACGAAATAATCATCTTGCAAAGCAATTTCTTCTATACGCGTTGCTACTTTAATCAAATTTGTATCAATGCCTAATTCGTCAATTAATTGATCTCTTAATTTTTTAAGAACTTTTGCACGTGGATCAAAATTTTTATAAACCCTATGCCCAAAACCCATCAAGCGGAATGGATCATTTTTATCTTTCGCTTTTTTGATAAATTCATCTACTCTATCAACACTACCTATTTGCTCAAGCATTCTAATCACACCTTCATTTGCACCTCCGTGTGCATGCCCCCAAAGTGCACCAATTCCTGCTGAAATACAAGCATAAGGATGTGCATGGGTTGAACCCACCGCGCGAACGGTTGATGTGGAAGCATTTTGCTCGTGATCTGCATGAAGCATAAAAACAGTATCAAGTGCTTTTACTTCTATAGGTTTAAGCTCAACATGATCATAAGGATAAGTCCTTAGCATATATAAGAAATTTTCAGTAAAACCACGATCCAAATTTGGATAAGCCATAGGAAATCCGTGCTTATAACGATAAGCGGTTGCGACTATAGTAGGAATTTTTGCCACAATTCTAGCTGCCATTTCCATATATTCTTCTTTAACATTCATATTTAAATGATCAGGATAAAAAGCACTAAGTGATGAAACTGCACCTTGTAAAACCGCCATAGGATGCGCATTATCCGGAAAAGAATCAAAAAGGCGGTGCATACCTTCATGGATATAGGAACGCTTTTTAAGTTCATATCTAAAAGATTCTAGTCTTTCGCTACTTGGAAGCTCTTTATAAAGCAAAAGATGGACCACATCTAAGAAAAGTTTATTTTCTGCGAGCCATTCTATAGGATAGCCACGATGCATTAGCACACCATTTTCTCCATCTATATAGGTAATTTTTGATTTACAAGTTGCAGTAGAAGTTAAGCCCTCATCATAAGAAAACATTCCTGTTTGTTTGTAAAAACTTCCCATATCCACAACACTTGGACCAGTGGTGCCTTCATATATAGGAAATTCATAATTTTTACCATTTCTATTATCGGTTATAGTTATAGAATTTGGCATTTTTACTCCTTTTTCATTTACTTTTATTAATTTTAGCAGAAAAGGGCTATTTTAAGCTTTTTCATTGCTAAAATTTTAAAATTTCATTTACCTTTTTGAGTAAAAAAGTAACCTATGTTACTAGAGTTATTTTTTAAGATTTGAAATAAATTTAATAGTAATCATTACAATAATAGCTTCAAATAAAGCTGTCAAAATAAGTGCGGAATAAAGCTCTTCATTAATAACTTTTCCAGAATACCCAAGTGTAGCCGTAGCAATAAGCAAAGTCAAAGGCATAGAATGACTAAGCCCAAATAAAACCATATTTTGAAAACCTATCTTTTTAAGAAAAACACTTGCGCATAAAATTCTCAAACCTACCATAACAAACATAAGCAAAAAAGCTTGTAAAACGATTTTATAATCCAAAATCATTTTAAGATCAAAAGTCGATCCTATATGAATGAAAAAAATTGGGATCAAAAAACCATGTCCAAAACTAGAAAGTTTATGTTCCAAGTCTTTTTTATGATCAAAAAATGTAGCTATAAAAGATCCTGCTATAAAAGAGCCTAGAACGATTTCAAGTTTTGTGATGATCATAGCAACAATAATTAAAATAAAAATTGCCATACAAAATCTTATATCTTTTTCGTTTTTATCTTCCCAAGGCATAAGCACCGTTTTAAGTTGTGGATACCACCAAAAAAGCACACCGAGCAATTTAAAACCAAGCAAACAAAGCCCCAAAAAGATATTAAGATATAAAATGCTTTGCACTACATCAATAATACCTGTCCCCTCACGCAAAAAAGCTCCAGCTATCGTTAAAAGCACAATAGAAATTACCTCAGCTAAAGTTGCAACCACCATAGCAACATTAAGCCAATAGCACTCTTTACCAAAATCCTTATAAAGTAAAGATAAAAGCCCTACACTCATCACAGGAATAATCAAAACAAACACAAAAGAAAGTTCAAAAACCCATACAATCAAAGATGAAAGTGAATAAAGCAAAACGATATAAAAAAGGCTTTTTTTAGCTATTTCTTTATCCATATTAAAAAAAGCACGCAAATTCACTTCCATTCCTGCTATAAACATAAGATAATAAAAGCCTACATTTGCTAAAATTGTAAAATTATCACTTTTTCCTATAAATCCAAAATATGCTACTATTGCTCCTAAAATAATTTCAGTGGCTGAAATAGGCAAACGAAAAATTCTCGCAATATGTGGAGAAAAAAGCAAACACAAAGCTATAACGATTAAGATTTTTAAATCAATTAAACCTTGCGGATCAATGACACTCGGATGCAAAAGTAAATCCCATTTCTTTTAATTTTATTAAATCTTTGCTTGGTTCTTCGCCTTTAGTGGTAAGATAATCTCCTATCACAATAGCCCCAGCTCCTGCTTCAAAAATTTCATATTGTTTTTCTTTTAAAACAAATTCACGCCCACCTGCTACCATAACAACAGAATTTGGTAAAGCTTCTTTAGTATCACGCACGATTTTTAAAGCCTCATCGGCACTTAATTTTGGCACTTGCAATTTTAAGTTTTCATTAGCGATAAAAAAATTTATAGGCGTTGAAAAAGGTTGTAATTCTTGCAAAGATTTTCTAAAACTTATCCTGTCAACTTCGCTTTCTCCTAAACCATAAATTCCACCACAACAAAGCATAAGTCCTGCTTCTTTGGCATTTAAATTTGTTTCAAATCTACTTTCCCAAGTGTGAGTGGTGCAAATTTTTGAAAAATACTCTTTTGAAGTTTCAAGGTTATGATTATAAGAAAAAATCCCCGCTTTTTTAAGCTCTTTAAGCTGTTCCACGCTCGCCATTCCATTACAAGCAATAAGCAATAAATTTGGCACTTCTTTCTGCACTGCTCTTGCAGCTTTGCAAACATACTCAAGCTTTTCATCATCAAGCCCAAGACCTGCTGTAACTAAACAAAAACCCAAAGCTTCATTTTTCTTCGCCATTTTAGCTTCTAAAACAATTTGTGAAATTTCTTTTTGGCGATATTTTTGTATAGCTGTTTTTACATAAGCACTTTGAGTGCAATATTTACAATCTTCTGAACAATTTCCACTGGCTATATTTGAAATAGCACAAAGCATTATTTGCATTTTAATCCTTTAAATCATTATTTAACAAAAAGTCATTATTTTCTTATTTTTCACCCGATTTTATAGCTTTAAACTCTTTTTTAGCTTTCGAATTTCAAACCACATTTTGATATACCCCCCCCC
>NZ_NFNY01000029.1 GCF_002179165.1 Campylobacter jejuni
CTTTCTATCTCGCCAAGTTCTATTCTATGTCCCATGTATTTAATTTGATTATCAGCTCTTCCATAGCATAAAAGTTCGCCAAATTCATTGTAAGCTACTATGTCTCCTGTTTTGTATAAAAGATCTAAATAATTATCATGTAAAGGATTTTGCAAAAACGCTTTTTTTGTTTTTTCTTTGTCATTATAATATCCTAGTGAAAGTGAAGTTCCACGCACAAAAAGTTCGCCTTTTACACCCACTTGCTTAGGACTTATAAAATTTAGATTTTCATCAAAAACTAAAAGTTCTGTATTTTTACAAGCCTTTCCTATAGGTAAAAGTTCATCATCGCTAAATTTGCGATTTA
>NZ_NFNY01000095.1 GCF_002179165.1 Campylobacter jejuni
GAAAAGATTCTCCAACTTATCTTAAATGGGAAAGATTTATCATAGGTCCAAGTAATCAAAAACTTGTTTTAATCCCGCCATATTTTGGAAATGCACAGTATGTTAGCTCGCAATGTGATGCTTTGTATTATTATAAATGGGCTTACGAGGGTAAATATGTTGATGCAGAAGATCAATTTACCTATGCATGGAATGATGAAAGAATAGGAATTGATTGGCCTACTAAAAATCCTATTCTTTCAGAAAGAGATATTGATGCGACAATAAATGATCACACAAAAGGACTTTAATGGATAAAAATTCTAAAATTTATATAGCTGGTCATAGGGGAACTGCAGGAACTGCTTTAGTGGAAAATTTACAAAAAAGAGGTTTTAATAATCTTTTATTAAAAACAAGACAAGAGCTTGATTTGACAAATCAAAAAGCCGTGGAAGAATTTTTCAAACAAGAAAAACCAGAATATGTATTTTTAGCAGCAGTTTTGCCTTGTGGTGCAGCTAATGTAGCTCAAAGAGCGGATTTTATTTATGAGAATTTGATGATACAAAATAATATTATTCATCAATCTTATCTAAATGATGTTAAAAAACTTATATTTTTTGGTTCAGGCTATATGTATCCTGAAAATGCAATAAATCCTATCCAAGAAGAAAGTATGCTAGAGAATATATTAGAATATAATGCTACTTCTTTTGGGATAGCGAAGATTGCAGGTGCTATTATGTGTGAGTCTTATAATATTCAATATAAAACTAATTTTATAACTTTAGCTTTAAATAATCTTTATGGCACTAGGGCAAATTTTGATTTTGGAAAATCAAGAGTTCTGCCGGCTTTGCTTCGTAAATTTCATTTGGCAAAACTTTTAAGTGAAAATAGAAATGATGAAGTTTTAAGAGATTTGCAAATGAATTCTTTTAATGAGGCAAAAGAGTATCTTGCTTTCTTTGGAATCTTTAAAGATAAAGTTGAAATTTGGGGAACTGGTAAAGTTAGAAGGGAATTTTTACATAGTGATGATTTGGCAGATGCTGCAATTTATGTTATGCAAAATATTGATTTTAAAGATTTGTATAAAGATGAAAAACCAAAAAATACGCATATTAATATAGGCACTGGGGTTGATTATAGTATTACAGATGTTGCCACAATGGTTAAAGAGATTGTAGGTTTTAAAGGAGAGATATATTTTAATCCAAATAGACCAGATAGCACTATGGATAGATTAATGGATTGCTCTAAAATCCACTCTCTAGGCTGGAACCACAAAATAAATCTCGAACAAGGAATTAAAATGATGTATGAATGGTATGTAAAAAATAAAGGAGCAAATAAATGAAAAAATATACGTTAGCTTCATCTACTTGGGATGAAAAAGAATTGCAAGCAATACAAGAAGTTATTAAAAGTGATATGTTTACTATGGGTAAAAAAGTAGCTGAATTTGAAAAAGATTTTGCTACTTTTGTGGGTTCTAAATATGCGGTTATGACAAGTTCAGGATCTACCGCAAATTTAATTGCAACTGCAGCTTTGTTTTACACAAAAAATCCTAAATTAAAAAGAGGAGATGAAGTTATAGTTCCTGCGGTATCTTGGAGTACCACTTACTATCCACTTTATCAATATGGCTTAAAGCTTAAATTTGTTGATATTGATTTAGAAACTTTAAATTATGATTTAGAAAGTTTGAAAAGTGCAATTAGTGATAAAACAAAAATGATTATGATAGTAAATCTTTTAGGAAATCCTAATGATTTTGATGCAATTAAAGATATGATAAAAGATAAAGATATTGTCTTGCTTGAAGATAATTGTGAATCAATGGGTGCTGAATACAAAGGAAAACAAGCTGGAACTTTTGGTGTTATGGGGACTTTTTCTACTTTTTTCTCTCATCATATGGCTACAATGGAAGGTGGATTTGTGGTAACCAATGATGAGGAATTGTACCATGTACTACTTTGTTTAAGAGCACATGGATGGACTAGAAATTTACCAAAAGAAAATAAAGTAGCAAATAAAAGTGATGATTGGTTCAGTGAATCATTTCGTTTTGTTTTACCAGGATATAATGTGCGTCCTGTAGAAATGAGCGGGGCTATAGGTGTAGAACAACTTAAAAAATTGCCTATGTTTTTACAATATCGTAGGGAAAATGCAAAGTTATTTTGTGACTATTTTAAAAATCACCCTGATTTTATTATACAAAAAGAAATCGGAAATAGTTCGTGGTTCGGATTTTCATTGGTAATTAGACCAAATTCCAAAGTGCAAAGAAAAGATATTATTAAAAAATTAGAAGAAAATGATATAGAGTATCGTCCTATAGCTACTGGTGATTTTACGCAAAATGAAGTGATTAAATATTTTGATTATGAAATCCATAGTGAGCTTAAAAATGCCAAATATATTCACGAAAAAGGATTTTTTGTAGGTAATCATCAATTTAGCATTAGTGAGCAAATAGAGTTATTAAATAAAGTTATAGGGGGGGGG
>NZ_NFNY01000042.1 GCF_002179165.1 Campylobacter jejuni
TTTTCCTATAATTATTTTTAGGGTTTGATTATATCAAAAAAAAAAAAAAAACAAATTTAAAATCAACGATATTTTTAAATTTAATTATTTTTTAACTTAAATTTACTATTTTTATCTTTTATTTATTGTTATCTTTCTTGTTATTTACTCTTCACACATTTTTTCAAATTCTTGATAATATTTCCAAGAAGTCACTATATCAGGGCACACTTGTTTAATGTGTGTAAGTTCTTTTTTGAAAATTTCATTAAATTCTAGTGCTAAAGTTTTGTTTTTGTTAAAATATAATAATACATCTTTTTCTTTCATCATAGATTTTTCTGTATGTTTCATGGTTTTGTGAATTTCTTGTAAAAACTCACAAAGATAATTTTTAATTTGCTCGAAGAAAAAGCCATCTTTTTGCAATTTTTCCAAGTCATTTTTTTCTATATACACACTTACATCATTTGATAAATCGTTATTTAAAATTTCATTTATTATATTGATTTTTTGTGTGTTTTTATGAGGTCTGTCTAAGATAATAGCAATACTTGAAGAAGTATCGATATTGACATTTGGGACATTATCGAGTGTCTTAATGGAAAAGACATTGTTTAAGTCTTTTTGATTCGCATACAAAGTAATGGGAAAAAGATAGCGTATGTATCCTTTAAATTCTTGAATTTTAAATAATTTCTCATTTTCTTTCAAATGGGGGGGGTAAAGTCAAATTTAAAAGCCAAATTTTTCATTGTCTCAAAAGCGTTTTTTGGTTTAATTTCTTCCATATCTAAGTAATATACTTGTTCTTTATTAAAACGATTTAGTAAAAAATTTATAATAAAAGCACTGTGATTGAGTTGTTCTAAATTCACTTCAATCTTTGTATTGCGATGTGTTAAAAAATGAATGTAATTTCTATAATCATAAGTTAGATTAAATTCATTTTGAAAATTTCTTTGAACTTTGCTCCAATCTCTTCCCCAGGTATGCTTTAAAATTCCTATAGGATCGCGAATTCCACAAATTATTTTTGAATTAGGATCTAGCAGGGCTAAATATTTTTCAAAATGAGCTATATTGAGTTCTGAAATATTTATAGCTTGATTTGGAATATTTTTATCATTTAGACACATATAGTTAATGCAATATCTTTCTTTTGCGTCATAGGGCAACATCCAAGAAGCAAGGCAAAAAACATTGCATGCTTCATTGAGATATCTTAAAAATGCTGCAGCACCTACTCCATGTGGAGAAATATAAATAAATTTATAGTACTTGGGTAAAGGTAAATTCAAATCCCAGGCAAGTTCTGCACAATGCCTACTTGTATCTGTATCGATAAAATTTGGATTCAATAAAGGCGGGTAGGGATGGTTGGCATAATTTTCTCCAAATTCCTTAGAATTTATCCAGTTACAAATTATTTCAATATTTTTTAAAACAAAGTTATGAAAATTTTCATTATTTGAATTTTTTAATGCCTTAAGTAATATTTGTGCTTGGCTAGGATTTAGTGTTTGTTTTAAAATATTTAGAATTTGATCCAAATTTTTATCCTTGAAAATTTAAAGCTTTTAAAATACTATCAACCTTTTCATCAAGTAAATCAAGCTTAGAATTATCTAACACAAAATCAGCCTTTGGTTCATCGTATTTTATATCTACGCCTACTACATTGGGTATATTCCCGCTTAATGCTCCGCTATAAAGCCCTTTTTTATCACGCTTTTTTAATTCTTCGAAGTCGCATTGAATATAAATTTCAAAATAATTTTTCAAGGTTTTTCTGTTGTATTTATAAATTTCATTCCACATAGAAATAGTACTGACGACAACGAGCATACCTTGCGAGCTAAGAAAATGTGCAAATTTGGAACGCTTCATTGATACTTCAACGCGACCTTTTTTGTCATATCCATAATGCCCTAAAAGATCTCTAAGTTCATCGCCATCAAGATAAACTATGTTATGATATTTTTTTCTCAGTTTTTTGCATATCGCTTCTGCAATATAGCTTTTTCCACTTCCTGCTAAGCCTGTTAGCCAAATAACCCCGCCTTCTGTGATAAATTGATTCATTTTTTTCCTTAAAATAGATGTAGAAAACTTAGAATTCTAACGAAATTAAACTTTAATTAAAGCAAAAAATAGTTAAAATTTTGTAAAATTATTTATAAAAGAAGTTTAAAAATGGAATATAAAAGATTTAAAACAAGACAAATTAAAGTAGGCGATGTTTTAATAGGTGGCGATGCGCCTATTTCGGTACAATCAATGCTTTTTACAAAAACAAGGGATATTGAGGGTTGCTTAGAGCAACTTAATCGCCTTTATTTCGCAGGAGCGAATATTGTACGTTTAGCGTGTCTTGATATGGCGGATGCAAGGGCTTTAAAAGAAATTAAAGCAAAAAGTCCCTTGCCTTTGATTGTGGATATTCATTTTAATCATAATTTAGCCGTATTTTGTGCCGAATTTATTGATGGGGTGCGTATCAATCCTGGTAATATAGGTTCAAAAGAAAATATTAAAGAAGTTGTAAAAGCGTGTAAAGTTCGAGGTATCCCTATACGTATAGGCGTAAATCACGGCTCTATAGAAAAACATTTTAGCGATAAATTGGGTTATGGCGTTGATGCGATGCTTGAAAGTGCGATATATAATATCAAGCTTTTGGAGGATTTGGACTTTTTTGATATTAAAATTTCCATGAAAACTTCTGATACAAGAAAGACTATAGAAGCTTATGAAAGACTTAGGCCACTTTGTGATTACCCTTTTCATTTAGGAGTTACTGAAGCTGGGACTAAATTTCATAGCACGATAAAAAGCTCCATTGCTTTAGGAAATTTACTTCTTAAAGGCATAGGCGATACGATGAGAGTTTCAATGACTGGAGAGCTTGAAGAAGAGATTAAAGTCGCAAGGGCAATTTTACAAGATAGTGGAGTACAAAAAAGCGGAGTTAATATCATCTCTTGTCCAACTTGTGGAAGAATTCAAAGCGATTTAATCAGTGCTATTAAGATAGTAGAAGAAAAAACTAAACATATAAAAGAACCTTTAAATATCAGCGTTATGGGTTGCGTGGTAAATGCTTTAGGAGAAGCTAAAGGTGCTGATGTGGCTATCGCCTTTGGAAAAAATCAAGGACTTGTGATAAGGCATGGCGAAGTGGTTGCAAAACTCAAAGAAAGTGAACTTGTGGATAGATTTTTAGCTGAAGTCGAAGATGAAGTTAAAAGCAGAGAAATGAAAGATTGAGATCTTTAAAATATAATAAAGAATTTAAAAATTTAATTAGTATTAGGGGATTAAGATTAATTAAGGAAGGTAAATAAACGCTTTTCATTAAAGCTTTTGTCTTATTTTTAAGCAAATTTTTATCAAGCAAAAAGTTTTTGAAAGTAAGAAAAGTCTTAATATCAATTGATAGCTTAAATTTAAATCTTTTAAACTAGATTTTAAAATTAAACTTTTTTGCTTTTTAAGGTTTTTATGTTTTGTGCTTGCAATAAAAATAAGATATGAGATGAATTTCATTAGAAAATAAATTTTTATTTTAGTTTTAATCTTTAATTCTAAAATTTAAGTCCTAAGTTTAGGACTTAAACTATCAATTAAAATGGCCATATTGCTTCTATAACTTTACTTCCCCAAGGTTTTCTAGTGCTTCTATCGACCTCTCCTTCAGTTTTATAAAGAATTTTTGCATCAGCAATATATTTGCTATCTATGGTATTATCTTGACCTATATCATAAGGACGAATAACTCCGCTTAATTGTATGATTTGCTTTTCTCCATTGATTAAAAGTTCTCTTGAGCCTTCGATGAAATAATTACCATTGGATAGAATTTTAATCACACGCGTTGAGATTGTAGTATTAAAACTTTCATTGCGACTTTGAGATCCTGTACCTTGATAGTTATTAGTGCTATTGGTTTGAAAACCTATATTAGAATAGGCATTGACTTTATTGATAGCACCTGCAACTATACCACTTCCACCTGTTAAAGCACCTCCACCTAAATTTGCAGTATTTGTTCTGCTTGTAGCTTTATTAGCTTGAGTGCTTTGAGTGGTGCTTTCTTGGATAACTACAGTAACTAAATCATTTACATTCATTGCTTTTTTATCTGAAAATAAAGGATTATCTCCTTTACCAAAAAGCGATCCAGGTGAGGTTTCTACATTATTGCTTTGTTTGGGTGCAAGTTCTTCTACATAAGCGGGTGGCTTCATTGAGATCTGCGGATCAACGGTAGCGGAACAACCAAAAAATGCAAAAGGTAACACATAAAGTAAAAATTTTTTCATTTTCGTCCTTTAAATATGAATTTTTTATTTTTTTTGTTAAAATAATATCTATAAAAAGCATAAAGCAAAGAGTGTTCCACTTTTTAAAATTTTGGGAGGAAACAATGGCAAATCTTTATTTAATGAGATCTAGAAGTGATGAGTTAAATACTCTAATCAGTACGCAATTATTAAAAAATTACAGAAAAATTTACAAAAATATAGCAATTTATTGTCCTGTAATTTATGTGCATCGTATAGCAGTTTTGCAAGGATGGCTTGAAGAATTTAATATTAATCAAACGCTAAAAAATGCTTATAGTTTTACTTTTAGAGAAGCTATGGAGGAATTTAGCAAAGATCCACATAATTTTTTCAATACTATCTTAGAAGAGTATGAAGAGCTAAACCGTAAATATGATTTTGTCTTGGTGAATAGTTTTTGTGAGTTTGGAATACTTGATGGTTTTGATCTTAGTATAAAACTTGCTAAAAATCTTAATACTCCTATTGCTGCTGTTATCAATGATGAAGATAAATTAATTGCACAGAAATATTTTGATGAAGCCTTGGATGGTAGAAATTATGCTTTAATTAATAAAAATTTTAATTTTGAAGAAGTGCATAAATTAAAGGCTTATGATTTTATGACTCCGCATCGTTTCAAATATGAACTTATTAAAAAAAGCGTTAAAGATAAAAAAACCGTTGTGCTTCCAGAAAGTAATGATGAAAGAATTTTAAGAGCAGTTGAAATTTTGCTAAAAAGCAGTGTGGTTGATCTTATTTTATTGGGTGATGAGCAAGATATTAAGCAAAAATCTAATGAATTAGGACTTGATTTAACTGCAGTGAAAATAATCAATCCTTTAAATTCAGAATATAATCAAGAATTTGCTACTATATTGTATGAAGCAAGAAAGTCCAAAGGAATGAGTCTTGAACAAGCTAAAGAATTGGTTAAAGATAGAACTTATTTTGGAACTTTATTAATTCACAGCGGAAAAGCTGATGCTATGGTAAGCGGAGCTTCAACAACAACAGCTGAAACTATTCGTCCTGCACTTCAAATTATCAAAACCAAAGAAGGAGTTGATTCTGTTTCTGGAATATTTTTCATGGGGCTTGATGATAAAGTTTTGGCTTTTGCAGATTGTGCGGTAAATCCTAATCCAACAGCAGAACAATTAGCCACAAGTGCTTATGTAAGTGCCATGAGTGCAAAATCTTTTGGACTTGAGCCAAGAATAGCTTTATTGTCTTATTCTAGTGGAGATAGTGGAAAAGGTGAGAGTGTGGATCTTGTAAAGGAAGCTTTAAAAATTGCCAAAGAAAAGTATCCGCAGTTAAATATTGATGGTCCTATGCAGTTTGATTGTGCTTACGATCCAAAAACAGCAGCTAAAAAAATGCCAAATTCTAAAATAGCAGGTAATGTAAATGTGTATATATTTCCAGATCTTAATGCGGCAAATATCTGTTATAAGGCAGTGCAAAGAACAGCAAATGCTTTAGCAATTGGTCCTATTCTACAAGGACTTAAAAAACCTGTTAATGATTTAAGTCGAGGATGTTTGGTTGATGATATAGTCGATACGGTGATTTTAAGTGCTATACAAGCACAATAAGAAAGGAAAGTAATGAAAATTTTAGTTCTAAATTCAGGTTCTTCATCAATTAAGTTTAAATTTTTTGATGACAATATAGTGAAAGCAAGTGGTTTAGTGGAGAAAATTGGAGAGCAAAATTCAAAAGTGATGCTCAAAAATACTTTAAATGATGAAAAATTTGAAAGAGAACTTGCTATAAAAGATCATGAACAAGGTTTAAAAATTGTGAATGAGCTTTTTAAAGAATCAGGTATTTTAGAAGATTTAAATGCACTTGATGGTTGCGGTCATCGTATAGTACATGGCGGAAGAAATTTAAGTGAGCATTGTTTGGTTGATGATTATGTATTAAAAGAAATTGATAGGGTAAGCATTTTTGCACCTTTGCACAATCCTGCACATTTAGCTGGCATAAAAACAATGATAAAAGCCGCACCAAAAGTTCCTAATGTTGCTATTTTTGATACAGCGTTTCATCGCACCATGCCTGATTTTGCTTATATGTATGCTTTACCTTATGAATATTATGATGAGCATAATATAAGAAGATATGGTTTTCATGGTACTTCTCATGCTTTTGTGAGTGCTAGAGCGGCAAAATTACTAGCAAAAGATAAAAACGATTTAAATGCTATTTCAGCACATCTTGGAAATGGTGCTAGTGTTTGTGCGATAGAAAAAGGAAAAAGTGTAGATACTTCTATGGGTTTTACTCCACTTGAAGGACTTGTAATGGGAACTCGTTGTGGAGATTTGGATCCAGCGATTTTGCCCTTTATCAGTAATTTAAAAGGTTTAAGTATAGAAGAAATTGATACTTTAATGAATAAGAAAAGCGGATTATATGGAATTTGTGGCTTTAATGATTTTAGGGATATAGAAGCACAAATTGAAAAAGGTGATGATAAAGCACGCTTAGCTTTTGATATGTTTTGTTATCGTTTGGTAAAATATATAGGTTCTTATTTTGCTATATTGCCTAAGACAGATGCTATTATTTTTACAGGTGGAATAGGGGAAAATGATGCTTTAGTGCGTAAGAAAGTTTGTGAAAAATTAATCCATCTTGGGGTTGAGCTTGATGTAGAATCAAATATGCAAAGAAATTTAGGTGAAAGAATGATTAGCACACCAAATTCAAAAATAAAGGTTTTTATTATTCCAACCGATGAGGAACTTGAAATTGCTAGAATCACAGAAGAGCTTATAAACAAAAGCTAAAAGCTTTTGTTTTAGCAAATTTTAATTTTCTTTAGGTAGTATTTTAAACTAAAAATTTAAAAGTGTGAAAATATGAAAAAATTTAAAGATTTTAGTTTTAATTTTCTTTTTAAAATATCTGATCAACCTGTTCTTTTGCGTGATTTGCTCGAGGCCAATGCTTTATTTAATGATGGTATGCTTGTAGATCCATCTAAGCTTAATTTTAACTTTAAGATTTTAAATTCTTATTTGTATTTTGGAGTTTTTTGTGTAATTATCTTATTGCCATTGTTATTAATTACGCATTATTTATTTACGCGTCTTGATTTTCATATCAGTATTATAAGTGCTGTAGCGGTTACGGCTTGTGTTTTTATTTCTTATGATATTTTTAAAGTTTATACTCGTAAAATGATTTCAAAAAGAATAATACAAAAGGCTTGGGCTTTGCATTTTCCTTATTTTCCATATGAAAAATATTCTATAATGGCTGGTGATTTTTACAAACAAGCTTTAAAAGAAGAAATTCCAAAAACAAATTTAGAGCAGTATGTTTTAGATAAGATTATTCATTCTAAATAATCAAGAATTTGATTTTGAAAACGCATATTTTCTAAATGCCTTTTTAAATCCTTATTTTCTTCGTCTAAAACGCTTTCTTCTGCTTTTAGGGTTGCTATTTCACGACTTAAATAATAAATTTGATTTCTTATATAAATTTGTGGGATAAATAAAAATAAAGCAAAACTGACAAGTAATGCTGCAAAAAGTAAATGATTAAAATTTAAATTTCTATCTTCTTTTGTAGCGTTACTAAATTCATCCAATAAGACATTTTTTACTTTTTGGCTATCTTCTTCATCGTTAATTTTTATTTTTTGGGTGATGGGTTTTTTTATTTCAGTTTGTGCTTCTTCTTGTATAGTGATTTTTTTTTGTAAATTTTCTAAACTTTGTTTAATATCTGGTTGCGAAGCAGGTTGTGAAATTTTATTAAAATTTTCTTTTTCGTTTGCAACTTGAATATTTTTAATTTCTTTTGTTACAAGCTTGCTTTCTGGAGCTAAAGATGGAGCTTGTATTTTATCTTTTTTGGATAAAATTATATCTTGTGTAGTGTTTTGATTGGTATCTTTCTTTTTAATAAAAGAAAAAATCTTTTTTGTTTTTTTATTTTGTTGGGGTAAAGATTTCTTTTTTTCTTTAATTTTTAAGAGAATCTTTTTGGCTAAAGATTGTTTTTCTTCTAATTTTACATTGATTAAATCTTCTTTGAGATAAATATTAGATTTTTTATCATTTCTTGTTTCATATTCTTCATCGAGATTTTCTAAAATATGTTTAGATTTTTTTTTAAAACGACGCCTTAAAATATCGTCACTAGAAATTTCTTCTCTTAACTCATCATCTAAAGGCTTTCCTTGATTGATAGCACGAGAGAATTTAAGCATTTTTTGGCGTATATTTTGTTTTTCTTTTAAAAAATCTTCTTCTAACATTAATTTTCCATATTTTTAAAATGAAATAAACGCATTTTGGCGCAACTTGAGCGAGAGTTTTTAATGATTTCTTCTTTACTTGGAATGATAGCTTTTTTACTTAAAATTTGCCCTAGGGAATGATTGTTTCCACATTCGCATCGTAAAGCTTTTTCGTCACAAATACAATTTTTCGCCCATTTTTTAAAATAATTTTTAATAATTCTATCTTCTAAAGAATGAAAAGAAATTATAGCTAAAATACAATTTTTTAACTTTAATTTTTCTAGTTTTTCTAGAAAAATTTTCAAAACTTCAAGTTCTTGATTTACTTCTATTCTAATAGCTTGAAAAACCAAAATTGCTTTAGAAACTTTTCTATGATTATGCTTTGCTTTACCTATGAGCTCTAGAAGTTCTCTGGCGCTTTTTATTGGACTTTTGTGTCTTGTTTGGCAAATTTTTTGAGCAATAAAATGAGCATCGTTAAGTTCTCCATATTCTTTAAGAATAAATGTTAATTTTTCTAAAGGATATGAATTGACAATTTCAAAGGCTGAAATTTTTGATTTTTGATCCATTCTCATATCTAAAAAGTCAGAATTTAGATTAAACCCACGCTTATTGTTATCAAGCTGAAAGGAAGATACTCCAATATCAGCTAAAATTCCTGTTAAATTTTCACAAGGGATTTGATCTAAAATCTGACTAAAATTACTTAATATAAATTGAGTTCTACCTTGAAATTCTTCAAGTCGTTTTTTAGAAAAAATTAAAGCTTCTTCATCTTGATCGCAAGCTATGAGCTTAAGATTTGGATGATTTTGAAGTAAAGATTCGCTATGACCCCCAAAACCTAAAGTGCAATCTAGAAAATATCCAGTATTTAAATCTTTGAATGCTTTATTGACTTCATTGAGTAAAACGGGAATATGTGGAATTTCCAAGGTTAAATCCTAAATTTTTATATATTATATATTGTAATTATAACGAAATTTGCACTTAAATTTCAAAAAACTTGAGATTTAAAATATTTTTATTTTATTGAGTGCTTTTTATAGTTAAACTTTACTTAAACACTTCTATGTTAAAATATCTAGTTTTAATTTTTATCAAGGAAATATATGCTTACTTGGATGCAACATCACAAAAAATATCTTGTTGTTACTATATGGATTAGTACCATAGCTTTTGTTGGAGCGGGTTTTTTAGGTTGGGGTGCTTATGATTTTAATCTTAACCGAAGTTCAAGCGTTGCTGTTGTAGGCGATGAAAAAATAAGTTATGATGAATTTAATGTTAGATATAATCAGATTTTTAATTATTATAATCAAATCAGCAATGGAAGTTTAAATGAAGAAAGTGCAAAGCAGTTAGGTATTGATAGTGCGGCACTTAGTTCTTTGATTGAGGATAAGCTTTTATTAAATTTTGCTAAAGATTTGGGATTGAATTCGAGCGAGGATGAAGTTGTTCAAATACTTGCTAAAACCCCATCTTTTCAAAATTCTACAGGTGATTTTAATAAAACAATGTATTATGAGCTTTTGCGTGCAAATAATATTACTCCAAAAGAATACGAAAAAACTCTTTCAAATGAGATTATTATTAATAAGCTTGGTCAAATATTTAATTTTTCAGGTTCCAATGAAGAACTAAATATGTTAGGTGCAAGTTATTTTATGCAAGATTCTTTAAATATAGCTAAAATTGATTATGATAAAAAGAATGTAAAAGTCAATGAAGAAGAGCTTAAAAAACTTTGGAATGAACATAAGCAAGATTATAAAACAAAAAAAATGTATGAAATTTCTAGCTATTTTTTACCAGCAAGTACTGAAAAAATTGATGATGTTGAATTAGAAAAATTTTATAATGATGAAAATAATAAATTCAAATATAAAGATTTTAGTGGTAAAATTATGAATTTTGAAGCTGCTAAAAATAGCGTTGCCAAAGATTATGCTTTAGAAAAACTAAAAAGTATAGCCAATGCTAAATTTTTAGAACTTAAAAACGGCAAAGATAAATTTCAAAAAGATGAAAATATCACAGATTCTGATGTTTATTATCCCCTTGAGCTTTTATCTAGGGCAAAAGATGGAGATGTTTTAAGACCAAGCGAGTATCAAAATGGTTATATTATTATAAAGCTCAATAAAGTTGATCCTATTAGAATAAAAACTTTCGAAGAAGCCAGAGAAGAAATAATGCCTATGTATCTTAGTGAGCAAGCAAAAAAAGAATTAGAAGAAAAAGCTAAAACAAATTTACAAAATTTTAATGGTATTAATATAGGATTTGTTAGTAGGGATTCTATACGAGATAACACTAGGGTTAATGAAAATATGTTAAATGATGCAGAATTCAGTTATTTTTTAATGAATGTTTTTAATTCTGATCAAAATAGCTCTTATGTAATCTTAAATAATAATAAGGCTATTCTTTATAAAATCAACAAACAAAAGCTTGATATGAATGCTGACAAATTTCAGCAATATCAAGGTATGTTAAAGCAAAATTTACAAAATTTAAAAGCTAATGAGATTAAGCAAGAATTGATTGAAGAGCTTAAAAAAATGTATGAAGTAAAAATTTATTATAAAGGGAAATAGTTTTGAATATACTAGGAATTGACTTAGGTTCGACTCAGACTTGTGCTATTATTGCCCAAAAAGATGAAGAAGGTTTAAAAATTATTGGTTTTGCAAAAGCAAAAACAAATGGAGTTAAAAAGGGTGCAATTACTAACATTGAGCTTGCTTCAAAATCAATTGAAGAAGCGGTTAGAAATGCTGAAATGATGAGTGGCGTTCATTATGATAAAGTAGTGGTTTCTATTTCAGGCGCTTATACTAGAAGTGTTGATAGTATAGGTGTGGTAAATATACCAAATCATGAAATTGGTATTAAAGAAATTCATCGTGCAGTAAGTACAGCTAAACATACGGCTAATCTTCCAAGTGGATATGAAATCATTCATGTTTTGCCGTATAATTTTAAGGTTAATGATCTTGAGCATGTGGATGATCCTTTAGGAATGAGTGGGAATCGCTTAGAAGTTTCAACTCATATTGTCATCTCTCAAGAATCCCATATTAAAAACTTAAAGAAAGCTGTAGAATTAGCTGACTTAAGAGTGGATAACATTGTCCTTTCCGGTTATGCTTCAGCAATTGCTTGTTTGGATGATAGCGAAAGAGAATTGGGTGCTGTTCTTATAGATATGGGCGGTGCGATTTGCGATATGGTAGTTCATACCGGAAATTCAATTCGTTATAATGATTGTTTGCAAATTGGATCTATTAATATTACTCAAGATTTATCGATGGCTCTACATACTCCTTTAAAAGAAGCTGAAAAAATTAAACTCAATTACGCAGCTCTTTCTCAACAACCTAATGCATTGATACAAATTCCATCTATGGGAGATGAAAGAAAAGTAAATGAAGTTTCTTTAGATATTATTTCAAATGTGATTTATGCAAGAGCTGAAGAAACTTTGATGATTTTGGCTAAAATTTTAAGTGATAATCGCTATGCTAATAGTATAGGTGGCGGCGTTGTTTTAACGGGCGGTATGACTAAATTAGCAGGCATTGATGAATTGGCTCCTGCAACTTTTGACAATCGTTCTGTCAGACTTGCTACAGCAAGAAAAGATTTGATTACCGGTTTTAGTGAAATTTTTAATGATCCTGAAAATACTTGTGCTATAGGACTTTGTTTATATGGTGCTGGATATTTTACACCTTATGAGCTTGATTCCAATGAGAAATTAAGGTATAAAGGAGAGATAGAAAATTATAACCGACAAATAAGGCAAGAAATTATTCCGCAAAAAGAAATAGAAAATGAAACAAAAGTAAATTTTTTTGATGAAAATTTGCCAGAAAATGATACAATTGCAATTCAAGAACAACTAGATTTTAAAGAACCAAAAGAGAAAAAACCTAGTGTTTTTTCAAATATTTGGCACAAAATAATGAATCAATTTTAACGAGGAGAAAATTTTTATGAGTGAATTTTTAGTAGAAGAGATGCAACATAATAAAGGTGCTAAAATCAAAGTCATAGGCTGCGGTGGCGGTGGCGGTAATATGATAAACCATATGGTTAAAATGGGTTTAAATGAACTTGATTTAATCGCAGCTAATACTGATGCACAGGCTATTTCTACTTCTTTAGCAAAAACCAAAATTCAACTTGGAGAGAAAAAAACAAAAGGTTTGGGTGCAGGTATGCTTCCAGAAGTTGGTGCAGAAAGTGCTAGAGAAAGCTTTGAAGAAATAAAGGCAAGTTTAAGTCAAAGCGATATTGTTTTTATTGCTTCGGGCTTTGGTGGAGGAACAGGTACAGGTGCTACTCCAGTTATTGCACAAGCAGCTAAGGAAATAGGTGCTCTAACAGTTTCTGTTGTAACTATGCCTTTTGCTTTCGAAGGAAAACAAAGGAAAAAACTTGCTGAAAATGGACTTCTTGAACTTAAAAAAGAAAGTGATTCTATTCTTGTAATTCAAAATGAAAAACTTTTAAGCATTATTGATAAAAAAGCAGGAATTAAAGATGCTTTTAAATTGGTTGATGATATTTTAGCTCGTGCTGTGAAGGGTATGGTGTCTATCCTTTTGGATAATGGCGATATTAATGTCGATTTTGCCGATGTTAGAACTATTATGAGCCATCGTGGGCTTGCACTTATGGGTGTTGGTAGTGCTAGCGGTGAAAATGCTATCGAAGAAGCACTTTCTAACGCTATAGAATCTCCGTTGTTAGATGGTATGGATATTAAAGGTGCTAAAGGTGTTATTTTGCATTTTAAAACCAGTTCTAATTGCTCTTTGATTGAAATTTCTGCTGCTGCAAATAGTATAGAAGAAATTGTTGATGAAAATGCTAAGATTATTTTTGGTTCTACTACTGATGATAGCATGGAAGATAAAGTAGAGGTAACCATTATCGCTACAGGGTTTGAGGATAAAGATAGCATTGCTAGAAAAACAGAAGACATTGAAACTCCTAAGAAAAATCCTTATTTAAATCTTAAAAAAGTGAGCGGTGGTTTTGATGAAGAAATAATGGCACAGATTGAAACTCCTACTTTTTTACGCCGTCAAATGGATTAAAATTAAAATCTTTCTAAAGCAAGACTTTTTGCTAAATAAGTCTTGCTATTTTGAATTTCTCTTTTATTTTATACTTAATTAAACTCCTAAATTTCCGTTATTTTAAAAAGTTGGAACACTCTTTGCTTTATAGTTTGTAAATATCAAATTTATAGGTGAAAAATATGCAAAATGGATATTATCAAGCAACAGGTGGGATGGTAACTCAATTTAATAAACTTAATGTTATTACAAATAATCTTGCCAATATTAATACAAGTGGTTATAAAAGAGATGATGTTGTCATTGCAGATTTTAAAAGGATTTTTAAAGAAACTCAGGATGAGTTGCCTATAGAAAATCACACAAGAGATGCATCAAGATTTGTAAATACTACCATAGATACCATTCCTCAAATTTCGCAGGAATATACAGACTTTAGTTTGGGCTCTTTAAAGGCAACTAATAATCCTTTGGATTTGGCAATGACTAGAGAAGATACTTTTTATTTAGTTCAAACTAAAGATGGAGAAGTAAGGTTAAGCAAAGATGGAAATTTCCAGCTAGATGATGAAGGTTATTTAGTCAATAAGCAAGGCTATAAGGTTTTAAGTAGTGACTATTTTAATAATCCTCAAAATGCGGGAATTCGTATTGCAAATGGTGCACTCAATATCAATGCAGATAAAAATGGAAATATTGAAGTTGACGGTGTCCAAAATGCGAGATTATTTATTGCTCAAGTTGATGATATAAGGGCTTTGCAAAAAGATGGTGATAATGTTTATAAAATCGATGATTTAACTCGCATTAGGGATTTGGATAATTCTAATGCTGTGCGTCAAGGTTTTTCTCAAGGTTCAAATGTCAATCCGGTAACCGAAATGGTAGGACTTATTGAAGCCAATAGGATGGTAGAAATGTATCAAAAAGTTATGACAGCTCATATGGATGATTTAAACCAAGAAGCTATTAATAAGCTTGCAGCTGTTAAATAAGATAATATAAAATAAGATAAAAGGATAAAAAATGATGAGATCACTTCATACTGCTGCTACAGGAATGGTAGCACAGCAAACGCAAATCGATGTTACTTCAAACAATATTGCAAATGTTAATACCGCAGGTTTTAAAAAAGGTCGTGCAGAATTTGCTGATTTAATGTATCAAGTTATGAAATATGCAGGGACTTCAACTTCAGCAACAACTCTTTCTCCATCGGGTATAGAAGTGGGTGTTGGTGTGCGTCCAACGGCAGTAACAAAGGTTTTTACGGAGGGAAATTTAAAAGCCACAAGCACAGATAGTCTTGATATGGCAATTGCTGGAAATGGTTTTTTTCAAATTCAACTTCCTGATGGTACGATAGGATATACAAGAAATGGTCAATTTACTAGAGATAATGAAGGAAATATAGTTAATTCAGATGGTTATAGGCTTTTACCTGAAATGACTATACCAGAGGGTGCAACAGCGATTAATGTGGCCACCGATGGAACAGTTTCGGTGATGCTTCCAGGCGAACAACAAGAAACGCAAATTGGACAAGTTGAGCTTGTGCAATTTATTAATCCGGCTGGACTTCATTCTATGGGTGATAATCTTTATCTTGAAACTGGAGCAAGTGGTGCACCAGTAGCAGGTATAGCGGGTCAAGATGGATTAGGCACGATAAGACATGGTTTTGTAGAGCTTAGCAATGTGCAACTTGTTGAAGAAATGACAGACCTTATCACGGGACAAAGAGCTTATGAAGCAGGTTCAAAAGCTATTACCACAAGTGATGATATGCTCGGAATTGTTAATCAGCTAAAGAGATAATTTAATTTTATTGTATTAAAATTTATGGTGCAAATATGCCATAAATTTACACATTGTTTCTAAAATTTCTCACACTCATTAAAACACTATTTTATCATTGCTTATATTTTTTAAACAATGGTAATTTCATATTTTTATAAATTTAACTTAAAATTTAAAAAGCAATAAAATAACTCTACATTAATTTTTTATCTTATATAAGGAGAATATACTATGAAAAAGTTTTTTATAACTTTATTTTTAAGTGCTTTATTAATAAATTCTGCTTTTGCAGATGATCTCTTAGCTAAAATAACTAATAGTGTATTAA
>NZ_NFNY01000144.1 GCF_002179165.1 Campylobacter jejuni
AAATATAAAAATAAAACTATTATGAATATAAAAATTTTTCAGCTATTTTTAATTTTAAGAAATTAATAAAATAAAATTTATTATAATTTCAACTTTTTTAAAAATGTTTGAATTTTATTCTTTTTAAAGGTTTTATTTAATGTATTTGAAACATTTTTATTTATTTTTATTACAAATTTTTAACTTTTATAAAGAAGGTTTTAAAAACCTAACATTAGGAAAAACTTTATGGAAAATTATTTTCATAAAGCTTTTTGTAATGTTTATCATACTTAAACTTTTTATTTTTGATGTGAATTTTAATTCTGCTTTTAAAAATGACAATGAAAAAAGTAATTTTGTCATAGAAAATCTTATTAAGGAAAAACAATGAATGAACTCAGTAGCGTAGATTGGTCAAGAGCACAATTTGCACTTACCGCACTTTATCATTTTTTATTTGTGCCTTTAACTTTAGGCTTATCTTTTATCATTGCTATCATGGAGACAATTTATGTAAAAACAGGCAGTGAAAGGTGGAAAAAAATCACTAAATTTTGGCTTTCTTTGTTTGCTATCAATTTCGCTATTGGAGTGGCAACTGGAATCATAATGGAATTTGAATTTGGAACAAATTGGGCAAATTATAGCTGGTTTGTGGGCGATATTTTCGGTGCACCTTTAGCGGTAGAAGGGATTATGGCCTTTTTCTTAGAAGCGACTTTCTTCGCAGTAATGTTTTTTGGATGGGATAAGGTTTCTAAAACTTTCCATTTGATATCGACTTGGTGTGTGGCCATAGGAAGTAATTTATCAGCATTTTGGATTTTGGTTGCAAATGGTTGGATGCAACATCCTGTGGGAATGGTGTTTAATCCAGATACTGCAAGAAATGAAATGCAAAGCTTTTTTGAAGTAGCACTTTCTCCTGTAGCAATTTCTAAATTTTTACACACTATAGGTAGCGGCTATGTGATTTCTGCATTATTTGTAATAGGAATTTCAGCTTGGTTTATGTTAAAAGGTCGTTATATTATCGAAGCTAAAAAAAGTTTGGTTGTAGGGGCTAGTTTTGGACTTGTATGCTCGATATTTTTATTTTTTAGTGGGGATGAAAGTGCTTACCGCGTCACTCAAACCCAACCGATGAAACTCGCTGCAATGGAAGGTGTTTACGAGGGCGAACATCGTGCAGGGCTTGTGCCTTTTGGAATTTTAAATCCTAAAAAAACTATAGACAATAACGAAAGCGTATTTTTATTTGATATCACCATACCTTATGCTTTATCTATACTTGGAAATCGTGATCCAAATTCTTTTGTTCCAGGTATTAAAGATTTAATTTATGGAAATGAAAATAAAGGCATTGAGCCTATGCAAAATCGCATTGATAGAGGTAAAATGGCTATACAAGCTTTAAAAGATTATAAAATTGCTAAAGATAGCAATGATACAACAGCAATGGCAACTCATAAAAGTATTTTAGAGACAAATTTTAAAGATTTTGGTTATGGCTATTTAGAAAAACCTACCGACGCTATACCTCCTGTAGCTTTAACTTTTTATAGCTTCCATATTATGGTGGCTTTAGGAACTTTATTTTTCTTATTATTTATCATAACGCTTTATCTTACTATGGCAAATGATATTGAGAAATTCAGAAAAATACTTTGGCTTTGCTTGTTATGTATTCCTTTAGGCTATATAGCTGCAGAAGCAGGTTGGATAGTGGCTGAAGTAGGCAGACAACCTTGGGCTATACAAGATTTAATGCCTGTTTTTGTCGCAGCAACAGATCTTGGAAAAGTTAATGTTCAAATTTCATTTTGGATTTTTGCGTTTCTTTTTACCGCTCTTTTAATTGCAGAAATCAAAATTATGCTTACTCAAATCAAAAAAGGCTTTGACGCACACTCAGGACATAGCACTCTTATGGGTAAAGGAGAAAAATAATGTTTTTTGGTTTAGAACTTGAAGCTTTACAAATTTATTGGTGGATCATTTTAAGCTTACTTGGCGGGCTTTTGGTTTTTATGTTTTTCGTGCAAGGTGGTCAAACTTTAATCGATGAATTAAGCAGTGATGAGCTTGAAAAGACTATGCTTATTAATTCTTTAGGGCGTAAATGGGAACTTGGTTTTACTACTCTTGTGCTTTTTGGTGGAGCAGCTTTTGCAGCTTTCCCACTTTTTTATAGTACAACTTTTGGCGGAGCTTATTGGGCTTGGCTTTGTATTTTATTTTGCTTTATTTTACAAGCTGTTGCTTATGAATATCGTAAAAAAGAAAATAATGTTTATGGTTCTAAAACTTATGAAATTTTTCTTAAAATTAATGGCTATTTGGGTGTATTTTTAATTGGGGTTGCGATAAGTAGCTTCTTTAGTGGTTCGCATTTTTTATTAAATGAACACAATTTTGTTTCTTGGCAAAATTCTTTACGAGGTTTAGAATTTTTATTAAATCCTTTCAATTATCTTTTAGGTCTTGCTTTGGTATTTTTAGCCAGACTTTTAGGTGCTGCTTATTTTATGAATAACATAAAAGATGAAAATATTAAAACAAAAGCAAATAAAAAACTTTTGATTAATAGTCTTTTATTTTTACCTTTTTTCTTGGGTTTTTTGGCTTGGATTTTCTTAAAAGATGGTTTTAGTGTTGATGCAAATGGCGTTGTGAGTATGGTTAAAAATGTGTATTTTTACAATTTTTTAAATAATATTATTTTGGCCATTTTATTAATCATTGGTACTATATTAGTGCTTTTGGGTATGGTGCAAGGAATTAAAGGTTGCTCTAAAGCTATTTTTACCTTAGGGTTTGGAACGACTTTAGCGGTTTTTGCATTATTTTTAAGCGTGGGACTTGGGTCAAGTGCTTTTTATCCTTCGCTTAGCAATTTACAAAGTTCTTTAACCATAAAAAATGCAAGTTCAAGCTATTATACACTTAGTGTGATGGCTTATGTATCATTATTAATACCTTTTGTATTAGCTTATATTATTTATGTTTGGAATGCGATGGATAGAGTAAAAATCACTCGTGAAGAAATTGCAAATGATGATCATGCATATTAAGGAGAAAAAATGTTTCACGCTTTATTTTTATTGACTTGGCCTTTGGTAATTTATTTAAGTTATAAATTTATTATGCTCAATATCAAGCAATTGGAAAAAGATAACAAACTATAAATTATTTAAAAAATCAACCGATATAGTATATGAATCTTTTCAAAATATTGCTTTTGCCCATTGAAAAATGGGCAATTTTCTACCATTTTTTTAAAATTTCAATTTCTTTACGATTTTGTTTGATAAAACCTTGATCTTGCATGCTTTTTAAAATTCTTGAAATCACTTCTCGTGTGCTCCCTAGATGTGAAGCGATTTCTTCATGAGAAAAACTGATTTTGCCATCTTTTGCGTTTTCTTCAAGAAAAGTTTTAACTCTTTGATGAAGTGGGGTAAAAAGGGCTTGTTCTAAAACATTGATTAAAGAATTGAAGCGTTTTGAAATAAGTGTGAGAGTATAATTTGCTAAAATAGGATATTTGTCTTTCAATTTTGAATAAATTTCAGCAGGAACAACTAAAATTTTAGTTTTTTCAAAGCTTTCTAATATAAGATTATAGGATAGTTTTTCAAAAATACAATGAGAACAAATCACACATTCTTCATTTTTCTTAAGTTTAAAAATGGTAATTTCTTTGGCATTTTGACTTAGAATAAAAGCACGAAATCCACCCTCTAAAACTATAACAAAACCTAAGCAATTTTCCAAAATTTTGTTTTTATCAAATTCTTTAAAATAAGAATAATTAATTAAATCACTAAAATCTTTATCATCAATCTTATAATCTTTAAAATATTCTGTGAGAACTTTTGCTTTATCCAAAATTTATGCCTTTTTAATTTAATTTTATCCTTTTTTGGTGACTTTATCACTGACAAAATAAAATTTTTTACTTATACTTTCTACAAAAAACAAAAAAGGAGAAAAAATGGGTACTTTAGAAAGAGTAACGAGAATAGTTTTAGCTTTGGCTGTTTTTGGTATAGTGGGAGGATATTTTGGTTCATGGTGGGCTTTAGTAGGACTTATCCCTTTGCTTACAGGGATATTTAAAGTATGTCCTATAAGAGTTTGGACAGGAAAACAAGCTTGTCCTTTGGGAGTCTGTCCTATCTCTAAAAAGAAAAATTAATCTTTTAAGGCTAAATTTACAGCATCAAGGGCGTGGATTAGGGTTGTATCAAAAATAGGAATTTGCGTATCGTTTTTTGATAATAAAAGTCCAATTTCTGTGCAACCCAAAACCACGCCTTGTGCTCCTTTATTTTTTAATTTTTCAATAATTTCTAAATATTTTTCTTTCGATTTTTCTTTGATTTGTCCCTTGCAAAGCTCACTAAAAATAATATCATTTACATCTTGTATATCATTTTCATCAGGAATAATTGCTTCTATACCTTCTTTAATCAGTATATTTTTATAAAAATCTTGCATCATAGTGTATTTAGTACCTAAAAGTCCTATTTTTGTAATATTTGCTTTTTTTAACGCATTAGCAGTGCTTTGTGCAATATGAATTAATGGAATTTTTACACTTCTTTGAATTTCATCAAAAATTTTATGCATAGTATTAGTTGCAATGAGTATAAAATCAGCTCCTCCAAGTTCTAATTTTTTAGCGCATTCGCTCAAAATCTCAGCCGCTTTTCCCCATTCATTTTGCTTTTGCAAATTTGCAATTTCTTCAAAATTAACACTATAAAGCACAATTTTGGCAGAATTTAAGCTTCCAAGCTTTGCATTAATGTTTTCATTGATGATTTTATAATAAGTTGTAGTGCTTTCAAAGCTCATTCCACCTATAATACCTATAGTTTTCAAAGTCAATCCTTTTAATGTTTATTATAGAAAATAATTATATATCAAATCAACTTAAAATTTTGAAAATATTTTTGATTTTTGTTTAATTTAAATCCCAATTAATAGGATTTTTACCTAAATTTTTTAAAATCGCATTTGCTTTTGAAAAATGCTTGCAACCTAAAAATCCTGTTCTAGCTAATGGACTAGGATGTGCGGCTTCTAAAATAAAATGTTTTTTTGTATCAATTAAAACTTTTTTTGATTTTGCATAATTTCCCCAAAGTATAAAAATAAGTCCTGATTTTTCAAGACTTAATTTAGCAATAACCGCATCGCTAAATTCTTGCCAACCCCACAAGCTATGACTCGCAGGCTTTCCAGCTTCCACACTAAGAATAGAATTTAAAAGCAAAACCCCTTGTTTTGCCCAAGCACTTAAATCCCCATTTTTACAAGGTTCTATATCTAAATCCGCTTTTAATTCTTTATAGATATTTAAAAGACTGGGTGGAATTTTCACTCCACAAGGTACAGAAAAACTAAGTCCCATAGCTTGATGAGGTTGATGATAAGGATCTTGCCCTAAAAGCACAATTTTAAGCTCGTTTAAAGGAGTAAGATTGAAAGCATTAAAAGTTAAATTTGATGGCGGATAGATAATAGCTTTATGATTTAAAGCGTTGATATACTTTTTTTTAATTTCTAAAAAATAAGTTTTGCTAAATTCATCTTTTAAAAATTCTTTCCAATCATTATTCATTTTAATATTTTCAAGTTTAATATCAAGTGTTTGCATATAAATCCTAAATATAAAGTTAAATTTAAAAATTAAGATTATATCACAAAAAATAATAAAATATAATTTACTTTATATTTAAAAAAATAATATTTTTTTATAA
>NZ_NFNY01000015.1 GCF_002179165.1 Campylobacter jejuni
TTTTTATAAAAATTTATAAAATATTTACTTAAATGTGTAATTTATTAATAAAATAAGTCTCATCAAAATATGTATTTTGGTATATTTTTGGAAAAAATGAGATGTATTTAAATTTATTTTTGAGAGCAATTTAATAGTTTTTTAGTATTTTTTGATTATTTTAGTAAAAATTTAAATACATTTTAAAGTGTGATAAAATTCTGGGTTATTAAAGCTTGGAGGAAAAGGCACTTCAGCTTTGATATCCTTGTAGGTATTTCCTGGAAGTTTGTCTATAATTTCTATTGTATAAGAGACGCTAGTGTTTTTCATTTTGGCATTTCTTAGATTTTTATCCTCAAAAATTTCTCCACTAACTTGTTTTTTATTGGTAATGTTGAGCATTAAATAGCATTTTCTAATATCAAATTTTGTAAGATTTTGCACTCTTCCTGTAATAATAACGCTTTCATGCCTTAAATCTCTAGTATAGGTAATTTTGGTAATGTTTGCTTGAGTGATGAATTGATTGATGGTTAAAAAAACAGAATAGATTAAAATAGCGGTGAAAATTGTCGCAATTGTATAAGATATGAGAGCGATTTCTTTTTGTTTGATTTTTAGAAATATTAAAAAACAAGCTAAGGCATAACAGAGAATAAAAATAATAAAAGTTAAAATATGAAAAACTGTAAATTGCATTAAAAACACTCTGAATTTAATCGTATGGTATAATTATTTTCGTAAGTGAAATTTTCAAAAGAAATTCTTTGAAATTGTGTTGTATTTTTTTTCAGATCAAGGATTTCTCTGCTTTTTTGTCTAAAGGGTATGAATTTATTTTTATATTCTTCTATAAAATTATCATTGGCCAATTTATCTTTAAAAATTTTGGCTGTAATTTTACATATTTTAAAATTGTTTTTAGAATTATTACTAATGTTAAAATCAACGATTAAAGCTCCAGAACTTTGGATGATTTTTTGATCTATAATGGCTGTTTTTCTAGCTCTTACTTCTTCATCTATAAGTTTATGACCATAGATATATACTAAAAAGCATATGATCATATTAAAAGCAATGATAAAGAGTGCTATAGTGGGTTTGTGACGTAAAAAAACGCATAAAAGTAAAACGCAAGTAAATAGGAAAAAAACTAATAAAATCAGCATATAATCTACCAAATATAAGTGAGTGGTGTAAAAATGCACGATTTCTTTTAGTTTTTCCATTTATTTTGCCTTTAATTTAAAGAACTTTGTCTTTTTAAATCTTTAGTATCAACCCAAATATTTGGTACCGCTCCGCCCGGAGTTAAGAAAATTTTAGCATCTTGATTGACTTTTAATGCTTCATTAAATTCTTTTTGAGTTTCAATTTGTTTTAAATTTAGCAAAGGCGTGTTTAAGCTGTTAGCGATTTCTTTGTTGGAATAAGCTTGTGCGTCAGCTTCGATTTTAACTGCTGTTGCTTTACCTTTTGCACTGATGATGGTTGCATTTGCTTCCCCTTCAGCCAAGGCTGCTTTTTTTAAAGCCTCTTGATTAGCTCTTTCTACTTCATATTTAGCTCTCTCGGCTTCTTGTTTGGCAATTTGTACGCGTTCGATTTGTTCTTTTACTTTTGCAGGTAAGATGATTTCTCTAAGCTGCACTGCACGAAGTTCTACTGGTTCATTTGGTTGTGTTTTTATGTTTTGTCTTATGCCTTCTTCAATCTGTGTTGCAATTGCATTACGATTTGTAGGAAGTTCTTCAGCGGTGTATTTGCCCACTACACTACGCACTACATCACGCACCACAGGATCAATAATTTTATTTTCCCAATTTAAACTCCAAGTGGCAATAGTTTGGGGCACTTGTAATGGATTTAAACGATATTGCACAGTTACATCAATAGACACTGGCAAACCACGAGAATCAAGCACAGAAATACTATCTTTACTAATCACACCTGAACTTGAAGATAAATTTTCATTACTTCCTTCAAAAGAAGCATAATTGATTTGTCTTACTCTAGTATCAACGATAGTGATTTTTTGAACAAAAGGTATAAAAAAATGAAGTCCTGGCTCTAACGGAGTTGGATCGTATTTACCTGTAGTGGATTTAATTCCCATTTCTCCGGAATTTATCACCATAAAAGGTTTGGCAATAACTAAAAATAAAATAATAATAATTACCCCATAAATAAAAGGAGAAAATTTTCCAAAGCCCTTGAAGTTAAATTCTGGTGCTTTGAAGTTAAAATTTTGGCGGTTATTGTTATTACCACCATTGTTGGAATTTCCATTTTTTTTATTGAAATAATCATTCAAATCAGCTGGCATTCGTTTCCTTTTTTATTAAATTTAAATGTAAGTTAGCATTGATGCGTATTTTTCGTTGCGTCCATAAACTACATCAAAATAAGCATCTTGAAGTTTTTTAGTAACTGCTCCTCTTAAACCATTGCCTATTATCCTTGCATCAATATTATTAATAGGAGTGATTTCGGCTGCAGTTCCGGTAAAAAATGCTTCATCAGCAGTATAAACTTCATCTCTTGAAATTCTTTGTCGAAGTACAGAAATACCAAGATCATGGGCGATTTTAAGTACAGTATCTTGAGTGATGCTTTTTAAAGAAAAATCATTTGGTGGAGTGATTAAAACCCCATTTTTTACAATAAAAAAGCATTCTCCTGTCCCTTCAGCGATAAAGCCTTCTTCATCAAGCATTAAAGCTTCTTCATATCCTGCTTCAATTGCTTCAAATTTAGCCATTTGAGAATTAAGATAATTTGCACTTGCTTTTGCTTTTCCCATACAAGATTTTACGCTATTTCTGGCAAAAGATGAAATTTTTACTTTAATGCCTTTTTCTAATCCTTCTTCTCCAAGATAAGCACCCCATTCCCAAGCGGCTATACCAACTCTTACAGGAGCTTTAATGTGATAAACCCCCATAACACCTTCGCCTAAAAAAATCAAAGGGCGTATATAAACATTTCCTTTAAAATTATTGACTTTTAAAAGTTCGATTTGTGCATTTTCAAGTTCTTTTTGAGAAAAAGGGCAGTTTAAAAGAGTGATTTTCGCAGACTCCAAAAGCCTTTTTGTGTGATCTTTAAGTCTGAAAATCGCTAAGCCTTTGTCTGTTTTATAAGCTCTAGTTCCTTCAAAAACAGCATTGCCATAATGCAAAGAATGGGTTAAAAAGTGCAAGGTTGCATCTTTAAAATCAACTAATTTTCCATCCATCCAAATTTTGTCTGCCGAGATCATTTTTTAGCCTTGTAATTGTGATTGTTTTATGTTTAAAAAACTTTTAATTCTATCAAAAGTAAATTAATGATAGGCTTTTATGCTTTTAAATTTGCAAATTTATTAAGGAATTAATTTTTGTGGAAAATAAAAAAATAATCAAAATTTTTTAAAATGGATATTATTCTTGTTAAATTTGATTTGAAATAATTATAAAAATAAAAAGGAGAAAATAATGCCAGTAGTGAATATAAAATTAGCAAAACCGGCTTTAAGTAAAGAAGAAAAAGCGAATTTAATAGCTGATATAACTGAACTTTTTAGCACAAAATACGGCAAAGCAAAAGAAAGGGTTGTCGTAATGATAGAAGATATTGAAAGTTATGATATAGGTTTTGGCGGAGAAAGCGTAGAAGCGATAAAAGCAAAGGCGGCTAAATGAGTGGATTAAAAATAGGCGATAAAGCACCAAATTTTGAGCTTTTAAATCAAGATGGTATTAAAGTTGCTTTGAAAGATTTTTTAGGTAAAAAAGTGATTTTGTATTTTTATCCAAAAGACAATACTCCAGGTTGCACGCAAGAGGCGTGCGATTTTAGTGCAAATTATGATAAATTTGGTGATAAAAATGCTGTGATTATTGGCATAAGCCCTGATAGTGTGAATTCACATGAAAAATTCATTACTAAATTTGATTTGAAACATATTTTATTAAGTGATAATGAAAAAGAAGTTGCAAAAATGTATGGAGTTTGGGGGCTTAAGAAAAATTATGGCAAAGAATATGAAGGCATTATCCGCTCTACTTTTATCATCGATGAAGCAGGAAAAATCAGCGAAATTTATAGTAGTGTTCGTGTAAAAGATCATGCGTTAAAAGTGCTTGAAAGTCTTTAATGCTAGTGCATATTTGTTGCAGTGTGGATAGTCATTATTTCATAGAAGAATTAAGAAAAGAATATCCTAAAGAAAAAATCATAGGATATTTTTACGATCCAAATATCCACCCTTTAAGTGAATATGAGCTTAGATTTTTAGATGTGAAAAGATCGTGCGATAAGCTAGGTATCAAGCTTTATAAAGGAGAATATGAATATGAAAAATGGCTTAAAGCTGTAAAGGGCTATGAAGATGAACCTGAAAAAGGTGCAAGATGTGAAATTTGCTTTGATTTAAGAATGGGTTCTAGTGTAGAATTTGCAGCAAAGCTTGGAGAAAAAAAGCTTACAACTACGCTTTTGACGAGTCCTAAAAAAGATTTAGAGCAGTTAAAAAATGCTTTGCAAAAAGAATGTGAGCCTTATGGAGTGGAATTTTTAGCTCCTGATTTTCGCAAAAATGGTGGCACACAAAGGCAATTTGCTTTGGCAAAAAAAGAAATGCTTTATCATCAAAATTATTGTGGTTGTATTTATGGACTTAAAAAGCAAAAACAAGATAAAAGCTTTATTGATGAATTAATGTCACCTATAAATGGACAAATAATGCCCGCAAGCATAGAAGCAAGAATTAAGCTTTATAAAAAAGTGAATTTGCTTGAAAAAAAGGGTGTTAAATTTGAAATTATAAGGCAAAAATTTTTAAATTACCGACTTTTGAGTGCTTTAATAAAGCTTGATAAAAAAACTACAAAAAGCCATATTTTATTTTATTCTCATTTTAAAAATCATTATACAAGATTTTCTTTAAATGAAGAAATTTTGAGTCAAGATTTAAAAAATGGAATTTATAAAAGCACAAAAGACGAGATGATTTTTATAGAATTTAGTTGTTTTAATGCCTATTTTAAAAATAAATGGCAAGATTTTGAAGACTTTTTAAAGCATCCTTTAAGTGTGGAAGCTGAGATTAAATTTCGCACGAAATTTTGCGGAGCATATGATCTTTCGCCCATTATAGTAGTGGAGAAAATTTTGCCCGTAAGATATGAAATTATGGCAAAAAGCGAAATTTATTTTGATACGAAAGAACTTATCAATAAAATTAATTGAAATTTGAATAAAATTATTTTTGTTAATGTAATTTTTAATGATTTTTTTATATAATTAAATTTTTTAATTGTTTTTAAGGCTGATTAATGATAGATGTAATGCAAATTCAAGAAATTCTACCCCACCGCTACCCTTTTTTACTCGTTGATAAAATTACAGATTTAAAAGTTGGAGAAGTCGTCCGTGGATATAAAAATGTTAGCATAAGCGATCATGTCTTTATGGGTCATTTTCCAGGACATCCTATTTATCCAGGAGTTCTTATTTTAGAAGGTATGGCACAAACAGGTGGAGTTTTGGCTTTTGAAAGTATGGATGATAAAGTTGATCCTAGTACAAAAGTGGTTTATTTTACCGGTATTGATAATGCCAAATTTAGAAATCCTGTTAGACCAGGTGATAGACTTGATTATGAAATGCAAGTGGTTAAAAATCGTGGCAATATGTGGATTTTTAAAGGTCAAGCTTTTGTGGATGGAAATTTAGTCGCAGAAGCTGAACTTAAAGCGATGATAGTGGATAAATAAGAGAGAATTTAAGTGAAAAAAATTCATCCTAGTGCAGTGATTGAAGATGGAGCCATAATAGGCGATGATGTAGTTATTGAAGCTTATACTTATGTAAGTAAAGATGCAAAAATTGGAAATGAAGTTACTATAAAACAAGGCGCTAGAATACTTGCAGATACTATCATAGGTGATCATTCACGTGTGTTTTCATATGCGATAGTGGGCGATATTCCACAAGATATATCTTATAAAGATGAGCAAAAAAGCGGAGTGATTATAGGAAAAAACGCAACGATTAGAGAATTTGCTACGATAAATTCAGGCACAGCTAAAGGCGATGGCTTTACTAGAATAGGTGATAATGCTTTTATAATGGCGTATTGTCATATTGCACATGATTGTCTTTTAGGAGATAATATTATTATGGCAAATAATGCGACTTTAGCAGGACATGTAGAGCTTGGAAGCTTTAGTGTTGTGGGTGGACTTACACCCATTCATCAATTTGTTAGAGTGGGCGAGGGCTGTATGATAGCAGGAGCGAGTGCTTTATCGCAAGATGTAGTGCCTTTTTGTTTGGCTGAAGGAAATCGTGCGAGTATTAGAAGTTTAAATTTAGTGGGTGTTAGAAGGCGTTTTGATAAGGATGAAGTTGATAGACTTAGCAAGGCTTTTAAATTTTTATTTAGACAAGGGGATTTAAAAGAAAATGCTAAAAATTTATTAGAAAAAAATGAAAGTGAAAATGTAAATAAAATGTGTGAATTTATACTAGAAACTAAACGCGGAATTCCAGTGTATAGAGGTAAAAATAATGCCTAGAAAATGTAGTTTTTGTAATGAAGTAGAGAATTCTCAAAGAAGAATTTTAGCCAATGAGAATGATAATGCTTTTATTTGTGAGTATTGTGTTGAAGGGGCTTATAGTATAATTTATGGAGAAGAAAAAGAATTTAAAGAACCCAAACAAGAACATAATGTAGATTTTAAAGATATTACCCCAAAAGAATTAAAGTCTTATTTGGATCGCTATGTTATAGGACAAGATAGGGCAAAAAAAATATTTAGTGTAGGGGTTTATAATCACTATAAAAGACTTTTTAGATCTGAACTTCAAAATGATGATACTGAGCTTTTTAAATCAAATATTTTGCTTATTGGTCCTACAGGAAGTGGAAAAACTTTATTGGCACAAACTTTGGCGAAATTTTTAGATGTACCTATTGCCATTTGTGATGCGACTTCTTTAACTGAAGCGGGTTATGTAGGAGAAGATGTGGAAAATATTTTAACGCGTCTTTTGCAAGCTGCAGACGGAGATGTAGAGCGTGCACAAAAAGGCATAGTATTTATTGATGAAATTGATAAAATTGCTAGAATGAGTGAAAATCGCTCTATTACTCGCGATGTAAGTGGCGAAGGGGTGCAACAAGCTTTGCTTAAAATCATAGAAGGAAGTTTGGTAAATATACCACCAAAAGGTGGAAGAAAGCATCCTAATCAAGATTTTATACAAATTGACACTTCGAATATTTTATTTGTTTGTGGCGGTGCTTTTGATGGTTTAGAAACCATACTTAAAAGAAAATTAGGTGATAAAATTGTAGGTTTTTTTGATGATAAGAAAGAAGAAAATAAAGCTTTACTTGAAAAGATAGAGCCTGATGATTTAGTGCATTTTGGTCTTATACCTGAACTTATAGGGCGTTTGCATGTGATTGCTTCTTTAAATGAACTCAATGAAGATGATATGGTGAGAATTTTAACTGAACCAAAGAATGCAATTATTAAGCAATATCAAAAGCTTTTTGCTATTGATGGTGTGAATTTGAAATTTGAAGATGATGCTTTAAAAGAAATAGCCAAATTAGCCTTAGAGAGAAAAACAGGAGCAAGGGGCTTAAGAAGTATTATAGAAGAAATGATGGTGGATTTGATGTTTGAATTGCCAGAATATAAAAACTATGATATTGTTATCACTAAAGAAGTGGTAAGAGATGATGCGAAAGCATTATTAATCAAAAAGAAAATAAGCTAAAAAAGGGATAAAAATGATTTTAGATCAATTAATAGGATTTTTTTCGAGTGATATGGGTATAGATTTAGGAACTGCAAATACCCTTGTTTTAGTAAAAGATAAAGGCATAGTGATTAATGAGCCTTCTGTTGTAGCTGTAGAGCGTGAAAGATATGGTTCTAAAGCTAAAATTTTAGCCGTAGGAAAAGAAGCTAAAGAAATGGTGGGTAAAACACCGGGTAATATCGAAGCAATCCGTCCTATGAAAGATGGAGTTATAGCTGATTTTGATATGACTGAAAAAATGATCCGTTATTTTATCGAGAAAACTCACAGGAGAAAGTCTTTTTTAAGACCTAGAATCATCATTTCAGTCCCTTATGGTTTGACTCAAGTTGAAAGAAAGGCTGTAAGAGAAAGTGCTTTAAGTGCAGGAGCTAGAGAAGTATTTTTGATAGAAGAACCTATGGCAGCAGCTATTGGAGCAAATTTACCTATACAAGAACCTAAGGGAAATTTGGTTGTAGATATTGGTGGTGGAACAACTGAAATTGGTGTTATTTCTTTAGGCGGACTTGTTATTTCAAAATCAATCCGCACAGCAGGTGATAAGCTTGATATGAGTATTGTTAACTATGTTAAAGAAAAATATAATCTTATTATAGGCGAAAGAACAGGTGAGGAAATTAAAATCACTATAGGTTCTGCTATACAACTTCCAAAAGAATTGTCTATGGTTGTAAAAGGGCGTGATCAAGTCAGCGGACTTTTAAGTCGTATTGAGCTTACTAGCGAAGATGTAAGAGAGGCTATGCGTGAGCATTTGAAGGAAATTGCCGATGCTTTAAAAATAGTGCTTGAAATGATGCCACCTGATTTGGCTTCTGATATAGTAGAAAATGGTGTTGTATTAACAGGTGGTGGAGCTTTAATTCGCGGACTTGATAAATATTTAAGTGAAATAGTTCGTTTGCCGGTTTATATTGCCGATGAGCCACTTTTAGCAGTAGCTAAAGGCACAGGTAAGGCCTTAGAGGAAATTTCATTATTGCAGCAATTAACGAATGAAGAGTAAGCTTGTATTTGTTCTTGTTTTATTTTTTTTGATTTTTGTATCTTTTTATTATGGAGGGCTAGTTAAAAAAAATGTTCTCCTAGTAAATGATGTGGTGATAGAAAAATTCTACGGAATAAAAGATTTTATTGTCGAATCTATTTCTAAGCATTTTAATCAAGCAGAACAAATTGAACAATTAAAAGCGAGAAATCAAGAATTAGAACATATTGCAGCACTTACGACAAGTTTTGCCAATCAACTTAATCGTATTTTAGAGGATAAAAATTCTACTAAATATTTACCTCAAGTATCTTTAGTAAGGGCTATTTCCTATGTTCAACTCAATGATTATAAAAAAATATGGCTTGATTTTGCAAAAGTTCCTGAAAAGAAAAACAAAGGTTTAATTTATCAAGGATATACTATAGGAATTGCTATTAATAAAGATGGTAGAGCTATGGCACTTTTACAAGGCGATGATAAATGTGTTTTTGCTGTTTATATAGGAAAAGATAAAGCGCCAGGTCTTGTAAAAGGTGAAAATGGTATGCTTGTGGTTAAATTTATCCCAAAATGGGCAAAAATTAATATAGGCGATGAAATTTTAACCAGTGGACTTGATAATATTTTTTTTTCCGATATACCGGTTGGGGTGGTAAGTAGTATTAAAGATGAGGACATGTATCAAAGTGTCGAAGTTAAACCTTACGCTAATATTAATATTCCTGCTTATCTTTATATAGTCGATAGTTTATAATTTTTATCATTGGTCATTAATTTAATACTTAATAAATCTGATAAAAGGTGTTAGATTATGCCAAAAAATCCCAAATTTCAAATTTCTTTTTAAAAAATTTTAGGTTCTAAAGTAACTTTTATAAATGCTTTGTAGCTAGTTTGTTTTGTTAGCTTTCATCAAGTAAAATTCACGCTTTTGCTTCTTGCTTTTTTGACTTTTTTATGGTTTATCATTTTGAGAGTGTTGTTTGTGCAAATATAATATGGTTAATATAGTTTTTCTTTTTATGTAGAGATTGTATTATTTTCAGTTGCGAACACTAGATACTGAATGCTTTTTATAGAAAGTTTGCATTTGAGTATTCCTTAATTTGAAGTAAGTTTAAATTCCAATTTTTACTTAGAAGGTTTTGTTTTTGCTTAAAGTATTTCATTTTTGCAAATTTTAGGCGGAGTTTTTATACTTTTTGCTATTTTTATCTACGAAGTTAAATTAAAATTTTAAAAAGCATTTTTTTAGACAAATTTTGCAACTGGATTTTTAAAATATTTCTTGAAATAACGAATGCTTTATAACAAGCAGAAGATTGTTTGTTATCTGAAATTTGACATTGGTTTTGATTATGTTTTTGTGCGATTTTAAAAAGATATAAACGCAAAGCCTGATTTTTGAATTTTTCATCTATAGCCAAATCACAATCAGAATAATATCCAGCCTTGCAAGATTTATAAAAAAGCTTTCTAGCTAAAATATCATTTTTGCTAAATAGTTCCGCCCAGCCTTGTGCGAAGCAAAATTTTGCATTTTTTTCACAAATTTTGGAGCTTAATTCTTTAGCTTTTATCAAATCTTTCTCTACTCCTTGGCCTCTTGCATACATAAAGCTAAGTCCCGCACAAGTTGCCTCAAAACCTTCTTTGCAGCCTTTTTTGGCTAAAATAAATGTTTTGTTTATGTCTTTTGTAGCAAGGTCAGAAATGCGTTTTAACAAAGCACTGCTTGAGTTTTGATCTAAAAAATACTCTAAATTGCTTTGATAAGTTTTTTCATCTAAATTTTTTAAAAATTCAAATTTTATATTATTAACCGCTACACAAGCATTTAATCTTCCAAGCCTACAAGCTTTTTGTGAGAGTAATAAAGCTTTGTTAAGATCTAAATCAAGTCTTACGCCCATTTGAAATTCGCTTGATAGATTTGCACAAGCGGTGGCGTTATTTTCCAAGCACTCTTTTTGAAAAAGGCTTAAATTGTTGTCAAAAAAATATTCCCCATTTGGCGTAAGGGCGAAATTTTCTTTTAAAGGTTGAGTTAAAATTTCATTTACACTTTCATCTTTAAATTCATCAATACCTAAATTTTCTCTTATATTTTGGGGTAAATTATCCGCTAAAAGTGAAATTTGAGAAAAAAATATTAAAAAAATTAGAAATTTAAATTTTTGCATTTTGTTTCTTTTTGTTTAATTTTTTAAAATTATATCAAAAAATTAACTTTTAAAGTTAATATCAAAGTTTGGCTAAAACTAAATTTTGCTATACTTAGCCCAAAATTTTATTAGGAATATTTATGCCAAAACGAACTGATATAAAAAATATTTTACTTATAGGAAGTGGTCCTATTGTGATAGGTCAGGCTTGTGAATTTGACTACTCTGGTACTCAAGCGGCAAAAACTTTAAAAGAATTAGGTTATCGTGTTGTGCTTATTAATTCAAATCCTGCGACTATTATGACAGATCCTGAATTTGCTGATGCAACTTACATAGAGCCAATAACCAAAGAAAGCATTTTGAAGATAATTAAAAAAGAAAAAATTGATGCGATTTTGCCAACTATGGGCGGACAAGTGGCTTTAAATGTGGCAATGGAAGTTTATGAAAGCGGGCTTTTGGGCGATGTGAAATTTCTAGGAGCAAACCCAGAAGCCATTAAAAAAGGTGAAGATCGTCAAGTTTTTAAAGAGTGTATGAAAAAAATCGGTATGGATTTACCAAAATCAATGTATGCGTATGATTACGATGAGGCTTTAAAGGCGACGCAAGAGATCGGCTTTCCTTTGATGATCCGTGCTTCTTATACTTTAGGTGGTGCAGGAAGTGGCGTGGTTTATAATATGGATGAGTTTAAAGAATTAGCAAATACCGCATTAGCCCTTTCTCCAATCCACGAAATTCTTATTGAAGAAAGTTTATTAGGATGGAAAGAATACGAAATGGAAGTCATACGCGATAAAAATGATAATTGTATCATTGTGTGCAGTATAGAAAATCTAGATCCTATGGGCGTGCATACAGGAGATAGCATTACAATCGCACCCGCACTTACTTTAACAGATAAAGAATATCAAGTTATGCGTAATGCTTCTTTTGCTATTCTAAGAGAAATTGGCGTTGATACGGGCGGATCGAATGTGCAATTTGCTATAAATCCACTAAATGGTAGAATGATAGTTATAGAAATGAATCCAAGGGTTTCAAGATCAAGTGCCTTAGCTTCTAAGGCAACAGGCTATCCTATAGCTAAAATAGCAACGCTTTTGGCGGTGGGTTTTAGTTTAGATGAGATTAAAAATGATATTACAGGAACTCCTGCAAGTTTTGAACCAGTGATTGATTATATAGTGACTAAAATTCCAAGATTTACTTTTGAGAAATTTCCAAGTGCAAACACGACTTTAGGCACAGCAATGAAAAGTGTGGGTGAAGTTATGGCGATTGGACGCACTTTTAAAGAAAGCATACAAAAAGCACTTTGTTCTTTAGAAAGAAATTTAGGTGGTTTTGATAGAGTGAAATTTGAAGACAAAAACGATCTTATCTTTAAAATTCGTAATGCTAATGAAAAGCGTTTATTGTATATCGCACAGGCTTTTAGAGAAGGTTTTAGCGTGAATGAGCTTTATGGGCTTTGCAAAATTGATCCTTGGTTTTTATCACAGATTAAAGAGATTGTGGATTTTGAAGAGCAAATTGATATGGATATTTTACACGATAAAGCTCTTTTAAGAAAAGCAAAAACTATGGGATATTCTGATAAAATGATCGCTTTGCTTGTGAATTTAAAGGACAATTTAGAACTTAGCCAAAACGATATTTATTATGCAAGAATGAAGCAAAAAATCACCCCAGAATACAGCGAAGTTGATACTTGTGCGGGAGAATTTAAGGCTTTAACTCCTTATCTTTACTCAAGCACAAATGTAAGCGAACTTACTCAAAGTAAAAATGAGGCAAGAGATAAAAAAGAAAAAAAAGTGATGATTATAGGCGGGGGACCAAACCGCATAGGGCAGGGGATTGAATTTGATTATGCTTGCGTGCATGCTTCTTTTGCGTTAAAAGATATGAATATAAAAACCATAATGTATAATTGCAACCCAGAAACCGTTTCTACAGATTATGATACAAGCGATATTTTGTATTTTGAACCTATTGATTTTGAGCATTTGCGTGGAGTGATTGAACGCGAAAAACCTGATGGTGTTATCGTGCATTTTGGCGGACAAACTCCGCTTAAATTTGCTAAACGCCTTAGTGCTTTTGGCGCTAAAATCATAGGTACAAGTGCAAGGGTGATCGATATGGCAGAAGATAGAAAGAAATTTGCGGAATTTATCACAAAACTTGGCATTAATCAGCCTAAAAATTCCACTGCTACAAGCGTAGAAGAAGCGGTTTTAAAGGCTAGTGAAATCGGCTATCCTGTGCTTGTAAGACCAAGCTATGTTTTAGGCGGTCGTGCGATGCGTGTTGTAAGCGATGAAGCTGAGCTTAGACTTTATATGCAAGAAGCAGTAGATGTGAGTGACAAAAGTCCTGTTTTAATTGATCAATATTTAGAGAATGCGACTGAAATTGATGTTGACGCTATAAGTGATGGAAAAGATGTTTATGTGGCAGGGATTATGGAGCATATAGAAGAAGCAGGGATTCATTCAGGCGATAGTGCGTGTTCGTTACCTCCTTGTAATATCGATGAAAAAATGCAAGATCAAATCACACAAAAAACTGCAGATATTGCTTTAAATTTAGGTGTTGTAGGGCTTTTAAATATACAATTTGCCATTTATAATAATGAACTTTTTATGATAGAAGTTAATCCTAGAGCAAGTCGCACCGTGCCTTTTGTAAGCAAGGCTACAGGTGTGCCTTTGGCAAAAGTTGCAACGCGTGTGATGTGGCAAGGAAATTTAAAAGAAGCTTTGAAATTTTATGATACTTTTAGCGTAGTGAATTTTGATAGCAAAATTTTGCGTCCTAGGACTTTAAAGCATATCAGCGTTAAAGAAGCGGTGTTTCCTTTTGCAAAGCTTAGCGGAAGTGATTTAGAATTAGGGCCTGAAATGCGTTCAACTGGCGAAGTAATGGGGATAAGTAAAGATTTTGCTAATTCTTTTGCAAAAAGTCAAATTGCATCTTTTAATCATTTGCCAGAAAGCGGAGTGGTGTTTATTTCTTTAAAAGAAAAAGATAAAAAATACGCTAAAAAGCTAGCAAGTGAGTATTCAAAGCTTGGTTTTAAACTTATGGCTACAAGCGGAACTTGCAAAGAAATCATAGAAAATGGTTTTGAATGCGAACTTGTGTATAAAATTTCAGAAGGGCGTCCAAATGTCGAAGATAGGCTAAAGAATGGAGAAGTTCAGTTAGTGATTAACACAAGCGATAGCCATACTTTTGCAGGAGATACGAAAAAAATACGCGAAAATATCATTCGTTTTAAAATCCCTTATTTTACAAATTTGCGTTCAGCCTTTGCGGGAGCAAAATCGATTAAAGCGATACAAAGCAAAAGCTATCTAGAAGTGAAAAGCTTGCAAGAGTATTTGGGTGCGAAATGATTAAAAGGAGCAAAAACTCCTTTTTGGCGTTTTAGTAAAATAATGTTTAAAACAAAGTAAAATTTAAAACTAAAGCATTGTTTAAGGCTTTTTTATGATTTATCTAGCACAAACAGATACCACAGCGGGATTTTTGAGTAAAGATTTAAAAGAACTTAATGCTTTAAAAGGTAGAGCTAAAAATCAGCCATGCTTAATCACTTCTGCGAAATTTAGTGAGTTGCAAAGTTTAGTAAGAATTCCAAATAAATTTAAAAATTTAGTGCGTCGTGCCAAAAAAACGACTTTTATTTACCCAAACATAAAAGCCATCCGCATAGTAAAAGAATGTAAACACGCGAAATTTTTAGAAAAAAATGGTTATTTTTACTCATCATCTGCTAATAAACACGGACAAAAATTTGATGAAATTTGGGCTAGAAGCGTAGCAGATATAGTGGTTGATGAGGTTTTTTTTGAAAGCACCCCATCAAAAATCATAAAATTAAATCGTAAAAGACTTAAAAAAATTCGTTAATTTAGTGCTTGTAAAATTTCTTCAAAAGCTATGCAAAATTGTTCTAAACCATTTTTTAATAATTCATCGCTTGCTTTTTCTCTTTCATTTTGCGAAATGATGGCATTAAGTTGAGTGTAAATTTCAAAATTCATTAAAGGTTTTTTAAATTCAAATCCAGTTTTAAAAGCACTGATAGCATCAAGTGGTGCAGTATTTACACTATTTTCAAAAAGAAGTTCTTTGATATAATAATCTTTTGGTAAATCATCGCCTTTTACACCTGTACTTGCAAACAAGGCACGGATATTAGGTTCATTTTTGGAAATGATATTATTATAAGCTAAGTTTGCATTTAAAATTCCTATGCGATTTTGTTCTTTTGCTTTGGAATTTAAAAGTCTATCAAAACGGCTTACAAATATACTTATAACAGCCTTTGGAGTTCTTAAATTTAAAGTTTTATTACTATTTAAAGCAATGTTGTTTTTTCTAAATTCCATTAAACCGGCATTGAGTGCTTCAAAACATTTTTGGCTTTGTTCTAGCGAAAAAATCAAAGTCGCATTTACACTAATACCATTTTTCATCAGCTCATACATCACTTCATATGAAGCATTTGTCGCGGGAATTTTAATCATCACATTTTCTTTAGCTATACTCGTATAAAGTCTTTTTGCTTCGCCCAAGCTAAGGCTTGTGTTATCATAAAGTCTTGGATCGATTTCAAGACTAATAAAACCATCATTTCCTTGATAAAATAAAGGAGCCAGTTTATCCGCTGCTTTTTGTATATCAGCAATTGCAAGTTCTTCGTAAATTTCTTTTGCCTTTTTGCCTTTGAATTTGGCTATTTTTTCTTTGTATATAGGCGAAGTTAAAATTGCATTTTTAAAAATTGCAGGATTTGAAGTCGCACCATTGATTCCTTTATTTAATAATTCTAAAAATTCATTATCTAAAAAACTGTTTTCTATAAAATCACACCAAAGAGAAAAATTTTTCATTTTATATTGCCTTTATTATTTCTTTTAAATCTTTTTTATCAATGCAAATATCAGCTTTTTCACGCAAAATTTTTTTAGCACAAAAAGCGATTTTTAATCCACTTTCATTAAACATTGCTATATCATTTGCTCCATCGCCTACACACATTATTTCATTCGTTTGCAAATTTAAAAAGCTTTTAAGATATTTTAACATTAAGCCTTTTGAATTTGAAAACATCATTTCTCCGCCCACTAGTCCTGTTAAAATTTCATTTTTTTGATGTAAATAGTTTGCAAAACCTAATTTTATGTTTAATTTTTTCATTGCGGGATTGATGCCTTCATGAAAACCGCCACTAAAAATAACAATTTTAATATCTTTAGAATTTAAAAAATCAACGAGTTCATAAGCTCCAGTCATTAAAGGTAATTCTTGTCCTAATTTTAAAACAAGCTCATAAGGCATACCTTTTAAAAGATTAACGCGTTTTTGCAAACTTTCGAAGAAGTCAAGTTCTCCAGCCATAGCTTGGTGAGTGATATTTGCTATCTGCTCACCTTTGCCATAGGCTGAAGCTAAAATATCGATGGTTTCGCCATCCATTAAAGTGGAATCAAAATCAAAAACACAAAGTTTTATCATTAAAATTCACGCTTAAGCAAGGCCTCAACTTTAAGTATAGTGAGAATATTTTCATCTCTTTTTCCTATACCATAAATCATACCTTTATCTTTTACTAAAGTTTCAGGTGGCGGGTCGATGCGGTTTCTGTGAATTTTAATAGCTTCAGTTAATCTGTCTATGACAAAACCCGCATTTCCTCCAACTCCACTTCCATTAGTTTCGCCTCTTAAAACAATATAACGAGTTTGTGGAGTCATTTTTGAACTTCCCAAATGGAAGCGTTGTGCCAAGTCAATCAAAGGCATAACATTTCCACGCATATTAAACACACCTAAAACATAATCAGGAACGCTTGGAACCCTTGTATATTCTATAGGTTTAATGATTTCTTGTATATTAAGAATTGGAATAGCATATTCCTCATCCCCAACTACAAATCCTACAAGTTGAATAATATCATCTTCTTTTTGATCGATATCAGGACCAGCTATCTGAGTTTGCTGTTTTTGCAATATTTGCTCTAATTTTTCATTACTCATATTCTTATCCTAGTTTCAAATTTTTTCTAACCACATTTTCCAAATATTCTGGAGAATAAGGCTTGGTAATGTATTCAGTCATACCTACTTCAACACCTCTTAAGCGGTCGGTTTTACTTGTCCTTGAAGTAACTGCAATGAGTGGCAAGTTGCGGTATTTAGAATATTTTCTAATTTCACCTGCTAAGGTATAACCATCCATTCTTGGCATTTCAATATCAATAAGCATTGCATCAATATCATGCTCACCTGATTTAATAATATTTAATGCCTCAACACCATTTGTTGCTTCAACTAAGCTTACCCCTAGTGGTTCTAGTGCTTTTTGCATCAAGGTTCTATCCATTTTAGAGTCGTCCACGATTAAAACCTTGTAATCACTCGGTTTTTCTTTTGGTTTTTTAGCGCTTGACTCAAGTTGTGCTTTGATATCGACTTTGATTTCTTTAGCCATATCCATCATTGCACCTACATCGATAATAAGTGTTACCCTACCATCGCCACGGATTGTAGCTCCTGCTATACCTTGGATATTTTGTAAATAATCACCCATAGATTTAATAACAATTTCTTCTTGTCCTACAAGCGTATCTACGATAATACCAAGCTTGCTTTCTGCTACACCGATAACTACGACATAAGTTTGATCGCCACTTTCAAGCACTTGCTTAACCCCAAATACATCCGAAAGTCTTACAAGAGAAAGCACTTCATCTCTTAAACGCAATACATTCTTACCTTCAATGGTGTAAATATCATCAATCGGTACTCTAACTGTTTCAAGAACGCTTGCAAGTGGAATTGCATAGTATTCTTCTTGAGTTCCAACTAGTAGAGATTGGATAATAGCCAAAGTAAGAGGAATTTTTAATTTAAATGAACTTCCTTTTCCTAATTCGCTATCAATTTCAATCACACCATTGAGTTTTTCAATATTGGTTTTAACAACATCCATTCCAACGCCACGACCTGATACATTTGTAACCTTAGCCGCAGTAGAGAAACCTGGTTTAAATATTAAAGCAAAAGCTTCTTTATCTGTCATTTGATCCGCTTCTCTTTCAGTGATCAAATTCTTTTCTATGGCTTTAGCTTTTAAGCCATTTGGATCAAGTCCTTTACCATCATCTGTAATTTCTACAACGATATGGTTTCCTTCATTATAAGCTTTAAGTTGAACAGTTCCTCTTTCAGGTTTACCATTTGCAGCACGAGTTGCTGGATCTTCAACGCCATGGTCGCAAGAATTTCTAATCATGTGCATGATAGGATCGCCGATTTCTTCAACGATAGATTTGTCAAGCTCTGTTTCTTCACCTGTAATTTCAAGTTCAATTTGTTTTCCAAGCTCACGGCTTAAATCACGCACAACCCTTGGGAATTTGTTGAAAACTTTTGCAATAGGTTGCATTCTTGTTTTCATCACAGCTAATTGAACATCTGTGGTGATAATGCTTAACTGACTTACAACTTGGTTGAGTTCTTCTAAGAATTTTTCACCCTCATAGCGTTCTTCGACATCGTCATAAATTTTAATCAAGCGGTTTTTACCTAAAACAAGTTCTCCAATGAGATTCATCAAATGATCAAGTCTTTTTACTTCTACGCGTATAGTTTGATCCATACCGCCTCCACCACCTCCAGAAGCAGGAACTTTTTTCTCTCCACTCTCGGCTTTTGGTGCAGCTGCTGCTGGTTTAGGTGTTGCAGCAGGAGTAGGATTTTGTTTTTTCTGAGCACGGCGTGCTTGATCTTCTGCTTTTCTTGCTTTGAGTAGTCTTTCTATTTCAGCTTCAACTTCAGAATCACTTAATTGATTGACATCAACTTCAGGTTCTGGGGCAGGAGCTGGCTCTTCTTTTTTAGGAGCTTCTGTAGATGCTTCGCTTGGTTTAGCTTCGCTATTGCTAGCACCACTTGGCGATTCTCCTTCAGATATAGCTGTTAATCTTGCACAAATTGGCTCTATATCCATTCCTATAGCCGTATCATTGCCATTATCACGAATTGAATTTAATAGAGTTTTCATTCTGTCGATAGATTCTAAAACGACATCCATAATGTCTGGAGTGATTTTTAATTCTCCATGTCTTGCTTTATTTAAAACATCTTCCATGTGATGTGTTAATTTTGTTAAAACATCAAAATTTAAGAAGCTTGAAGAACCTTTTACTGTGTGTGCAACACGGAAAATTCTATTAAGCAATTCTAGATCTTCTGGATTAGATTCAAGCTCTACTAAATCATGGTCGATTTGCTCAACTAATTCAAAAGCTTCAACTAAAAAGTCTTCAAGTATTTCTTGCATATCTTCCATATTTTACCCCTGTTCTTGTGATTGGTGTTTTTTTAGTACTTTAGTTACTTCACTAAAGAAATCACTAGCATTAAATTTAACCAAATAGCCTTCAGCGCCGGCTTCTTGAACACCTTTTTCATTCATAAATTCATTAGACAGTGATGAGTTAAAGACTATAGGAATATCTTTAAATCTCACATCTTCTTTAATGCGTGCAGCAAAGTGAAAACCATCCATTTGAGGCATTTCAACATCGCTAATTATGATTTTTAAAGTATTATTTAAATCATCGCCATAAACTTGGCTAAGCTCTTCAAGTTTGCTTAAGCCTTCAGCACCATCTTTAGCTTCAACAACTTGTAAGCCTAATTGCTGCATCATTTCTTTAACACGCTTTCTGGCTGTCATACTATCATCTAAGATGAGTGCCGTTCCACTAAATTTTTCTACTTTGCCAAAATCCATTTCAGTTTTAGGCGAATATATTCCTAGATCTTCAACAACACTTTCTAAATCAAGTATTAGAAGCACTTCATCATTTTCTATACGTGTTACGCCTGTGATTTTACCTTTATCTAAAGCTCCAGAACCTGCTGAAAAAGTAGCTGGTTCTATATCTTTCCAGTTTATACGGCGAATTCTTTTAGCTTCATGAACGATAAAACCTATAAGAATGTTGCTAAATTCAGTAATGATAACTCTAGGTTTTAGCATAGTACCTTCTGGCTCGCTAATTTGCATCCATTTAGCAAGATTTACAACAGGAATAACTACACCACGAAGATCAAAAATCCCTTCTATGTATTCAGGTACTCCTGGAAGTTCTGTAAGGCTTGGAATTTTTATAATTTCTCTAACTTTAGAGACATTAACCCCATAAATTCCTTCATAAACTTTATCTTGTCCTTGCTTAAAGATACGGAAATCAACAAGCTCCATTTCATTTGAACCCGTTTTCACGATATTTTTATCAAGCATTTTGACCCCTCAATTTCTGTTCTCGAAATTTGATTTCTCGATGGAATTCTACTACAAAAAAACTTCTCTCATATGCAAAACTAGCTAAGTTGAAATATTTAATGTCTTTTTCATTTAAAATACAATTTTGATGATAATGTCCCTCACATACCCAAGATCCTTTTGTATCGTATTTCTGGTATCTATTTTTGGCTAAATTTTTAAAATTATTTATTTTATAAAAAAGATTTTTTTTCTTTTGATTTGCTAAAATTTTATTAGTGAGATAATGGAATAAAATTTGATTTAAAATATTTAAAAATATTAGTAAATAGTGATTTCTTAAGCTTTTAAGAATAAATTGTAATAGAGGGGATAAAAAAATATCTCCATGAGCTAAAAATATTTTACCTTTACTTGTATGCAAATTAAGTTTTAAAGGTTGTTGTTTGAGATTAAAAATTTTAACTTTTCGAAAAAAACAAGCAAGATTAAAATCATGATTTCCTTCTAAATAAATAATTTCTAAATTTTGCGCTAATTCTTCAAGTAAATCAATATAAGGCTTTGCAAAATCATGCGTAGCAGAAATTTCACCTATTAATAAATCAAAAATATCACCCATTAAAATAAGCTGTGGTGTGGAAATTTCACCCTTTTTTAAAGCTTGTAAAAATTCCCAAAATCCTTTTCTTTCTTCATTTTCATGAGCATCAGCGATTAAAATCGCTTTATCCTTTAAAATGAGTTCACTCATTTTTTAAAATTTCAAAGGCTCATACTCTATGGAAATGATTTCGAATTCGCTTTCACCTTTTGGCAAACGCACTTTAAAATCATCTCCTTCTTTTTTTCCAAGCATTGCCCTTGCTATAGGCGAAGCGATAGAAATATAACCTTTATCCAAATTTCCTTCACAAATTCCAACTAAAGTATATTTACTTTCTTTTTCTGTATCTAAATCCATAATCACAACGCTTGATCCAAATTTAACGCTATCGTGTTCATAAGATGAAGGATCAATAACCTGTGCCCTTGCGATCAAATCACCAAGTTCTGCGATGCGACTTTCTATTAAAGCTTGTTTTTCTCTTGCAGCATGATATTCTGCATTTTCTTTCAAATCTCCATGACTTCTTGCAGTATCGATTTCTATCACAACGGCTGGGCGTTGATTATCTTTTAAGTCTTTTAACTCAGCAACTAATTTATCATATCCAAATTGGCTCATTGGTTCTTTTTGCATTATCCATCCTTTTTATAATTGATTTAAGATTTTAGCGAGATTTTTCGCACTTCCAAATTTTAAATATTCTTTTAAAAAATCTACTTTATCAAAAAATGCCTTATAATCATATTTATTATAGGCGTTATATAAATTATCCACATTCACTTCATCCTGCAAAAATTCGGGATTTAATTCGCTTTTTCCTGCAAAATCACAAAAGATATTTGCAAGGCCAATATGTTTTAATCTTACAAAAAGTTTTGCAATGAAAATATCAATAGCTTTTGCTTTATAAGCTAATACAAAAGGTGTGCCAACTAGTGCGGCTTCTAAGGTAGCTGTTCCGCTACAAATAAAAGCAAAATCAGCTTTTTTAAGGACTTTTGGTGCATTGCTTTCTATCTTAAATTCTTTAATATCGCCATAAATTTCTAGTTTTTCAAGATTAAATGGTGGCACACAAAGGATTTTTTCACCATTAAATCGATGAGAAAGCTCTCTAAAAATAGGCATTAAACGCGTAATTTCACTGCGTCTTGATCCGGGTAAGAAAGCGATGATTTTTTCATCTTCTTTTTTTTCTAGCAAATTTTTAATATCATTTTCATTTTTAAATTCTTTAATCTCATCTAAAAGTGGATGTCCTACAAAAGTGCTTTTGCTAAAAAATTTCTCATCAAAAGGTAAAATAGAAGCTAAAATATCAAAATGACTTTCTATGATAGGAATACGTCCTTTTTTCCATGCCCAAACTTGAGGCAAGATATAATAAATTCTTTTTATTTTTGAATTTGCTTTTTTTAAAGCCTTTGCTAAAGGGATATTAAAAGCAGGAGAATCAATACAAAGCAAAGCATCAAAATGTTTTGTAAGGCTTAAATGAACAAGTTCTTTAATGGCTTTTTTGGCTTTAAAAATCAAAGGTAAAACTTCTATAAAACCCATAGCACTAAATTCGTGTGAGCTGTATAGTGGTTTAGACGAAAGGGCAAAATCTTTGCATAAACTCTCATCATAAATTCCATAAAGTTCAAATTCGCCAAAGTCTTTTTTATAAGCTTTTAAAACTTCTTTTAAATGTAAATTTGCAGAAGGCTCTAAAGCACATACTAAAAAATTTTTCATTCTCACTCTTTTTTAAATTTTAAAGCAAAATCATAACCAATTTTCACTTAAGACTTTGCTAGTTTTTGAAAATTAAAATCAAATATTATTAATAAAAATTATCATTAAATAAAATTTATTTACTAATTTTTTGCTATAATTTTTCTATGGAATTTACATTAGATCAAATTTTAGTAGCGATGGCTTTGACCATCTTAGCCGGACTTTCAACAGCTATTGGTTCTGTGATAGCATTTTTTAGCAAAAATGATAATCTTAGAATCCTTTCTTTTGGACTTGGTTTTTCTGCTGGGGTGATGATATATATTTCTTTTATGGAAATTCTACCGTCATCTTTTGTGGATTTTAAAAAACATTATAACTCAAGCTATGGAGAGCTTTTAGCACTTTTATGCTTTTTTGGAGGGATTTTTTTATCGGCTATTATTGATAAATTTATCCCCGAAGATGTCAATCCGCACGAGCCAAAAGAGGATTTAAGTGAGCTCAAAATTTGTCCTTTGCCTAAGAAAAATGAAAAAACACCGACTTTTCATGCGGGAGAACCTCTTAAAAAAATCAACACCAAGGCTTTAAAAAGAACGGGAATTTTTACCGCACTTGCTATTGCCATACATAACTTTCCTGAAGGTTTTGCGACTTTTATTTCAAGTCTTGATAGTCTAAGTTTTGGCGTGGCTATTGCCATAGCAGTAGCGATACACAATATCCCTGAAGGAATGGCGGTTTCTTTACCAATCTATCACGCTACAAATGATAAGAAAAAAGCTTTTATCTACTCGGCACTTTCTGGTGTGGCTGAACCTATAGGAGCATTTGTAGGAGCGTTTTTAATCTTGCCCATTATGAATGAGCTTACTTTGGCTATCACTTTTGCTGTAGTGGCTGGGATTATGGTGTTTATCTCTTTTGATGAGTTGTTGCCTGCTGCAAAAACTTATGATAAAGCCCACGATAGCCTTTATGGACTTGTTTTAGGAATGGCCGTGATGGCGGTGAGTTTGATTTTGCTAAATCCTTGAAGAAATTAAAGATTAAAATCCAAAAATTCCTTCAACGCTTGATTTAACATAATTTTTAAGTTCTATAGGATAAGTATTATCGAAATTATAATAAGCCAAATGAACTTCTATTTTTTGTCAAGATATTTTAAATTATTTTTAGAAAATATATTTTCAAAACCTTTGGCTTTTTCTATAGCATTTCTTGATCTGCCTAAGCCTTTAGGATCTACAAACAACATTTTATAAGCTCCATTTTGCTTATTTTTTAGCCAAAAAATAAAATCAGGATAAAATTTTCTTTCTTTTTGCTCTTCTTCATCGAAATAAGGGATATAAATTTCATCTTGATTTTCTACTAACTTAGAAAAACACCATTCATAATCTTGCAAAAAAGATGTATCTTCTAAACATTTTTCTAAATCTTTTAAAACTTTTTAATATAAATTCGCTGATGGCTCTAGGTTGCAAAACTAGAAAGGTTTTCATCTAATAATCTCAAAAAATTCATTTATTTTATTTTCCGGAATTCTTACTATACCATTTTGCCTATCACTAATTTCCACATCTTTAAATCTTAAATTAGTCTTTTTGCAAAAATTTCTTTTGCTTGATACTCCCATTTTAGGATAAATATATAAAAAAATTTCTTTTTCACTTACAATATTTTCTTTGCTGCATTCAAAATAACAAGACAAAAGGTATTTTATAAATAATTTTGATGATTCTATTTGTTTTAATGCTTCGCTTTTATTTTCTTCACTATAACTTGACTTTATTTCAGAATAGTATATTAATAATTTATCATTATATACCCTAAATACGATAAAATCGCACGATTTATTTGTAGGAAAGCTATTTAAAAGATTTAAAGCATGTTTATTTTCAATTTGTTTGAGAATTAAAAAATCATCTTGATTTTTTAGCGTAAATTCTATTCTTTTAATTTTACTATCTTCATGTTTTTCAGTAACTATAAAACAATTACCTTTTGGTTTTATTTTTAAATCATCTTTAATAGTATCTCTAAAATTTTTTAAATACTTATTTGCCATATCTAATCTCACATAATTTTTTCATAAATCATGCTTTGATTTTCATTTTGTGTATCTATAGGTTCATCAAAGGTATTCATAAAAATTCCTTCTTCTTTAGTAATTTTTACCTCTTCGAGAATATTTTTACCTTTAACATTTTTAGCAATATAGGCTTTAATATCTTTAAAATCAATCTTATTTTCTTCTATATAGCCTTTTGATTTAAGCATTTGCATTTGTTCGCTTGCTAATCCATTTAACATTATGCAATTATTTAACTCACGAACTATATAATCACTATGAGTAGTAATAAAAATTTTTATACCCGCATTTGCTAAAAGTGTAAAAAGTCTTGCCAATAAAATCTGATTTTTAGGATGAAGATTAAGTTCTGGCTCATCTATCATCAAAATGTCGCCTTGTTGGGCTTCATATAAAATATAATGATTTAGTATAAGCAAAGAACGAACAGAACTTGAAGCTCTTTGTATTAAAAACTTACCTTTAGTAATTCTCTTTTTTGCACCTGGTGCAAATTCTATATCCTCTTGACTAACTAAATATTTTCCACCAACAATTTCAAATAATAAATCTAAGATATTTTGATATAAATTTTTATTTTTAGAATTTTTATTTATACCATCTTGTATAAAACTTGTTTTCTTTACCACCTCATCTAATTCTCTAACAAAATAAATATTATCTTTAACCGGCTTTGGATATCTAGAATATTTTTCTACTAAAATATCTATTACAGCTTCTTTAATATCACTACTTCTAACCTGAGATATTCTATCTACAATTTCATTTTTATTTACATCTAGCTCCTTTTGAAACATTGAAGCTCCGGTTCTTTCTGCACTTAAAATAAAGGCTCTTGGATATTTTGGAGTTAGAAATAAAAAAAAGGATGTTAAAAGTTGCATGGTTTTAATCATAATAATTCTATCTTTTGATTCAAAATTTTCATCATTATTCTTATAATCTAATTTTATATATTCACTATTGATTTCTGATAAATTAATTAAATTTTTATATTCTGAAAATTCTTTAAAGCTCTTTACAATATCATCATTGCTTAATTTGTCTAAAAAATTATCTAATTCTTGATTTAAAAAAACACTATCATCAAAATCTCCATCTTTTCCTGCTAAGATTTCTGATAGTTTTTCTTTATAATTACCATATATATTTTTGATAATATCTTTGTAAATAGTAATAATTTGATCCATCGATATCTCAATAATATATTCTTTAGAATTTAAATCATTTAAATGTTTTTGAACTGTTGAAAAAACACGCCGGTTAAATTATTGCTTAAAAAATCCAAATAGCCATACAAACTATAAGTAGCATAGGTTTTTCCGGTATTGTTTTCACCGCAAATTAAAGTAATGACCCCTACTTCAAATTCTGCCTCATCAAGCATTCCAACATTTTTTAATTTTACTTTCATTATCTCTCCTTAATACACCACTTTTAAGCGTTCTTTTAAAAAACTTTCAAGATTTAAATAATCTTCTAAATTTATATCATCATATCCGTTAATATACACATTTTCATTTTGTGTTTTTCTTAAAAATTCTAAAACCTCATCATCGCAATTTACTATATAAAAGCAATCTTGGCAACTATAAAGTTTATCTTTTAAAATCATTTTCAAGTCTTTGTCTAAAGTCTTACCGTCTAGTAAGGCTAAATTTAAGGCTTTTTCATAAAGGGTTAAATTTTCATGATATCTTAAATTTAAAGTGTTTAAATCTTCTTTTATTAATTCGGGTTTTTCTACAAGAGAAAACACTTTAAAGCCTAAATCTAAATTTTTATCCACATTTTCTCTTAAAATTTTCTCACCTGCTCTTTTAACTCTTTCAATGGTTATATCACTAATGACTGGATTTTGACTATTGAGTTCGTTTTTACAAAAATCATAAGCGATTTTACTTTTGTTTTCATCGATTTTTTCGTCAAGCTGCACTAGGATAAATTTACGATTGCCATTATCTTCTGCGTTGAGTTCCATAACTGCTTGTGCAGTTGTGCCACTACCTGCAAAAAAGTCTAGGATAATATCGTTTTCTTTTGTGGTATTTCTTATAAATTTTTTAATTAATTTTGATGGTTTAGAGTAATCAAATATAGGGATACCATTAAAAAATTTTTTAATTTCTTCAGCTGCGTCATTATTGGTAAAAACATCATCTTCTATTTTCTTGCTTAGTAAATTACGCATTGGTTTATAAGGAATATCTTTACCGAAATTCTTGTAAAATATAGGTTTCATTCCTTTTATAGATTTGATTTCAACTTTTCCGCCTTGCGATATTTCTTTATCAATTTTAGCTTGAGACCAGCAAAATTTTCCTTTTATTTTAATATTGTTTTCTGCAATACCATTATATATTTTCACATCTTCTAAAATCTCTATATCAAATTGTTTAGAACCGTATTTTCCTTTTTTTAATACACCATTAAATTTCCCATTTTCAAACAAACAAAAATTTTTATTCAGAATTCTTTCGCCAATATTAGATGATTTTATAATTAGCTCCCTATGTCCATCTGGACTTATCTTACTATCCTTAGTACCTTCAAAATTATTGCTTTTTTTGTAAATTAAAATATATTCAACCAAATCTACAATGTCTTTACCTAAAAATGAAGCATTATCTTTTTTATGCCAAACAACATTTGCTACAAAATTCTCTTCCCCAAAAATCTCATCACAAAGAATCTTTAAATTGGCTTGTTCATTATCGTCAATGCTTATAAATATCACTCCATCTTCTTTGAGTAAATCTCTAGCAAGTTTAAGTCTAGGAAGCATAAAGCAAAGCCATCCGCTATGGGTTTTGCTTGATTTTATGCTATTAAAAAATCTTAGTGTTTCACTTTCTATTTCTTGCCCTTCTTCATCGATTTCTAAAAGTCCTGTTTGTATAAGAAGTTCTTTATAATCTTTTCTAAAATCATCATTATAAATAAAATTATCATTTTTGGTATTATAAGGTGGATCGATATAAATCATTTTAATTTTCTCATAATACGCAGACTTTAAAAGCTTTAAAGCATCAAGATTATCGCCTTTTATGATGACATTTTTTGTGTTTTCACTATCTTTGCTTAAATGTGAATGAAATTTTAATTCTTTGGTGTTTGGAGTGCTATAAAGGGCGTTTGCTAAAGCCTTTCCGGTAAAAGTGAGTTCGTAGCCTTGTGCTTTAGTGTTTAAGCCCAAAAGTTGCATAATAGCATTTAAATTTGGCACATTATCGCTTATGGTTTGTGGGAAATTTGCTTTTAAATATTCTAAAAGTTTGTTTTTATTTTCTTTTGTGTTGATGATATTTTCCTTTTTTGCATCTTTAATGTCTATCATTTAAAACTTCCTTTATGCAGTAAATTAGATCTTGTTTATTTATCCTTGTGTTAAAAATAATATCTATATTTTCATCTTTTAAGCTATCATTTAAATTTTTAAAAAATACTTTTGCATAGTCTATCTTTTTCTTTTCATTTGATGAAATATCATTTTCATCATCATAGCCTTTGCTTTCGCATATAAAAAATATTTTTTTACACTTTTTATCTTCTAAAAAATAAGCAAAATCAGGCTCATAGTTTTTATAAGGCGTAGGAATGCTTAACTTTGGCAGTTTAGCAAAGACTTTTATGGTTTTTTTATCTATGTTTTCATTATTTTCTTTGATGATTTCTTTTTCTATATTAGAATCATAAATCACACTTTCATAAAGATAATTTTTAGCCGGTTTTTCATCATCTTTATAACGCCCTAATTTTTGCATATCTATACTTTCTTTAATTTTGCCATTTTCGACTAAATTCTCATAAGAATTTGAAAAAATATTAAGAGAAAACTCATAGTTTAGGCATTGCAATAAATTATAATGGAGTTTGTCTTTGATGATATTTTTCAAATGAGAAAAAGCTTTTTTTGGAGAGTTTTCAAATTTAGTTTTATCAAGTTTTTCATAAATTTTTAGCAAAAATACTAAAGGAAATTTTTCATCTTTGCTGAAATTTAAAAGTAAATTTTGTATATCTTGATAAAGGCTTTTTTTATAATCAATTTCCTTTAAAATATCCGTTTCTTGTGTAATGATGATATTTTCTTGTGCGTTAAAAACCTTTTTTTCATAAAAAAGAGTTTCTTTTTCTATTTTTAAGGTGTTGAATTCTTTTATTATTGCTTCTATAAGTTCTTTTTCTTTTATATTTTTATAAACTATATTTGCTTTTTTATTGACAATATCCCAAAGCTCTTTAAAATCTTTTGCTAAATTTGATCTTATTTTTACTTTGTCCTTTTTCTTATTTGCATTGATAATTTGTTGATGTGTGTTGTTTGAGTTTTCTTTAAATATATTTAAAAATTTGTTAAATTTATCGCCTAAAAGCTCCTTAAACTCTTCATTATCCTTTATGCTTTCGTATATAGGAGATAAGATTTTATAATTACTTTGCTCTTCATTGTAAGAAATTAATTTTGATTTTTTTAAAAGATAAATTAAATCACTAGCTAAATCTAGATTTAATAAATTCTCAAGAAAGTTTTTTTCTAGTGTTTGGCTATCAAATCTAAAGCTAGAATCTAAAACTTCTTTTTGCAAATTTTCTATATAATCAACTTCTCTTGCACTCACTACAATATCAAGATAATTAATATCATAAAATTGATTATCATCAAAATTTAAATAATTATGCGTAATTCTCTTGCCTTTGTCATTCACGCAAAGTCTTAAACCACGCCCCACTTGTTGATGAATGCTAATTTGTGAAGATGAATTTGAAAGCTTAGTTAGAGTGAAAATATTTGGATTATCCCAGCCTTCTTGCAAAGCCCAAACACTGAAAATAAAACGCAAAGAAGTATCAAAAGAAAGTAATTTTTCTTTTTCTTCTAGGATAATTTTTACCCCTTGCGCTTCTTTCTCATCAATACTTCCTTTATCCCCACTAAAATAACCTTGATGAACTCTTAAATTTCCTGCTTCATCAAAGTCTTTTTCTAAATATTCTTTGTATGTTTCATCTAAATTTAGCTTTAGAATTTCCTTGTGTTTTTCTTTGTAAAGTTCTTCAAAAGTGTTTTTGATAAAAGCTTTTTCGCCCCTAAAATCTGTAATATTTGGGATAAAAAACAAGCTTAAGGCTTTGATACCTTTTTTAAAAAGCTTTTCTTCCTTTTCAAAATGTAAATCAATTGCCTGTTTTAAAAGCTCTTTGATTTCATCATTGTTTAAAACATAACTTTCTTTTTTTTCGATGATAGTTTCATTGCTAAAATAAGCTTTATCGTCTTTTACCTGCGTTAAAACGGCATTGTTTAAAAGAGAAAAACTATCATTAATTTTTATTGTCTCTTCTCTTTCTATTCCGTTTAAATTATAGCTAAAAATGGCTTTTTTATTTTTATAGGTTTTAAGAAAAACATTGTTTGTATTTGCCCCTAAAGTATGCACTTTGACTTGTTTTACAAGATATTCTTTAAAAGCGGAGATAGAGTCAAGACAATAAATCATATTGCTAAGTTCGTATCCTTTTTCTTGCGGAAAAGTTGCACCAAAGCGAAAATAAAGTGAATTTATTTTTGAAAAATATTTATTAAAAGCTTCACCTTTCAGCAAATGTGGCTCATCTATAATACTAATGGGTTTTAAATCTATGATATTTTCGAAAACACTTTTGAAATTAAATAAATTTTCATTTTTTTGATTAAGTAAATTGGCTTTTTTATCAATAGCACTATTGGTTAAAACCAGCACCGAAACTTCATCTTCATTTTTTATATAATGATTAATAATAGCACTTTGACTTTTGCTATCTGAGTAATAATAAGCTTTTAAATATTTTTGATATTCTGAATAAAAATAAGTTTTTGTGAGTTCTATATTTTGTTTTACGCTTTCTAAAATCGCTTTTCTTGGGACAAAAATGATAAATTTGTTTTGTTTATAAATTTTATGGAGTTCAAAAATTAAATTTAAATAAGTAAAAGTCTTACCTGTACCTGTCTCCATTAAAATATCTAAATTTAATTTATCACTTATATTCTGCACTGGTAAAGGAGTGGTTTTATAAAATTCCTCTAAACACTCTTTTAGATTATCTTGTCTTTTAAAATCAAAATCCTTTAAAAGTGTGATAATGTTATCTATACACTTAACTTGATATTCTTGTTTTTCAAAAATCATACTTTTTCCTAGAAATAAAAAGTGTATTCTAACACACAAAAACTTATTTTAAACCAAGCCAAAAAAGCTTGGTTTCATCATAAAAGTATTAATAAACAGGGGTTGCTTCAACTATGGCGGGGCTAAAAAAGAAAAGTTCTTTTAATTCTATAGGCACAGAAGGATTAACTGTACAATCGTCTAAGCCAAAGCGATTTTCTATGGGTATATTTGGATCGGCAAAAGTACTCATGCATTTTACTCCACCTCTAGTTAAAGATCTAATTTGTACAGCGGCGTTAGTTGTAGGCATTATAGAAAAAACAGTTTGCATTGCTCCATCTTCCAGATCTTTTTTACAAGATTTTACTCCAAAAGTTTTTTCATCCAGAACAGCTAAACATACATCACTTCCTTTAGGATTTACAAATTGTACATAACCAAAGGGTTGTTGCATAGCATATCTGTCTTTTTGTTTTAATTCTTCGCTTAATATTATTTCTTTTAAAAGCCAATTTTGCTCTTCTAGTATTTTAGAACTATATCTAAAAGGACTTAATGAAATTCCTGTTTCTAAAGATCTTATCGCAAAAAGAGGCGTAAAGTTTTCTAGTTCATCTAAGCTTGGTTCGGCTTTTAAAAAACCTAAAGTTATAAAAAATAAAATAAAATTTTTTTTCATCGCTTTTCTCCTAAGGTCTTCTAAAATTTACAGGAAAATGATCTGAGGCTAAAAAAGTTCTAAGTCCAGCTACAGCTAAAATTGCAAGAATTGGAGGCGGATTATATAGAGAAGATGTATTCGAGTTTCCCGTGATAGCATAATCAATAGTCCTTCCACCAGTTTGAGTATTTGAAGATGGAGGAATTACGCGAGTACGTGCTCTTAAACTTGCATCAAATAAAGAAACTAAAGCTCCTGATTCTCTATTAAAATCACCCATAATCATCCAATTAATTTCCGGTCTATTTCTAAAAAATACATCTACTGCACTCACGATAGCCCCTCCATCATTTCCACCGCTTGCTAAAGCATGTATGCTAAAAAATGCATCATTTCCTATGCGTATGCCAATGATTGGTCTTGAAGCAACAGTTGGAGGCGGTAAAACAAAAACCTCATCCGCTCTAATTCTACTAACAATAGCCATATTTACACGATTTGCTCCCACATCCACTCTAGAATAGTAAATAAAAACAGAGTTGGGTCTTGAAGAAGATCCTAAATTCCATTCATACTCATGAATTGGAATTCCTACACCAAAGGGTTGAACTTGCCTTGGTGTTATTATTGCGGTACTTGGCAAAACTCCTGCTTCTTGCACGGCTAAAATATCCATAGGATTATCGCCGGTTACAAGTTGTCTTATGCTAATATTCCACTTACTTTCTGTACTTGCTGAAGAACCTTGTAAATTCCAAGTTCCACTATTATAATTTTCTAAGGCACCAAATAACATATTTGCACTAAAAATTAAAAATATAATTTTTTTCATTCTAATTCTCCTTTAGGGGCATAAGGTGATCTTGCTTTAAAAGTAGGCACACTGATAGTCCATTGTCTGTCCAAGTTTTTCTCTTTTGATTTTAAGCAAGATGTTAAATATATACCATAATAACTAAAATTAAATTCTCCCATGACATTTCTAACAGTTGTTTGTATGCATTGTTGGGTAGCATAATTTTGAATTTGAAAAGCACCATTACTCATTGGATAAAGTCTCCAAAATTGCATGAAATTAGTTTGATCGCAAGGATAATGCACTATGCCATTTCTATAAGCATTTAAACAAGTAAGAGTTTTTGCGTTTTTGATCATCACTGTGTTGTTTGGAAATTCAATAAGTTGCCAAACTCTAGCATCGCCAAAAGGCTTGCTATCAAATAAATTATATCCCCATATCCAATTTCCAGGATTTAAAGCCCAAACGGTTAAAGCGGCTCCATTTGGATTCATAATGGTTACAAAATCACTTACAATTCCTGAATTCTCATACAAAGCATTAGATGCAAATTTATTTTTTGATGTAAGCCTTGGTAAAGGACCCTTTATGGCATTGTCACCTTTAAAAGTGTTTGTGTTAATTATTGGCGGTACAAGCGGTATAGCAGGAAATTTTTTACCTTCTATTAAACTTGGCGTTTTTTGCTTTGCTGGTGGGGTTGGCGTTGAGCCAAGTCTTAGAGGATCATTATCGCTAAATTTACCATAAGATCTTCCTAGGGGATTTATTTGTTCTTTGGTAGAACAAGCTGAAAAAACAATTGCAAAAATCAAGAATATTAAACTAAATTTTATTTTTTGCATACATTCTCCTTGTTTAATTTTTATTATATTAACATAAAATGTTAATTTATTTTGCCACATGAATGCGACTTTTAATATCTTTTAAAAATAAAGTTATAGTAAAAGTCATCACAATAACCAAACTCCACGCACCCCATTTTCCAAGACTTACCAAAGCCCACGCACCCAGTTGGTTTAGGTATCTCCAAACACCCAAAAGTGTGCCTAAATTTTCAGCTAAATAAATAAAAAATCCTACCAAAACAAAGCTTAATAAAAGTGGCATTTTGCATTCTTTATCTAAAGGGGTAAAAACAATCACACTTCTTGCATAAAGCCCCAACAAAAAAGCTAAAATATAATACCTATAATCACCCAAATAATGATGAGTAAAAAAATTAATATAAATAAGCCCCGAACTTAGCACCGCTAAAGCAAATGGTGGATGGTGAGAAACTTTCATATTAAAAAGTCTCCAAGCTTGTATCACATAACTTCCAACTGCTGCATACATGAAACCTGAAAAAAGCGGCACGTACCAAATTTTAGTATAAGCAAAATCCGGATAAGCCCAAGAGCTAACAACTGAAGTCTTAAAAGCTTCAAGCAAAAAGCCCAGAAAATGAAATAAACAAATCGCTTTAAGCTCATCTTTGCTTTCTAGTTTACTAAGCACCATCCAAGCTTGTATTGCTAAAGCAATGATTAAAAGTAAATCATAACGATAAATTCCAAAAAGTCCTTCGCGTGGCACACAAAACATCGCAATGAAAAAAAGCCCTGCAAATAAGCATGCTCTAGCTTGTTTTATCCCAAAAAACCAAAATTCTACACAAAAGCGTTTAAAACCTTTATAATTTCTCACTTTTTGGTCGGTTAAAATGGTGTCTAAATGATTTAAAATTCGCAAATTTATTCCTAAAACTTTTTTAAAATTATAGAAAAAATTTGCAAATTTGTGAATTTTTAAGCGTATTTTTTCTTAGCACTAAAATGGCATAAAGTAGAGCAAAGTATGCAAAGCACACAAGCACTAAGAAGCATTATAAGCCCAGCGTTCCAGCTTTTATAATAATCCACAGCCCAGCCAATGGCCTTTGTTCCAAGTGAAGCGCCTACAACATAACTCATAAAGCCACGAAGTCCCACACAAGACCCTACTGCAAAAGCAGGAACCACTTCCATAGTTTGCACACTTGCTAAAAATTGTGGTATATAAATCAAACAACCCGCCATAGCCGCAAAGAAAATAACTAAGTAAAGATTATTTGAGCTAAAATATCCAATAATCATAAAAAAGATAATCGCCATAGCACCGATAGCAGGAGGCATTCTATAGCCTTTAAAAATTTTATCTGAAATATATCCTGCAAATAGGGTAGAAGGTATGGCAGCCCATTCAAAAAGCAAGAATGCAACACCCATTTGTTCTTTGCTAAAACCCTTTGTTTCAAGCAAATAAATAGGAAGCCAAGAAATAAGTCCAAAACGCACCATATAAACAAAAGTATCCATCCAAGCCACATACCAAGCATTCTTATTTGTTAATACATAATGATAAAAAATTTCAAGACTGCTTAAATTTGGACTTTCTACGGCTTTAATTTCTTCGGTCTTAATACCTCTCATTTCATTGATTTCACCAATATCAACCAAACCTTCATTTTTAGGACTACCTTTGACTGCATAAAGCACATAAAGACTGATAAGCACAGCACAAATAGCAGGGACATAAAAATGACTGATTTGCCAATAATTTTCATTAAAATCCGCCATACTTACGCCTAATAATACCGCTAAAGCAAAACCAGAAATTGATACGATAGGAGAGACTATACCCCCTCCTAGATTATGCGATATATTCCACACGGCTGTGTAAATTCCGCGTTCTTTTTTAGGATACCAATTGGCTAAAGTAATAAAAGAAGGTCCAACACCCATACCTTGAAAAACTCCCAAAGCTATAACAAAGCCCACATAAGCATAAAAAGAATTTGAAAAGCCAAGTAAAACATTTATCAAGGCACATAAAATAAGCCCTAAAGCCATATATTTTTTAGGATCAGCTTTGTCGCTAATCACACTCATTGCACCTTTACTTACACCATAAGCTATAAGCATAGCACCCGTGATTGTCCCAATATCTGACTTACTAAGTTCGAGTTGGTTTTGTATGAAAGGAGTTGAAAGAGTGATATTATTGCGAACCAAGTAATAGCCCATATAACCTATAAAAACACCACTTAAACTCCAAGTTCTCATCTTATAGTATCTAGGCAAAATTTCTTCTTTAGGAAATTTTATTGCCTTTTCTTTTGGTTTGAAAAAATCAAGCATATATCCCTCCCATATATTTAAAATCGTATCTTAAATATTAAATCATATTAATTTACATATTGCTTAAAACAAATTAAATCAAAAACTATTTATTGAAATATATTTAAAAATTAATATTAAAATTAGCTTTTTAAATTTAAGGATAATAATGAAAGAAATTTTAATCACAAATGATGATGGTTTTGAAAGTGAAGGGCTTAGAAAACTTGTCAAAATGCTAAGAAAAGAATTTAAAGCTAAAATCACCATAGTAGCTCCTGCACACGAAAAATCAGCGTGTTCGCACTCTATAACACTTACAAAGCCTTTGCGTTTTATCAAAGTAGGAAAAAGATTTTATAAGCTCGATGATGGCACTCCTGCAGATTGTGTTTATTTAGCTTTACATGCACTTTATAAAACGCGTTTACCCGATCTTGTAATCAGTGGGATAAACAAAGGTGCAAATGTGGGCGAAGATATCACATATTCAGGCACTTGTGCGGGTGCAATGGAAGCGGTTTTGCAAGGAATTCCTGCTATTGCACTTTCGCAATTTTATAAAAAAAGTGAAAAAGAGCTTGATTTTAAAAATGCTTTAAAAATCACTAAAAAAATCGTTAAAAAGATTTTTAATCAAGGTTTTCCACTAGATAAAAAAGAATTTTTAAATATCAATTTTCCTTCTTCAAAAAGCGAATTTAAAGGCTTAAAAGTTTGTAAGGCAGGAAAAAGAGTGTATAATTTCAAAGCACATTCTAATGTAAATCCTAGAGGGACCAAATACTTTTGGCTAGCAGCTGCAAATTTAGATTTTGAAGATGAAACTAACAGTGATATAGCACTTTTAAAGCAAGGATACGCCACGATAACTCCTATTATGCTAGATTTAAGTGCTTATGAAAAAATGAAAAAAGTTAAAAAATGGTTAAAGGCAAACGATGAATGACAGATTTACTCGTATAAAATGGCTAGTAAATGAAGAAAATTTCAATAAAATTTCACAAACCAAAGTCCTTGTATGCGGACTTGGTGGAGTAGGTGGGATATGTGTGGATGCACTTTTTAGGAGCGGTTTTAGTGATCTTACTTTAATTGATGCGGATAAATTTGAAATCACTAATCAAAACCGCCAAATTCATAGTGAAAATTTGGGTGAAGAAAAGGCTAAGGTTTTTGAGCGGATTTATAATGCTAAGGGCATAGTTAGTAAGATTGATGATGAATTTTTGGCTAATTTTGATTTAAGCAAATTTGATCTTATAATCGATGCGATTGATGATATTCCGGCAAAAGTTGCATTAGTAAATTTGATCGATTTTAAACGCCAAATTTTTATTTCTTCCACAGGTGGTGCTAGAAAGCTTGACCCAACACGCATTAAAACCACAAGTATTTTTAAAACCCACGGCGATGCATTAGCAAAAAATTCCGCTATGAGCTTAGAAAATCAGGTTTCAAAGGAAATTTTGATGTAGTGTTTTCCGATGAAGAAGCAGTGTGTAAAGATCTTGGATCTTTTATGGGAGTAACTGCTTCTTTTGGTTTAGCCTTAGCAAGCTTAGCACTAAGAAAAGTCCTTGATAAGAAAAGCTGATATTAAGGATTTAGACGCTTGTTTAATACTTTTTGAGCAAAGCGTAAAAGCACTTTGTGCAAAAGATTATACAAAAGATCAAATTAAAGCTTGGCTTGGGATTGATAAAGAAAAATGGGAAGAAAAATTTAAAAATGATGAGGTTTTTGTCTATGAAAAAGAAGGTAAAATCGCTAGCTTTATAAACATAATAAAAGAACACAAAATGCTTGATTTACTTTATACTCATCCAAATTTTGCTAGGCAAGGCTTGGCTAAAAATTTACTTGATTTTGCTTTGAAAAATTATCCACATAATGAAATTTATACCTTTGCATCTTTAAGCGCTAAAGATTTTTTCTTAAAAAATGATTTTGAGATTGTAAGAGAAAACGAAGTTGTAAAAAATAATCAAATTTTAAAAAATTTTTTGATGAAAAAGGAAGTTAAATGAAAAAACTTTTTTTGCTTTTATTTGTGTTAAATTTGACTTTTGCTAAAGACTTAAAACTTGAAGATTATTTTAAAGATTATAATACAAATGGCGTTTTTGTGCTTTTTGATGGCAAAAATTATACAAGTAATGATTTTACAAGAGCTAAAAAAGCTTTTTCTCCTGCTTCTACTTTTAAAATTTTTAATGCTTTAATTTCTCTTGATAGTGGCGTGATAAAGGATGAAAAAGAGATTTTTTATCACTATAAAGGTGAAAAAGTATTTTTAAGCTCTTGGGCGAATGACATGAATTTAAGCTCGGCTATTAAATATTCTAATGTCCTTGCTTTTAAGCAAATTGCACGAAAAATCGGTACAAAAACCATGCAAAAATATTTAAAAGATTTGCATTATGGCAATGCTAAAATTTCACAAATTGATACTTTTTGGCTAGATAACTCACTTAAAATCAGTGCTAAAGATCAAGCTTTTTTACTTTTTAAGCTTTCACAAGATACCTTGCCACTCTCACAAAAAGCACAACAAAGTGTTAAAAAAATGATTTATTTAAAAGATATGAAAAAATTAGAACTTTTTGGAAAAACAGGCTGGAATGATGAGCAAAAAATCGCTTGGATTGTGGGTTTTGTGCGTTTAAAAGATGAAAATGAATTTAAATCTTTTGCACTTAATTTAGACATTAGCAATTTTAAAGATTTGTATAAAAGAGAAGAAATTTTAGAAAAATATTTAAATGATATTTTAATTAAAACTAAAAAATTATGATAGAATACTTTTTTAAATAAAAGGATGAAAATGTTTAAAATTTTATTTTTGATTTTTATGGCAACTTTTGCTTTGGCTAGGGATTTGGATACTTTGGATTTAAATAATGCTGATTTAAGTTTGGGCGAGTTTTTAGCGGATAATTTTATCATCGTGCTTATTATGTTTATTTCTATGTTTTCTCCGCTTTGGGGATGTTTGTTTTTTGTTAAATTCGGCAAAAAAGATGTAATTTTTGATAAAGAAAACATTTGGAATAATAAAATAGAACACCATTTTTTTACTAAGCAATATTTTAAACATTTTGCAATTTGGCTTGTAATATTTTTCATCGCGGTAAGTTTTATATATTCTATGGTTTTGTTAGAAACTTCTTTGAATAATTTTGATGGGACAACTAAGTATTATCTCATTCTTTTTTACTTCTTTTTTATTTTTATAGGAGCAACCACTGGTGCAAACATCTTTGGAGCACATTTTCGCTCAAATTATACCGATTTTAAAGACAGGATTTTCATCACCCCAAAAGAAATGGTGCTTTTTAAATTTAGTAATGAAAATAAAGAAGAATTTTCTTTTGAAAAAGGGCGATTTAATGCCCAAATCTTGCCTTTTACAAAAGGAAAATTAGAGCATTTTGCTTTTCCTGCAGCGGGTTTTACTTTGATTTTAGATGATGGAATACAAAAGGTAGAAGTGGAAATTTTTGTTACGCTTTATTATTTTAACAAGAAAAAAGCCTTGATGAAAAATGAATTTTTCAATGAGTTTTTTAATCATCTTAAAAATTATGCAAGAAGTATTAATCATAAAAATTATTCTAATACACAAGAGTGCGTTCAAGATATTGCAAAATGGGAATATAAAAGCGTTTTAAAAGAATTGCTTGATGATTTTCCTTTTAAAAGGAATTAAATTTTAAAAAATTTTTGCTTTGTAAATTTATTTTTAATGTGATTTTAATTAATCACATTTTTCCGTTAATAAAAGTGCAATGTATTTTGGGATCTTTTACAAGTTTATAAGAAACATAGCCTAAAATGGGTTTAAATTTCTCATTTTCGATTTGAAAAAATATCATAAAACCATTCAAAGCAATTTCATTTTGATTGACTTTTTTAGAGTCTTTAAAAATTTTTTCTTTAAATTTTTTGTATTCTTTAATGTGTTCTTGGCTGAGTTTTTCTAAAACTTCACTTTCATTTTTCACTAAAAATTCATCATCAAAATAAAAATCATCAAATTTCTTATCACTTAGGGCAAAAATTTTATTTTTATTTAATTCTTTAGCATTTTCAAGAAAAGAATAACGCTCATAAGCTTTATAAAAAGCATACAATCTTTTTTTATCCATTTCATTAAGCGAGTATCTAATCCAAGCATCATTTTCACTTGCAAAAACCTTTTTATAAGCAAGGATGTATTTTTGGCTATTTTTTTTGTATTCTTGTGTGAATTTTTTATATTCTTTGCTTTTTTCATTTTTTAACTCATCTAACACTTGTATAAAAAAATTTTCGCGTTGTTTAAAATAATAAATTTCCCAATTAATTTCATACAAAAGCTTATCTGCAATTTCTGGTTCTAAATTAAATTTAGGATTGCATAAATCTACAAGTTTATAAAACGACGCTTCAGAATCTTTTTCTACTCGTTCTTTGGCTTTACGGCTATCTTCTTCTATTTTTTCCAAAAGCCAAATTGGAGAATAAACTGCACCCGCGACAACCATTGCTGCACCACCTGCTACAATTTGAGGCGAATGGATCACGCCTATTGCCACCATTCCTGCTGTTTTGCTGCTACACCCATCAAAAAACAAAATGCAGATTAAACTAGCAATGATTTTTTTCATTGTTTTTACCCTAAGTTAATTTTAAAATAATGAAAACAATTATAACTATTTTAAATTAAAAGTGAGAATTGCTCCAAATTTGGAGCAAATTTTAGAATAATTTGCAATCAATTAAGGCATTGAATTTTGTTTATTTTCGCGTTCTTGTTCTGTTCGCCAATCTTCATAAAGTTTATCAAATTTTTTGGTTTGATAAAGTAATATTGTAACAAAACCCATATTATCAAGTGAAATTATAGAATTTCCATCTTGAAATATCACCAAATTATTGTGTTTTTTTATCATTTTATATTTTGATAAGGATGATAAAAGATCATCAAAGCGATCTTCATCAAAACATAATAATACCGCCATTAATTTATTTTCTGTATCAAAGCTAAAAATCACATCTCTATTTAAGCCTTTAAGATCAAAATTTTTTTGATTAACAACAATTTGCTTGCCTTTGCTTACAGGATCATTTCCAATCTGCGTAAAATCAGAATATTTTTTGCCAACTTCCTCAAAAGTCGCTTTTCCAAGCTCAAGGCCAAAAGGAGCAGGATCGCCAAAGAGTGAAATCACCGAAAAAATCAAGATTAAAAACACTTTTTTCATTTTTTACCTTTTAATAAAACATAAAACTAAAATTATAAAAACTCAAGCTTAATAAATATTTATAAGTGTTTGGTGTTTTTTATTTGCTTGTTTATTATTGCTATAAAAATTAGTGAGTGTGGTTTGAAACAAAATATAGGCATTTTTTGATAAGATGGTAAAAATATTAAAAAAAGAAAGATTAAAACGCGAAATTCCTAGCTTTCATTAGTAGGAATTTTGAGATAAATTGCCAAATTATTGCTAAAATTAAATAAGAAAATAATTATAATCTTACGCACTTGTACTAAATCTTAAAAGAATTTCAATAAAGACTTACCTTCTAAATTTTTCCCACAATGATAGGATTAAAGGCTTTTATGGATAGCAAAAGCGTATCGCCGATTTTTATATCTTTGTAAGATTTTAAAAATTCTTCTTCACTAAGTGTGATTTTAACAATATCTTGGTTTAAAAGTAAGGTAAAAATCACTAAAATATCGCTTTTTTTAATCTCAAGTAGAGTCGCACTTAAACGCAATTTTGCACTTAAATTTGATTGAGTGAAAAATTCATTTGTCTTTGCATCTTTGATGATTTTGCCATTATTAAGCTCTAAAATTCTATGGCTTAGCTTATAAATTTCAGCCAAATCGTGGCTAACCAATAAAGTGGTGATTTTAAAATGTTGTAAAATTTTCATCAACTCATCTTGCAAAAAGGAACGCATTTTAAAATCCAATGCACTCAAAGGCTCATCTAAGAGTAGAATTTGTGGTTCTCTTGCTAATGCTCTTGCTAGCGCTACTCTTTGTGCTTGTCCGCCACTTAAATTTTTAGGATAAATTCGGGCTAAATTTTCTAAATTCATTAAGTTTAAAAGCTCTTCTACTTTTTGTTTTGAAGTTGCGGCATAAGAAATGTTTTCTTTTACACTCATATTTGGAAAAAGGGCATAATCTTGAAAAACAAAACCGATTTTTCTTTTCTGTATAGATAAATTGATATTTTTTTGGGTATCAAGCCAGAGTTCATTATTTACTTCTATGCGTCCAAATTCAGGTTTTATAAGTCCTGCAATGATTTTCAGTAGAGTCGTTTTTCCCACGCCATTTTCTCCAAAAATGGCAGTGATTTCATTTGTCTTTAAATGCGTGTTAAAAACTAATTCTTTTTTGCCTTTTGCGGTATCAAGGGGAAGTTTTATATCAATTTTTATCATAAAATAAACCTATAGAGTGAATTTTTTATTGACAAAATAAAGGCTTAAAAGTATGATAAAAGAAAGTGCAAATAAAGTAAAAGCGTATTGATGTGCTAGAGTGTAATTTAAGACTTCAAGCTCATCGTAAATGGCTATACTTGCGACTAAAGTTTCGCCTTTTTTGTGTCCGCCTATCATCATTACAACACCAAATTCGCCAATGGTGTGTGCAAAACTCATCGCACAAGCACTAAAAATCCCCACTTTAGAATTAGGTAAAATCACTTTAAAAAGTGTATAAATTTTACCCTTTCCTAGAGTATAAGAAGCATCAAGTAGGTTTTTATTTATCGATGAAAAGGCACTTTGCAAAGGATTAACCATAAAGGGTAGTGAAAAAATCAAAGAAGCAAAAACCAAACCTTCAAAGCTAAAAACCAAGGAAATATTAAAATATTCTTTTAAAAACTGCCCTAAAAAGCTATTTGGCGAAAAAGTTACAAGCAGATAAAAGCCCAAAACACTAGGCGGTAAAACCAAAGGCAAAGCCACAAAGGTTTGCACTAAACCTTTAAAAGGAAAATTCATAAAACTTAAAAGATAAGCCAGAAAAACTCCTATAAAAAAAAGTATGAAAGTAGTGATAAATGCGAGTTTAAAAGTAAGATATAAAGTTTGTAAAAAATCACTATCCATCAAATGCCTTTAAGATAATTTCATTTGCCTTAACAAAACAAAGCCACTCTTGTCCTTCTTTAAGACTAAGCTCTAAAGCTTTTTCTTTGGTAATAATGCTTGAAATTTCATCTCCTTTAAAATCAAAAAATATATGATATAACATTTTGCCTTTTTTAATACTTTTAATCTTTGCTATAAATGAATTTTCCACGCTTAAAATGGAATTTGGTGTTGCAAAACCAAGCTCGTGTTCTTTAAAAAGCATTTGAATTTTTGTGTCTATTTTTAACTCTTTTAAAGAATTAAGATCAAGCATTAAAACGCTAAAAATTTGTTCCTTAATGCTGATCTTAATAATGACAATTTCATCTTCATTTAAAAGTTCTATGACTTTACCATTTAAAGCGTTCAAGGTGTATTAAATCCGTATTTTTTAAATATTTCTTTTGCGGTGTTTGAAGCGATGAAGTCGCTAAATTCAAAAGCCAATTTTTTATTTTTAGCGTATTTTGTGATGACAAAACTTTGTTCTAGCGGAGTGAAATATTTTTCATCGATTAAAACCACTTTCCCTTTAGGTTTATTTACAGGAGAAACCAAAGAATAAGCTACAATGCCAATTTCTGCTGCTTTGGTATCTACATGCATTATAGGTTGAGAGATGTTATCGCCCAAAACGATTTTATCTTTAAAAATCTTATCAAGATCTAAATTTTGAAGTATTTGTGTAGCTGCTATTCCATAAGGTGCGACTTTTGGATTTGCTATGCTTAAATGCGAAATATTGTCCGCTTTTTCTCCCAATTTTTCTACCCCGCCACTTAGCAAATTTTCATCCAAGCTATATAAAGCTAAAACACCTAAAACATAAACTTTTGCTTCGCCAATTGCGTTTTGATCTTTTACAATTTGTGCGGCATATTTTGTGTCGGCTGAAAAAAAGAGATCAAATTCTCTGCCTTGCGTTAAAAACTGATAGTATTTTCCAGAAGCTCCAAAAATAAGTTCGATTTCATCTTTTGGATGAAGTTTTAAAAACTCATCTTTGATTTCGCCCATTGCTTTAGAAGCAGAAGATGCGACAAAAACGCTGATTTTTTCAGCATTTAAATTGACACAAAAAAATAAAAGTGCAAAAAATAATAAAAGCTTTTTCATTAAATAATTTTCCTTGATAAAAATAAATTTTGTATTATAGCATAAAAATTTATTTTATATATTTTTTGCATAAAATAAAAATAGGATGATAAGTGATTTTATTTTGAAATTTTTCTTCAAATTCTTTTAAAAAAGTTTTATTTAAAGGATAAAATCCTAAAGAATTCACTCCGCTAAATTTCAAATGTCTAAAAACATCTAAAGCGCTTTTAAATTCTAAATTTATAAATTCTTGCGTGATTTTTACTTCACTAAAAAAGATTTTAAAAATTTGTTCTAATTCATTTTTATTAAGATAATTTAGACCAAAACCCGTGCTTTGCTTAATCTCTTTTAAATTTTGTTCCCCAAAAGTAGAAAGAAGTAAAATGCCATTTTGATTAAGCATATCCCTAAGACTTGGTATGATTTGTTTTAAATCAAGCCATTGCAAACTCGCATTTGAAGTGATGAGATCAAATTTTTGTTTGCTTAAATTTTGTTTTGCAATTTCATTCATATCAAAGATTAAAGTGTCAGGATTTTCTTTAAAATCTAAAATATCGTTTTTTAAATACTCATCAAACGCAATAATTTTTTGAAGTTTTTTGCTAAATTCGCCCCTGCCGCAACCAAATTCAAACACTTTTTCAAAATGTGGAATTTTTAGATCTTTTAAAATTTCACAAAGTTTTAAGCTCATAAAATTTTGCACTTTTGCATGTTTTTCATAATCTAATGCTTTTAAAAAATTCAAATTTCATCCCAAGTTTTAAAATAAAAAAAAGCAAAATGGGGCTCATCTAAAAAAATAAGCTTTGAAAAAGCGTTTTTTAAAGCATTTGGTGGAAAGATTTCGTCCATTTTGCTGGAGTAAATTTTATCCCAAACAAAGTTTTCATTAGGCTCTTTTAAGGCAAAATTATAAAGGTTTTCAAGCTCTTTTTTTAAGCTAATTTCATCTTTAAAAATTAAATTTTTTGCCAAATCTTGCCTTTCTTTAAACAAAGATTTTTTAAAGACCAAAAGTTCAAATTTTTTGATTTGCTTAGAAAAAATTGCAGGATGAATCCCTTTTAATTTATCTATGCCAAAATTTGTGCCATTAATGGCAATTTTTTGCGAAAATTTCACATCTTTTAAAATCTTACTTGCCACACAAACTCCCATAGAAAAGGCTACAAGAATGATTTTGGAAAAAGGATCTAAATTTAAATTAAAGTCTAAATTTTCATAATCATAAACTAAAATTACATTTTTATTACTTTTTAAATGCGAAAAATGGCTAGGATGTGACGCAAAACCACCAAATACTAAAATGAGTTCTTGCGAGTTTTGATTTTGGATTAAATAGTTTATTTTCATAAAAGTTCTATCACTTTCTCTAAATTTTCTTTGCTAAGTCCTGCATGTAAAGAAAAGCGAATTCTAGCAGTATTTTTTGGCACGGTAGGTTCTTTAATAGCAGGAGCAAAAATGCCATTAATTTCTAGTTTTTTTGCTATTTCTATAGCCTTTTGATTTTCTTTTAAAATTAAAGAAATGATGTAAGTTTCGCCTAAAATTTGATGATTTTTTTGTGTGAGTTTGTCTTTAAAAAATTGGGCTAAAAATTGCAAATTTTTTCTTTTTTCATTAAATTCGCTCATTTTTTCAAAAATAAATTTCGTCCAAGCTACATTGATGGGTGGCAGTGCAGTAGAATAAATAAAAGCTCTGGCTTTGTTGATAAAAAAGCTTTTGTAAGCCTTGTTACAAATCATACAAGCACCCATAGAAGCAATAGCTTTTCCAAAAGTAAAAACCAAAAAATCAATTTTTTCTCCCAAATTTAAAGCCTTAGTTAGCCCTAAACCTGCATCACCAAAACAACCCACGCTGTGAGCTTCATCAATATAAATTTTTATTTTAGGATATTTTTCTTTGAAAAAAATGAGAGTTTTAAAATCAGCAAAGTCGCCATCCATACTGAATAATGCTTCGCTTAAAATGATGATATTTTCATAATTTTCATAATGTTTTTTGATTAAATTTTCTAAATGAGTCATATCATTATGACGAAAACGAAAAAAATTCGCCCCACCAAGTCTAAGCCCATCAATCATACTCGCATGGATAAATTTATCAGCCAAAAAAAGTGTATTTGGAATGCTTGCAAGTGCGGCGATACAAGAAATATTTAGATGATAGCCGCTATTAAAATGCAAAATTTCTTTTTCTTTAAATTTAGCTTTTAAAAAGCTTTCAAATTCCTCATAAATTTCAAAATTCCCGCTTAAGCTTCTTGAACTTGAGCTTGAAAAAAATAGATTTTCATCTTTTAAAGTGCTTAAAAATTCTTGTTTTAATCTTTTATCATTTGCTAAATTTAAATAATCATTACTCGCTAAATTCAGCAATTTTTGATCATTATAAATGATACATTTTCCTTCATGCTTTAGTGGGCGTAAAATTCTAAAATTATCTTGTTTTTTTAATTCATTTAAAATTTGTGTAATTTGCATATTTAAGCTTTATTTTTTAAGCCTTATATAACTTTGGCAAGCTACATCTTCCCTTGATAAATTACAAGATTTCTCATAAAACTCTAAAGCTTTAGAAAGATCTTTTTTGACACCCATTCCATCTTCATACATAACACCAAGATAATAACACCCAAAATTGTAATTTAAATCACAAGATTTCTCATAAAACTTGAAAGCTTTAGAAAGATCTTTTTTGACACCCATTCCATCTTCATACATAACACCAAGATTAGAACACCCAAGACCATCTTTCAAATCACAAGCTTTTTTATAAAATTTCACAGCTTTAAGATTATCTTTTTTAACACCTGTTCCATCTGCATACATAAAACCAAGTCTATTACAACCGTCACCATCTTTCAAATCACAAGCTTTTTTAAATAATTCCGCAGCTTTAAAATAATTTTTATTAACAGTTTCTCCATATAGATACCGAGTACCAAGATAAATACAACTCTCAGTGTATTTTAAATCACAAGCTTTTTTAAATAATTCTACGGCTTTAGGAATATTTTCTCTAACCCTTAATCCAATTTTATACATAAATCCAAGATGATAGCAACCCTCACCGTATTTTAAATCACAAGCTTTTTGAAGGTATTTTAAAGCTGTCAGATAATCATCCTTTTTATAAGCTTCAACTCCTTTTTTGACTAAATCTTCTTGAGCATATACAAAACCAAATAAAAATCCCAAAATAATTAATATTTTTTTCATTGTTTTTCCTTACAAGGTAAAAATGATAATTATAAATTTTTAATTATATAAATATTTTCTAAATATCTATTTGATTTTAAAGTGTTTTTGTATAAAAATTGTAGTATTATTGTGTTAAAAACCAAAGAAGTAAAAATGAATTTAAAAGAACTAGACTTAAAACACATTTGGCATCCTTGCACACAAATGAAAGATCATGAAAATTTGCCATTAATTCCTATAAAAAGGGCTAAAGGAGTGTGGCTTTATGATTTTGATGATAAGGCTTATATGGATTGTGTAAGTTCTTGGTGGGTAAATATTTTTGGGCATTGTAATGAAAAAATTGCAAATGCCATTAAAAAACAAGTTGATGAGCTAGAACATGTGATTTTAGCAGGTTTTACGCACGAGCCTATCATCAAGCTTTCGGCTAGGCTTTGTGAAAAAGTGGGTAGAAATTTTAATAAATGTTTTTATGCGGATAATGGTTCAAGTGCTATTGAAGTCGCACTTAAAATGAGTTTTCATTATCATTTAAATAAGGGAGTGAAAAAGAGTAAATTTTTATCTTTAAGCAATTCTTATCATGGCGAAACCATAGGAGCTTTAAGTGTTGGCGATGTGGGAATTTATAAAGATACTTATAAAGACTTGCTTTTAGAGTGTTTAAGCACGCCTGTGCCACAAAGTAAAGATTATACCAAAGAGCTTGAAATTTTAAAAAATATTTTAGAGAAAAATGCAAGTGAAATTTGTGCTTTCATACTTGAACCTTTGGTGCAATGTGCGGGAAATATGCACATGTATGAAGCAGGATTTATTGATGAGGCTATAAAGCTTTGTCATCAATTTGGTGTGCAAGTGATTTTTGATGAGATTGCGGTAGGTTTTGGACGCACGGGAACTTTATTTGCCTTACATCAATGTAAAGCTAGCCCTGATTTTATCTGTCTTTCAAAAGGAATTACTGGCGGATTTATGCCACTTTCTGTAGTGCTTACAAAAGATGAAATTTATAATGCATTTTACGCGCCATATAACGAACAAAAAGCCTTTTTGCATTCTCATAGTTATACAGGAAATACTTTAGCTTGTGCGGCAGCAAATGCGGTTTTAGATATATTTGAAAATGAAAATATTTTAGAAAAAAATCAAATTTTGAGTGAATATATCAAAAAAGAATTTTCAAGGCTTGAAAAATTTGACTTTTTGGGTAATTTTAGGACTTGTGGAATGATCAGTGCTTTTGATATTTTAAGTACAAAATACGAACGCGTAGGGCTTTTTGTATTTAGGAAGGCTTTAGAAAAAGGCTTACTTTTAAGACCTTTGGCAAATACAATTTATTTTATGCCACCTTACATCATCACAAAAGAGCAAATTTCTTTTGTTGTGGATACTTTAGAACAAATTTTTAAGGAATTTTAAAATCAATCTTTGCTTTTTATAAGCAAAGATAAAGTCATTTTTAAAAATTTTATAGTAAAAATTGCAAATCTTTTAATTATTATTTTGATATTTATTTTTTAAAATTAAGATTTAAAAATATAAAATTAAATAATTTTTGAGAGATTTTCACAAATCCTATTATCAAATTCTATAATGGGAATTTGGGTGTAATTATTTATAAAACCCTTGCTAAAATTATCCGTGCTTCTTAGCACTAGGGCAAGGATTTTAATACCTCTTTGTTTTAAAGCTTCTATGCTTAAAAGCGTGTGATTAATGCTTCCTAGATAATCTTTTGCCACCAAAATGGTAGGATGGTTGAATTTACTCATATAATCAATCATTGTATGATTTTCATCAATGGGTGAAAAAAGCCCACCTGCTAGTTCTATGATGAGTTTATCGCTTTGCGGTAAAACAATATCTAAAGCTTTGTAGTTTAATTTTTCTAAAATTTTGCCTTTGTGTGGTGAAGCAGGAGTTTGCAAAAATACACCCTCTTTAAAAATCTTAGTTTTTGGGCTAAATTTAGCCACTTCATCGCTATCTTTTGGTGTTCCTGCTTGAATGAGTTTAAAATAATCAAAACCCAATTCTTTGCAAATTCTAGCACTTAAATAAGTTTTGCCAACATTTGTATCAATACCGCTAATATATATTTTCATTATTTTAACCTAGGAAAGAATTTTTAAACCCACCGTGCAAGCAATAATCACTGCTATTAAAAAAAGCTTTAAAAAACTTTTACTTTCTTTGTAAAAAAGCACGCCTATCATCACCCCACCTGCAGTTCCAGCTCCTGTCCATATGGAATAAGCCACACTCATGGCAATGTTTTGCATACTAAGACTTAAAAAACCAAATGAAAAACCAAAACACACGATTAAAGCCAAAAGATAGAGTTTATTTTTTGTACTTACGAGCTGTTTCATAATAACAACACCAAAAATTTCAAAAGCAGTAGCTAAAAATAAAAAAATCCATTCCATTATTTAGCTTCCTTACTAATGATTTTAAGCCCTATAATGCTTAAAAGTAAAATAGCAATTAGAGTAATTTTGATTATAGAAGTCTCTACTCCAAAAATAAATATTTCATTTAAGACAACACCAATGGTTCCAATACCGACAAAAACACTATAAGCAATACTTACTTCAAGTCTTTCGCAGGCTTTTAAAAAACAAGTAAAAGAAATGCAAACCCCAATAGCTGTTAAAACATAATGCCAAATTTCTGTAGAATATTTTAATCCACTTACCCAAAAACACTCTACAAAACCGCCTAAAATAACCATTAACCAACCAAAATTAGCATTAATTTTTTGACTCAAATTTAAACCTTAAAAAATTTAATTTTCATATTTTTTATACAAAAAGCCGAAATTATAGTAAAAAAAATAAAACAAATCATAAATTTACTTTTACCTAAGCCAAGATTAGCTATAATAAATGCTTATTTTTTTAGAAAGGAAAAAGATGTTAGAAGGTATCGTTAGAGAGAGTATCGGTAGAAAAGCAGCTAAAGCTTTAAAAAGAGATGGTTATCTAATCGCAAACATCTATGGAAAAGGATTAGAAAACATCAATGCTGCTTTTAAAGTCAATGATTTTATCAAAGAAGTTCGTAAAAAAACGAGCTTAATTTTTGATGTAAAAGTGGGCTCACAAACTTTAAGTGTTGTGGTTGTGGATTATCAAAAAGATCCTGTAACTGCAGAACTTAAGCATGTGGATTTAAAAGTAGCACAAAAAGGTGTGATTTCTAAATATATGGTTCCTGTAAAGATTAAAGGAACTGCGATTGGTCTTAAAAACAAAGGTGTTTTAATTCAATCAAAAAGAAGATTAAAAGTAAAATGTACAGCTGAAAATTTACCAAATTTCTTTGAGCTTGATGTAAGTAAGCTTGATGTGGGTGATGCTTTGCTTGTTCGTGATATAGTTGTTCCTGAAGGTGTAACTATGATAGATGCTGATAGAGTAGCGGTAGTGGGCGTAGAAAAAGCCAGATGATTTTAGTCGTAGGGCTTGGCAATATAGGCAAAGAGTATGAGAATACTCGCCATAATGTCGGTTTTATGCTTATTGATTTACTTTTAAAAGAAAGCACTTTTACAACTCTTAATAATACTAAATTTAAAGGAGAGCTTTTTAAAATAGGCTCTTCTTTACTTCTTCTTAAACCTAGTACTTATATGAATAATTCAGGACTTAGCGTCAAAGCGGTGAGTGATTTTTATAAATGTGAAAGAATTATTGTAATTCATGATGATATTGATATAAATTTAGGTGCTTTGCGTTTTAAAAAAGGTGGTTCTAGTGGCGGACATAATGGACTAAAAAGCATTGATAGTTTGTGTGGTAATGATTATGAAAGAGTGCGCATAGGAGTAGGAAAAGGAGAAAATGTGATTTCTCATGTTTTGGGCAAATTTAAAAACGATGAAGAGGTAATTTTAAGCAAGGTTTTAGAGCATTCTAAAAAAGCTTTGCTTGAGCTTATTTCTAATAATGATTTATCATCTGCATCATCAAAATATAGCCTAAAGGCTTAAAATGTGGATATTTTTTCGTTTTATTTCAGCAATTTATCTTAAAAATTTTTTTATTATTTTTTTATCTTTGCTTGGATTTTATTGTGGGATTGATTTGCTTTTAAATTTTAAAGATTTGCCTGAAGCTGCAAATCTTGATTTGCTTTATATTATTTTTTTATCTTTTTCTGCGGTGCCTTATGTATTGCCTATTTCCCTTATTTTTGCATTGGTGCTTGCTTTGATTTCTATGATTAGAGCAAATGAATTTGTCAGTTTTTATGCTTTAGGACTTAGTAAAAATTTAGTTATACTTTATCCTTTTTTATGGGCTTTATTTTTTTGTTTTATTTTCGTAGGTCTGAATTTTACACCCTTTGCCTATGCGAATGATTATAAAAGAAATATTTTAAAAAATGGAGCTATGTTAAAGCAAAGCGGAGAAGTTTTTTTAAAATTTAATAATGATTTTATCTATATCTCTAAAGTGAATAATGGTCAAAACACTGCACAAAATATCAAAGTTTTTAACACCAGTGATTTAAATTTAAGTTCTTTTACTAGCGCTAAAAATGCTTATTTTGAAGGAGAAAGTTGGATTTTTAAAGATGGAAATTTAACTACCTTGCCCAAAGAATATAAGCTAGGTGCCAATGGATTATACATACAAGAATTTAAAGAAATTAATGCACTTTATGGATTTAAGCCTAAGATTATTGAAGGAGTAGCTAGTAATAGTGATTATTCTATTTTGGATGCACTTGAAAGTTTGGAGCTTTTTAAAGCACAAAATATTAGCATTGATTCTCTTAAAATCAGTCTCTATAAGCTTGTATTTACACCATTTTTTGCACCTTTTTTGATGCTTATTATGTATTATTTTTTTCCAGTGATTTCTAGATTTTTTAATTTGGCTTTTGTCGCTTTTGTCGCTTTTGTAGTAACATTGCTTGTTTGGGGGATGTTATTTTTACTCTCAAGATTAAGTGAAAATGGAGTCATTTTAAGCGAAATAGGGATTATCGCACCTATAATACTGCTAGTCTTTTTTGGTGGATTTATGTTTTATAAGCACCGATAAATACTTGATGTAGTAAAATTAATAAATTAAAGGCGAAAAATGGACTATAAAAAACTTAAAAATGAATTTCAAACTCCTTTTTATATCTATAATTTTGATGAAATAAAAGAGCGTTTTTTAAAGCTTAAAGATGCTTTTAAGGCAAGAAAATCTCAAATTTTTTATGCAGTAAAAGCCAATTCAAATTTAAGTCTTTTGCAAATGCTTGCAAGGCTTGATAGTGGTTTTGATTGTGTAAGCATTGGAGAGGTAAAACGAGCTTTAAAAGCAGGAGCTAAAAATTATAAAATCATTTTTAGTGGAGTGGGGAAAACCAAAGAAGAATTAAAACTTGCTTTAGAATATGATATTTTATATATTAACCTTGAAAGCGAAGCCGAAATGATGCTTTTAGAAAGTGTAGCAAAAGAGTTAAATTTAAAAGCAAGAATTAGCATTCGTGTAAATCCAAATGTCGATGCAAAGACTCATCCTTATATTTCAACAGGACTTAATGAAAATAAATTTGGCGTGGAGATTGAAAGTGCAAGAAAAATGTATTTATATGCTAAAAATTCATCTTTTTTAGAACCCGTTGGCGTGCATTTTCACATAGGTTCGCAACTTTTAGATGTTTTACCTATCCATGAAGCTGCAAGCATTGTTTCAAAGCTTGTTAGAGAATTAAAAGCTTTACAAATTGAGCTTAAATTTTTCGATATAGGCGGCGGACTTGGAATAAGTTATGAAAAAGAAGAGAAGGAGCCAAAATTATATGATTATGCACAAGGCATTTTAGCGACTTTAAATGGACTTGATTTAACTATAGGTTTGGAGCCAGGAAGATATTTAGTAGGAAAAAGTGGCGAATTTGTTTGTTCGGTTCTTTATGAAAAACACAATAAATCAAAGCGTTTTATTGTTGTTGATGGAGCGATGAATGATCTCATCCGTCCAAGTTTATACGAAGCTTACCATGAAATTATTATGCCCTATAATGAAGATGAAAAAAGTCTTTGTGATGTTGTGGGTGGAATTTGTGAAAGTGGAGATTTTTTTGCTAAAAATAGGGCTTTGCCAAAAACAAAAAATGGTGATATAATGGTTATTAAAAATGCTGGGGCTTATGGTTTTAGTATGAGTAGTAATTATAATACAAGAAATAAAGTTTGCGAATTAGCCCTTGAAAACGGTAAAGTAAGACTAATCCGCCAAAGAGAAAGCTTTGAAGATCAAATTGCTTTGGAGTTGAAATTTTTAAAGGCATAAAATGTTTTTTTTAGATGTACAAGGGACTTTGATTTCTGATGTTGATAAGTCCTTGATTTGTGGCGCTAAGGAACTTATTGAATTTTTAAATATAAAAGATATTCCATATCTTATAGTTACTAATAATACAAAAAAAATTGATTTTTTAAGCCATTTATGCGAAAAAGGTTTAGCAATTAAAGAAAATGCTTATATTGATCCTTTTTGCGTTTTGGCAAATCATTTAAAACCTTGCAAAATAGCTGCTTTTGGAGCAAAAGAGTTTTTGCAAAGTCTTGAAAAACTTGGATTTGAACTTGATTTTGCAAATCCAAAAGCTGTGCTTATTGCTAGCTATGATGATTTTAAATTTCAAGATTTTGCTAGCATGATAGAATTTGCCAAAAATGGAGTTAAAATCATTGCTATGCATGAAACTAGCATTTATAAAAAAGACAATAGACTTTATCCAGGTGTTGGTAGTATTATGGCTATGCTTAAAAATGCCACAAATTTTGACTATGAGGTTATAGGAAAGCCAAGCTTTGCTTTTTATAATGAAGCCTTAAAGCTTTTAAAAATGCAAGATGAAAAAGCGGAATTTAAAGATATTAAAATGATAAGTGATGATCTAAAAGGAGATTTGCTTAAAGCAAAAGAATTGGGTATGAAAACTTTACTTGTGCTAAGTGGAAAAATAAGCGATACTAAAGGACTTGATATAGGCTTACTTGATGGAATTTATCCTAGTGTTTTTGAAATTTTAAAGGATATAAAATGCCAAATTTAGAAGAATTAAGAAATAAGATTGATGCGGTAGATGATAAAATTTTAGAGCTTTTAAATGAAAGAATGACTTATGTTAAAAGCATAGGAGAGCTTAAGCAAACAAGTGGAGGAGCGATTTATCGTCCTGAACGCGAAAGAGCAATCATTAATCGTTTAAAAAACGCAAATTTGGGACTTTTAGATCAAAATGCTATTGAGGCTATTTATCAAGAAATTTTTGCTGTCTCAAGAAATTTAGAAATGCCCCAAATTGTTGCATATTTAGGGCCCGAAGGCACTTATACTCATCAAGCAGCAAGAAGTCGTTTTGGAGCCATGAGTCGTTATATAGCGCTTGCTAATATAGAAGATGTTTTTAAGGAACTAAATAACAAAGAAGCAAAATATGGTGTTGTGCCTATAGAAAATAATACAGAAGGTGCAGTAGGTGTTACTTTAGATTGTCTTGGTAAATATGATAAGGTAAAAATTTTTGGTGAAATTTATATGGATATACACCATTCTTTTGTAGGAATTAATGAAAATTTAAAAGAAATAAAGCGTATTTATTCTCATCCGCAAGGTTATAATCAGTGCCGTAAATTTTTAGAAAGTCATGAGTTAAGTGGTATAGAATTTGTGCCATCAAAATCTACAGCTAATGCTGCTTATTTGGCATCACAAGATAAACACTCGGCCGCAATTTGTTCTAAAATAGCTGCTAAGCTTTATAATATACCTGTGCTTTTTGATAAAATAGAAGATAATGCAGCAAATCGCACGAGATTTTTGATTTTAAGTGATATTAAAAATCCAAAAATGAGTCATTGTAAAACATCTATTTTAGCTCATACCACACATAAACCAGGTGGTCTTAGTGTGCTTTTAGAGCAATTTAAGAAAGAAAATATCAATCTTACTAAACTTGAATCGCGTCCAGTGAAAACTAAAGATTTTCTACATAGCTTTTATATAGATTTTGAAGGGCATATTGATGATGAAAATGTCCAAAGGGCTTTAAAAGATGCAGATGAGGTGGTGTGGCTTGGATCTTATTTATCAGGAGAAAAAAATGAAATTCAATGAGTTTTTAGACAATTTAAGTACCTATGAGCCTGGAAAAGACATAGAAGTGGTTGCTAAAGAATACGGTGTAACAGAGATTATTAAATTAGCAAGCAATGAAAATCCTTTTGGTGCGCCACAAAAAGCTGTAAAAGCCTTACAAGAAAATGCTTTTAAGGCAAATCTTTATCCTGATGATTCTATGATTGAGCTTAAAAGCAAATTGGCACAAAAATACAGCGTTTTAAATGAAAACATCATCATCGGTGCGGGTAGTGATCAAGTCATAGAATTTGCCATACATTCTAAACTAAATTCTAAAAATGCTTTTTTACAAGCAGGAGTGACTTTTGCGATGTATGAAATTTATGCTAAACAATGTGGTGCAAAATGCTATAAAACGCAAAGTATAACACATGATTTAGACGAGTTTAAAACGCTTTATGAAAGCCATAAAGATGAGATTAAAATCATTTTTTTATGTTTGCCAAATAATCCTTTGGGTGAGTGTTTAGATAGGAATTTAGTGCTTGAATTTATAAGGGGCGTTGATAAGGATTGTTTAATTATAATTGACGCAGCTTATAATGAATTTGCATCTTTTAAAGATAGTAAAAAACATTTAGAACCAAAAGATTTGATAGATGAATTTGAAAATGTGCTTTATCTTGGGACTTTTTCTAAGCTTTATGGGCTTGGTGGATTGCGTGTGGGTTATGGCGTGGCAAATAAAGAAATCATCAGTGCATTTTACAAACTTCGTGCGCCTTTTAATGTGAGTAATTTGGCTCTAAAAGCAGCGGTTGCGGCGTTAGATGATGATGAATTTAGTAAAAAAACCTTAGAAAATAATTTTTCTCAAATGGAGCTTTTTAAGGATTTTGCTAAAAAATATGATATTAAATTTATCGAAAGTTATACCAATTTCATCACTTATTTTTTTGATGAGAAAAATAGCAGTGTTTTGTGTGAGGAATTGCTTAAAAAAGGCATTATTGTAAGAAATTTAAAAAGCTATGGTTTAAATGCGATGAGAATTACTATTGGAACGCCTTATCAAAATGAAAGATTTTTTATAGAGTTTGAAAGGATTTTGATAAGAAATTAATTTATGTTTAAAAAAATTTTTCTTTGTTTTGCACTCTTTTTAGGCTTAAAATCTTTTGCTAATAACTTATCAGAAGAAAAATTACAATACGAGCTTAAAAATATTTTAGGCTATAATGAAATTGTGGTTAAGATCCAGAATTTAGATGATGGTAAAAAAATCGTGCGTTTGGTTAGTGGTATAAATTTTAAAATAATAAAAGATAAACTTATAGAAATAAAAATCGATCCAAAAAGCATAAAAAAAGTCGCTCAAAAAGTGATAGATTTTAAACAAAACGATAAACTTTTAATTTATGAGTATTATGATAATTATTTTGGGAAAACAGCTTTTTTAGAAAAGCGTTTTGATGAGCTTTTAATAAAAAATGGTTTTAACGATATAAAAACTAAAGTTAATATGCAAGATGTATATCCTTCATATCCAAGAGATACTATTTGTGTTATGCCTCCATCTCCGACTTTTAAATATTTTTATTTTATGGATAAAGATTTTAATATTATTATTTATAGTGTTAAAAATTTAGAACATTTTCAAAAAGAAAAGGTGCAAAATATTATAAAAACAGAACTTTTGGAGTGGTTTAGTGATGAAAGCATTATCAAACTTGAATTTAAATTCGAAAAAAATTAAAATATTTTTTGTAATTTTGAGTTTTTTTATTGTTTTAATGTTTTTAATTTTTGGGCTTAAAAAAGAATATTCTGCTTTAACAAATTCGAGTGAAAGTGCTATTTTAATTTTAGATGAAAACCACATAGAATATTCTATAAAAGATCATTTTATTTATGTTTTAAAAAAAGATCTTTTTAAAGCAAGGGTTCTTTTATTAAACAAAGCTTGTGATGAGGATTTAAGATTAGGTTTTATAGATTCTGTTTTTAAATCGCTTTCTTTAAATGAATTTAGTGATATTTCATATACTAAATTGTATCAATATGGGTTTGAGAAAACAATTGAAACTTTAGAACCTGTAAAGCAAGCAATGGTAAAAATATCTCCGCCACGCGAAACCATTTTTACGCAAAGATTATCTCCATTTACTATGTCAGTAGTGTTACACTTGCGTGAAAATGCGAAATTAAGCAAAAAAGAGCTTGATGATATTGATAATTTTATTGTATGTATGCTGCCAAAGATAAGTAAAGAAAATATAATAATTTATAATGAAAAAGGAGTTTTATTAGGTGATTATGAAGATGATATAGTCGAATAAATATTAAAATTCTAAAAAATTTAAAATATTAAAAAGAAAAATGCTAAAATTATAAAAATAATTTTTCTCAAAAAAGATGATGCAAATTTCGATCATTTTTAATGCTTTAAAAAGGATTTTAAATCAAGCAAATGTGTAAATTTGTGATAAAAATTTAAAAAAATATGATAAAATTGATTAAACTAAGGGATGAGAATTAATGGATTTTAAAAATATGTTTCATCAAATCGGACAGCTTTATCAAAATTTAACTCGCAAACAACGCATAGTTATTGCGGCTTCTATAGTAGTAGTAGTTGGATTTTTGGTATTTTTAGCATTGTTTCGAGGAAGTGGTAGCGGGACAAATAATGGCTATGCTGTTTTGGTTGAAAATGTAAGCCCTAGTTCTTCTGCGGCGATTGTTGCAAAACTTGAACAAAATAAAATACCCTATAAACTTGAAAGCGAAAGTAAAATTCTAGTTCCACAAGATCAAGTTTATCGCCAAAGAATGTTTATCGCAAGTGAAGGGCTTATCAAAGATAGTCGTGTGGGCTTTGAAGCTTTTGATACTCAAGCTTTTGGAGCGACTAACGAAGAGCAATGGGTAAAATATCAAAGGGCAATACAAGGAGAACTTGCTAGAACTATAGAAACCTTAGAGCCTATAAGACAGGCAACGGTGCATATAGCCTTTCCAAAAGATAGTGTTTTTACCGAAAGACAAATTCCACCTACTGCTTCAGTTGTTGTGAATGTGCGTGAAGGTTTAAAACTCACTCGAAAGCAAATTGATGGGATTAAAAGTATAGTTTCAGCTGCTATTCCAAAATTAACCAAAGAAAATGTTAAAATCAGCGATCAAAGAGGCATTCCATTAGATGATCAAGAAGATGGTGATGATACTTTGCGAATGCAAATTAAATACAAAAGTGATCAAGAAAGGAATTTAGAAGATAAAATCATAGAAACTCTAGCGCCTTACGCAGGGGGAACAGATAAGATAAAAGTGAGTGTGAATATAGATTTTGATTTTTCCAAACAAGAATCTAAAAGCGAAATTTATGATCCAAATACCGTAGTAAGAAGTGAGCAAACTTTAAATGAAGAAAGAACGGGTAGAAAAGAACCTGAAATTCAAGGTGTTCCAGGTGCAGTTTCTAATGTAGGTCCAGTTGAAGGGCTTGATAATAAAGGACAAATTGATACTTATAAAAAAAATCAAGTGACTACAAACAATGAGATTTCAAAAACTATAACAAGCACTAAAAAAGAATTCGCAATTATTAAAAGAACTTCAGCAGCTGTGACTATAGATGGAAAATATCAAGATGTTGTTGATGAAAATGGAGATGTGAAAAGTGAATATGTTCCATTAAGCAAAGAAGAACTTGCAAGAGTAGAAAGCATAGTAAAAAATACTATTAATTTTAGTGCCTCAAGGGGTGATAGTGTTGTGGTGCAAAATTTACCATTCCACCGCGAGTCTGTTAGAGTGGAAAGTAAGGTTAAAACCTTTTATAATCGCTTTGTTGAACCTTTTGTTCCGCCATTTAAATATTTTATTGCAGCAATTTTGCTTTTCATTTTTTACAAAAAAGTTATTGCTCCATTTACTCAAAAAATGCTTGAAGATGTGGCAGCGCAAGAAGAAGCACAGGAAGGCCCTAATGCTATTATCGATGATGCTGAAGATGCATTAGAGAAATTCAATGCTGCAAGGAAGAAGGTCGAAGAGCAACTTGGTTTTGGGGATAATTTCAATGAAGATTCTATCCAATATGAAGTTTTATTAGAAAAATTGCGAGGTTTGGTTAGTGATAAAAGCGAGGAAATTGCCGTTCTTTTGCAAAATCTAATTCAAAATGATAGCGAATTTGGCGAAAAGGATATATAATGATTAAGCTAAGTGAAGAACAAAAAATGGTTTATGATGATTTATCGATGCCTGAAAAGGTAGCGATATTTCTTATACAGCTTGGCGAAGATGCTACAACTTCTGTATTTTCACATATGGAAATTGATGTTATTACTGAAATTTCTCGTTATATTGCTATGGCCAAAAATGTGGATCGTTCTGTAGCAACCGCAGTTTTAGAAGAATTTTATACCTTGCTTCAGTCTAATCAATTTATCAAAAGTGGTGGTTTGGATTATGCTAAAGAAATTCTCTTTAGAACTTTTGGTCCAGAAATTGCAAATAAAATTTTAGAAAAACTCACTAAGAGTATGGAAAATAATCAAAATTTTGCATACTTGGCACAAATTAAGCCTCAACAGCTTGCAGACTTTATTACAAAAGAACACCCACAAACCATTGCACTTATTTTAGCACATATGGATTCAATCCATGCCGCTGAAACTTTAGAATATTTTAGTGATGAATTAAGAGCTGAAGTTGTCATAAGAATGGCAAATCTTGGAGATATTTCTCCAAGCATTATCAAAAGGGTTTCTGCAGTACTTGAAAGCAAACTTGAAAGCCTTACTTCTTATAAGGTTGAAGTGGGCGGTCCAAGAGCGGTGGCTGAAGTGCTTAATCGCTTGGGGCAAAAAGCGAGTAAATCAACCATTACTTACATTGAACAAAGTGATGAACGCTTGGCAGAAACCATCAAAGAGCTTATGTTTACTTTTGATGATATTAGCAAACTTAGTACTAATGCAATTCGTGAAATTTTAAAAGTTGCGGATAAACGCGATTTGATGATAGGTTTAAAGGGTGCAAGCGAAGAGTTGAAACAAAAATTCTTAGCCAATATGTCAACGCGTGCAAGCGAAGCTTTTCTTGAAGAAATGGGCTTTTTGGGTGCGGTGCGTGTTAAAGATGTTGAAGATGCCCAAAGAAAAGTCGTTGAAGTGGTGCAAAAACTTGCAGAACAAGGACTTGTGCAAACCGGCGACGCTGATGAGATGATAGAATAAGGTGATATTATGGAAATGACAATGCGTAGTAATGTTATTTCAGGAGGAACTTCTGAGCAACATGTAGTTGAAAATTATCGTTTTAAAGTAATTTCCGAGTTTGATAACCAAACGGGAGATAAAAAGCAAACCACGCCAAATCCAAGCGAAGAAAATAAAAATTTACCTTTAGATAGCGAAATTCCTGCCGAAGAAAATAAAACTGCTACTCCCATGCAAGTTGTGCAAGAGGTGAAAAATCCAGTATTTCAGCCTAGTTTTGTAGAAGATTTGCTAAAAAAAACCGATGAAATGTCAAGCAATATTATTAAACTTCAAATGCAAATTGAAAGTCAAGAAAGCGAATTTAATAATCGTTTAAATGCAGAACTTGAGAGTGCTAAAGAAAAATTTTCTAAAGAAGGTTATGATAAAGCTAGATCTGAATTTGAAAAAGAACTCAATGATTTGCGTGATAAATATTTAAAAAGTGTTTCTAAATTAGATGAAGCTTGTATAAAATTAAATGCCTTTATTGAAAAAAATGAAAAAGAACTTGCAGACACTGCTGTTGATATTGCTAAAGAGGTTATTTTAAAAGAACTTGAAAATAGTTCTAGTAAAATAGCTTATGCCTTAGCTAAGGATTTAATCCATGAGCTTAAAGGTGCGACTTCTATTGAAATAAAAGTAAATTCTGCTGATTATGATTATTTAAAAGAACATTTTAGTGAAAATTCTCATATAAAAATTAGTCTTGATGATGCCATTAGTAAAGGTAGTGTGATTATTTTAAGTGATAGTGGAAATATAGAATCTAATCTTAATGCACGCTTGGTGAAAATTAAGAAAATGGTTAATAATGAATAAAATTTTAGCACACACTCAAGCAGAGCTTGAAAGATTAAGTGTTTCAGATCTTGAAAAATTGGCTCAAAAAATTCGAGAAGAAATTATAAAAATAGTTTCACAAAATGGCGGACATTTAAGTTCGAATTTAGGTGTTGTAGAACTTAGCATAGGAATGCATTATGTTTTTGATGCGAAAAAAGACCCTTTCATTTTTGATGTCTCGCATCAATCTTATGCTCATAAGCTTTTAAGTGGCAAAGAAGATGAATTTCACACCTTAAGACAGCTTAATGGTTTGAGTGGTTATACAAAACCAAATGAGGGGGATTATTTTGTAGCGGGGCATTCTAGTACTTCGATTTCTTTGGCGGTTGGAGCTTGTAAGGCAATAGCTTTAAAAAATGAAGACCGCATTCCTGTGGCTTTAATAGGCGATGGGGCTTTGAGTGCAGGAATGGCTTATGAGGCTTTAAATGAGTTGGGTGATTCTAAATTTCCTTGCGTGATTATTTTAAATGATAATGAAATGAGTATTTCAAAACCAATCGGAGCGATTTCAAAATATCTTTCTCAAGCTATGGCAACGCAATTTTATCAGAGATTTAAAAAACGCATTGTAAAAATTCTTGATAATTTACCAGAAGGTGCCACTTATATGGCAAAGCGTTTTGAAGAAAGTTTTAAACTCATTACCCCAGGGCTTTTATTTGAGGAGCTTGGACTTGAATATATTGGACCTATTGATGGGCATAATTTAAGCGAAGTCATTTCTGCTTTAAAACAGGCTAAAATTATGCAAAAACCTTGTGTTATCCACGCACAAACTATTAAAGGAAAAGGTTATGCTTTGGCTGAAGGAAAGCATGCTAAATGGCACGGAGTAGGGGCATTTGATGTGGATAGTGGCGAAAGTCTTAAAAAAACCGATGCCAAAAAATCAGCTACAGAAATTTTTTCAAATACTTTGCTGGATTTAGCAAAAAAATATGAAAATATAGTGGGTGTAACTGCTGCAATGCCTAGTGGAACAGGACTTGAAAAGCTTATTGAAACTTATCCTAATCGTTTTTGGGATGTGGCTATTGCAGAACAACATGCTGTTACTTCTATGGCTGCTATGGCAAAAGAGGGTTTTAAACCTTTTATCGCTATTTATAGTACTTTTTTACAACGCGCTTATGATCAAGTTATACATGATTGTGCTATTATGAATTTAAATGTCGTTTTTGCTATGGATAGAGCAGGGATAGTAGGCGAAGACGGGGAGACACATCAAGGGGTTTTTGATGTGAATTTTTTAGCACCTTTGCCAAATTTGACCCTGCTTGCTCCAAGAGATGAAGCTATGATGCAAGAGATTATGGAGTATGCTTATTTTCATAATGGTCCTATCGCTTTTCGTTATCCTAGAGGAAGTTTTATTTTAAATGAAGAATTTGATCCTTGTGAGATAAAATTAGGCAAAGCTGCGTGGCTTGTAAAAAATGAAAGTGAAGTTGCATTTTTAGGTTATGGACAAGGCGTGGGCAAGGCATGGCAGGTTTTAGAAAAATTACAAAATGATGGAAAAAATGCTAATTTGATTGATTTAATTTTTGCTAAGCCTTTAGATGAAGAACTTTTAAAAGAACTGGCTAAAATTTCCCAAATTTGGTTTGTATTTAGTGAAAATGCGAAAATTGGTGGAGTGGGAAGTTTATTGCAAAATTTCGTGCAAGCTAACGATTTAAATATAAAAATTGTTTCTTTTGAATATGAAGATCAGTTTATAGAGCATGGCAAAACAAGTGAAGTGGAGAAATCTTTAAAACTTGATGCTCAAAGTTTGTTTGAGAGAGTAAAAAATTTATAGAATCGATTTAAAAAATTTTTGATAATAAATTAAATATCAGTTTTATATAACTTACTTTTTAAATAAATATTAATTATGATATAAATCATTTATAAACTTTTATCAAATAATAAAAAATATTATTTGATATAAACTTCTTTTAATGAAAATTTTATTATTATTCTCTGATTTAAAATTAAAGGACAAAGTATGGAAATATTACAAATGCTTAAAAAACATGATTTAAAAGCTACACCTCAAAGACTTTGTGTTTTAAAAATTTTAAAAAGACATGAGCATCCTAATATAGAAGAACTTTACGCAGAAATTAAAAAGGATTATCCTTCTATTTCTCTTGCAACAGTTTATAAAAATCTTAACACTTTACAAGAACAAGGTTTAGTTGTAGAAATCAATGTAACAAATCAAAAAACTTGTTATGATATTTATGAAGAAAAGCATATACATATTATTTGCACCAATTGTGGAAATATTGAAGATATGAGTTTTAAAGATGCTAAACTTAATGAATATCAAGAAGAGTTAGAGAAAAAAATGGGAAATATTATTGATCATTTAGCTGTTTGTGCCAATGTTAGTACTTGTAAAAAGTGCAGTTAAGCAAAATAAGGTTAAAATAACCCATATAAATTAAGGGTTATTTTAATGGTGCATGAAATTCAAAGAAATTTTTTACTTCCTAATACCACTCTTTTGGAAAATTTCCAAAAAGATGGAATTATTTTTAAAATTTTTAAATGTGAGACTTTTTATACTAAAATAACACACAATCAAAATATAAAATTTCAAAATATTAATGATAGTTTTTACAAAATTACAACGCTTGATAGTAGAATTTTAGAGCAAAATAAAGAAGAAAAAATCACTCAAAAAAATTATGAAAATGCTAAAAAAAAGCTTATACATAGAAGTATTAAAAAGAAGCGTTACGAATTTAAATTGTGTTCTTATAAAAGTTTAATTGATGTTTATGAAGAGCCTAAAATTTGTATTTTGAAAATATTTTTTTCTACTTTAGTAGAGGCTGATAAATTTGTATTACCTCGTGAATTTAATATTAGCAAAGAACTTCATTGTAGCCTAGATTCCAAATTTATAATGCTTTATGGTTATGAACAATTAGAATTTGATATTGAAAAGTGTTTTAAAATCATAGAAAAAAATCAAAATTTTACCTTAGAATTTCCAAGTTATATTAACGCTTTTGATGGAAGCAGGATTTTTTTATTCTATTTGTTTAGGAGGTTAAAATTTTATTGGAATTTGACTTTGGAGAATAGAAAAAAAGAATATTTTTACGAATTTTTCTTTTATGCAAAAAAAATTTATATTGTTTTATCGAGCATAGAAGGAATTTTTGAGCAAAAATTATGTGATAGCCTGGCTTTAAAATTTAAAGCATTATCCAATAAAGCTTATCAAAATTTAACAGATGAGGATAATGATAAATTGCTTTTATTTTTGGCAAGCGAAGACATGCAAAATTTATTCAGTGATTTTGATTTTTTTATAAGAGAAAATTCGTTTTATGTGGGTAAAGATAAAGATTATTTTTTTAAACAAATTATTGCAAATATACTTAGGAAAAAATTAATCTTTTTGAAAAAAGATTTATTGAAGGTGTCTGAAATAGAAAAAATTGAAATACGCTTTTTAGAACTTTTTGTTTTTTTAGAATATTTTTATACATTTTTTCATATAAAATCTTTGGATAAAATATATAAAAAATATTTTCATAATTTTGAGAAAAAAACATTAGGCCATTCTTTTAGAAAAAAAGAAAAGCTTTGTAAATTGATTTCTAAAGCGAGTAAAAATTTGAAAATTTATAAAGGATAAAAATGCAAAAGCAGGATAAAATCATAGAAATGTTTAATGAAATTGCTCCTACATATGACAAAGCAAATCGGATTTTAAGTTTTGGTGTGGATGTGAGTTGGCGTAAATTTGCTTGTGAAAGAGTTTTAAAACTTTATAAAAAAAATGATTTGGATATAATAGATGTTGCTTGTGGCACAGGAGATATGATAGAAATTTGGCAAGAAATGGCAAAAAAGCTAGATGTAAGTATTAATGATATTAAAGGTATTGATCCAAGCAATGGTATGCTAAATATCGCAAAGCAAAAATTTCCAAATATTAAATTCATAGAGGCAGGGGCACAAGATTTGCCTTTAGAAAATGAAAGTGCTGATATCTTGAGTATTAGTTATGGAATTCGTAATGTAGTAGAAAGACAAAAAGCTTTGAGCGAATTTGGGCGAGTGCTTAAGAAAGGTGGAATTTTTGTGGTTTTGGAATTTACAAAAAGAGAAAAAGACGGATTTATCGCAGCTTGTAGAGATTTTTATTTAAAAAATATCTTACCAAAAGTAGGGGGTTTTATAAGTAAAAATTATAGTGCTTATGAGTATTTACCTAACTCTATAGACGGATTTTTAAGCAAAGAAGAATTTATCGATGAGTTAAAACAGGCGGGTTTTGAAATACTTGAATTTAAAAGTTTTAGTTTTGGTGTTAGCTCTATGTTTATAGTGAAAAAATTATGACTCCAAGTGAATTAAATCTTAAGGCCAAAGCATTACTAGAAGCCCATTTTGATAATATTATTTTAAGTGGTGAAATTTCAAAAATCACTATACATAGCTCAGGACATTGGTATTTTGATTTAAAAGATGAAAAATCAAGCATTGCTTGTGCTATGTTTAAGGGTGCAAATTTAAAGGTAGGTTTTAAGCCAATAGTTGGGGATTTTTTAGAGCTTATTGGAAGTGTGAGTTTATATGCTGAAAGCGGACGCTATCAATTTATTGCAAATAGTATGAAAAAAGCAGGGCTTGGAGATTTAGAAGCTAGTTTTTTGGCTTTAAAAGAGCGTTTATATAGGGAAGGCTTATTTGATAGTATTCATAAAAAAAATTTGCCTAGATTTCCTAAAAAGGTAGGAATTATTACTTCAAAAACTTCAGCAGCTTTACAAGATATGTTAAAACTGATTAATCAAAAAGAGTATTTCTTAGCTAAAATTTATATTTTTAATGCACTCACACAAGGAAGCACCGCACCAAATTCTTTAATAAAAGCCTTGCAAAATGCTGATAATATGGAACTTGATGTGGTTATTTTGGCTAGAGGTGGCGGAAGTAGAGAAGATCTTTTTTGTTTTAATGATGAAAATTTGGCAAGAGAAATTTTTAGGGTTAAAACCCCTATTATTTCAGCTATTGGACATGAAATTGATTATGTGATCAGTGATTTTGTGGCTGATTTTAGAGCACCTACCCCATCAGCTGCTATTGACACTTTGTTTTATTCTAAGCTTGATTTAGAACAAGGACTTGATCTTTTAGAAGAAAAATTGATAAAACTTTGGGAAAATAAATCTGATTATTATGAGAATTTATTGATGAATTTACATCAAATTTTTAAGGCAAAATCTTTAAATACTATGATAGAGTCTAAAGAAAAACAATGTTTATTTTTGCTTAAACAAATGCAAATTTTAATGAAAAATCAAATTCAAAAAGCGGATTTAGAGTTTGAAAAGTTACAAAATGCCTTTTTTCAGCATGAAAATTTCTTTAAAAAAAGTAGAAATTTAATTTCTATTAAAAAAAATGGTAAAATAGTAAATTTAGAAGAGTTAAAAAGTGAAGATCTTATCCTTTTAAGCTCTCAAACTTCGCAAAAAGAAGCAAAAATTTTATAAGGAAAAATTATGAGAAAGATTAATTTTAGTGCGGGTCCATCTACTTTACCTTTAGAGCTTTTAGAATATGCTAAAAATGAGTTTTGTGATTATCAAGGTAAGGGTTATTCTATTATGGAAATTTCACACCGATCAAAGGTGTTTGAAGAAGTGCATTTTGGAGCAATGCAAAAAGCAAAAGAGCTTTATAGTTTAAATGATGATTATGAAGTGCTTTTTTTGCAAGGCGGTGCGAGTTTGCAATTTGCTATGATACCTATGAATTTATCAAAAGGTGGAGTATGTGAGTATGCAAATACAGGAGTTTGGACGCAAAAAGCCATCAAGGAAGCCGAAATTTTAGGGATTAATGCTAAGATTGTCGCAAGTAGTAAAGAGAGTAATTTTGATCATATACCACAAATTGAATTTAGCGATAGTGCTGATTATGCTTATATTTGTTCTAATAATACCATTTATGGTACTCAATTTAAAAGTTATCCTAAGACTAAAAGTCCTTTAATTGTCGATGCTTCGAGTGATTTTTTCTCAAGAAAAGTGGATTTTTCTAATATTGCACTTTTTTATGGTGGAGTGCAAAAAAATGCTGGAATTTCAGGCATAAGTTGTATTTTTATACGCAAGGATATGCTAGAAAGATCTGAAAATAAAAATTTACCAAGTATGCTAAAATACTCTATACATGCACAAAATCAGTCTTTGTTTAATACCCCGCCAACTTTTGCAATTTATATGTTTAATCTTGAAATGAAATGGCTTTTAAATCAAGGCGGATTAGATGCAATTAATATTAAAAATTCTCAAAAAGCTGCAATGCTTTATGAATGTATTGACTCAAGTGAGGGTTTTTATAAAGGACATGCTGATAAAAAAGACAGATCTTTGATGAATGTAAGCTTTAATATCGCTAAAAATTCCGAACTTGAACCTCTTTTTGTAAAAGAGGCAGAAGCTGCCGGTATGTTAGGGCTTAAAGGGCATAGAATTTTAGGTGGAATTCGCGCAAGCATTTATAATGCCGTTACTCTAGAACAAGTTAGAACTTTATGTGAATTTATGAAAGAATTTGCTAAAAAATATAATTAATTATAAATTTTCTGCCGATTTAGTAAATATCTAAAAAGGCAGTCTAAAATGATAAATAGCATAAACTCAAATTTAAATTATAATTATATAAATAACACAAATAATCTAAATTCAAAAAAGAACACTCAAACAAATAGTTTAAACAATAATATAAACAATGCAAAAGAATTAAATTCAAATAACACTTCTACAAAAGAAACAAATTCAAATAATAATATTGGCAATAACAATACTTTAAACAATAGCAATAATATTTCTACAAACAATAACACCTTAAATCAAATTCAAAACAAAACTTCAAATTTGGTTAGCGATAAATCACAAGCAATAAATCAAATTCTAGGTTATGGTGTGGATAAAGATGGCTTTTTTACAAGTGATTTTAATGAAGCTGCAGGTTTACCAAAAGATTATAAGATTTATGCTAAAGGTATGGAAAATTTTGCAAACGAATACAAGCAAAGGGTTAATAATACTTTTACAAATGTTGATTTTGCTAAAACTTTAGGCAATACTTATAAACTTTTTTCTCAATTAGCACCAAGTACAAATTCAAATTCATTTACACAAGAACAATTGCAAAATATACCTGTAGCTTTTGTTTATGATGTTAATACTCTTGAAATTACAAAAATTTTCAATCAGGATGAAGCGAAAGATTTTTACAACACTATGCTTTTTTATGTTAATGAAAATCATAACGCTACGCAAACTTATTTGAATAAAGATTTTGTCAATCCTAAAATCAATGATATTTTTTATTTTGTAAAAACTGATATAGGACAAAGTGTTTATACAAATAGTGATGGTAGCATAAGCAAAGGCGGGGCATTAATGGCTTTTTTAAATGCTAGACTTTATCAAGCTAATGATTCGATTTTGGTTGGTGATGTAACCATACAAGGTAAGCTTTTAGGACTTGATAAGACTATGAGTAAAAACGAGATAGAAGATTTGCAAAATTTTATAAAAGATAATCCTATTAGTTATGGTATTACAGGAGATATAGCAACTGATTTTATCAATATGATAAAACTTAAAAGTAGCAACACTGATGTGGAAAAATTTAAAAAAGAATGGCTAGAAATGAAAGCTAAAAGCGATGCAATGGGAGAAAAATATAAAGC
>NZ_NFNY01000100.1 GCF_002179165.1 Campylobacter jejuni
ATAAATTATTATATATAGAATATTTTAAAAAAAATTAAGTATTTTTTAATTTGATAATTGATACCATTTTTAATAATTTTATTTCATAAATTAGAAAGGTTTAGTATGAATTTTGAAAGCATTATTTCTCATATGAATGATCATCACAAATCAAATTTAATTGATCTTTGTAAAAAATTTGGTGGAATTAAAGAAGTTCAAAATGCCAGTTTGAAAAGTGTCGATTTTAGCGGTTTAGATATTATTTATAATGATAATGAAACTTTGCGTGTGGAATTCCCTAAAAAAGCTGATGAAAATAGTATTAAAGATATTATAATCTCACTTTGTATGAGTGCAAAATCTGAGCAAGATTTTAGTCAAATTGCTAAAGAAATAGATGAGTTTATGTTGAGTTTTAATTCTGTATCTTTGGCAACTTTAAGTGCGAATAATGAAGTGGTGTGTTCTTATGCGCCTTTTGTAAGCACGAAATGGGGAAATTATATTTATATCAGCGAAGTTAGCGAGCATTTTAATAATATCAAAGCAAATCCAAACAATATAGAAATAATGTTTTTAGAAGATGAAAGCAAGGCGGCTTCTGTAATACTTCGCAAAAGATTGCGATATAGGGTAAATGCGACTTTTTTAGAACGCGGTCAAAAATTTGATGAAATTTATGATGAATTTGAAAGACAAACCGGAGGTGAAGGTGGTATTAAAACCATACGCCAAATGCTTGATTTTCATTTAATCAAACTTGAGTTTAAAAAAGGGCGTTTTGTAAAAGGTTTTGGTGCGGCTTATGATATAGAGAATGGAAGTATCACTCATGTGGGTGCAAGTGCTAATCCTCACAAATTCCCACACAAACATAAATCATAAATTTTGTTCTTGTAAAGATTGGGCTTGATGATGAGTGATTAGAGGTTCTATGATTTCATCAAAAAGCCCATCTTGCATAATAGCATCTAAACGATAAAGTGTAAGATTGATGCGATGATCACTAATGCGGTTTTGTGGAAAATTATAAGTGCGTATGCGCTCGCTTCTATCACCACTTCCAACTTGAGATTTTCTTGCTTCACTTTCTTGTGCCAAGCGTTCGTTTTCTTGCATTTCAAAAAGTCTTGCTTTTAGCACTTTCATAGCACTTTCTTTATTTTTATGCTGACTTTTTCCGTCTTGATTGACAACGACTATGCCTGTTGGAATGTGAGTGATACGCACAGCAGAATCGGTAGTATTGACACTTTGTCCGCCGTGTCCGCTACTTCTCATCACATCGATTTTAAGATCGTTTGGATTGATCTCTATTTCTATATCATCGACTTCAGGCATAACTGCAACAGTGATTGCCGAAGTATGCACGCGACCTTGTGATTCTGTTTGTGGGACGCGTTGGACGCGATGAGTTCCACCTTCATATTTGAGTCTTGAAAAAGCCCCCGCACCTTTTACCAGCATAATGATTTCTTTAAAACCGCCCACACTTCCTTCGCTAGAGCTTACAATTTCAAGTTTGTAGCCACGATTTTCAGCGTATCTTGCGTAGGCTTTCACAAGATCGCCCACGAACAAAGACGCTTCATCTCCGCCCGTTCCTGCACGAATTTCAAGAAAAATATTTCTCTCATCATTTGGATCTTTAGGGAGTAATAAAATTTTAAGTTCTTCTTCAAGCTTTGGTTTTAATTCTTCTAAGTTTTTTAATTCTTCTTTCGCAAGTTCTCCAAGCTCACTATCATTTAATAAAACTTTGTTTTCTTCTATATTTTCTAGAGTTTTTAAATATTCTTTTGCTTTTAAAACAATAGGCTCTAAATTTTTTTGTTCTTTAGAAAGTGTAGTCATCTTGCTGATATCATTAATAATATCAGTATCGCTAAGAAGAGAATTTAACTCTTCAAAGCGTTTTAAAAAAGGGTCTAGTTTGCTAGCTAACATCTAAGAATATAAAAAATTATGCAATTTTATTTACTAAAAGAGCTAAACGACTTACGCGACGAGAAGCGGTTTGTTTTTTAAGAAAGCCACGGCTAACCATAGCGTGGATACTTTTATTTGCTATTTTTAAAGCTTCATTTGCTGCGGTTTTATCATTGTTTACTGCTGCTTCGCGAACAGCTTTAGTTATGTTTTTAAGTCTTGTTCTATAAAATCTATTTCTTTCTGTTTTTTTAATTGTTTGTCTTGCTCTTTTTTCAGCAGATTTATGGTTTGCCATTTATGTTCCTTTTTTGAAATTAAAGACTAAATTATATAAGAATAAAATTTAAAATTACATTAATTTAAGCGAAATTTCAAAATAAATCTATCAAATTTTTATCCCAAAAGACTAAATTAAATTTGAGTAAAAAACCATAGATTATTGCACTTAAAAGTCCAGCAAAAAGTCCAGCTAGCATATCATCAAGCATTACCCCAAGCCCGCCTTTAATTTTTTTATCAATTTTTCCTATGATAGAAGGTTTTGTGATATCAAAAATACGAAAAAATATAAAGGCCATAAAAAAATTAAGCAGAGAATTTGCACTACTAGCAGCAATGCTACAAGCTAAAAAAGCACCTGCAACCTCATCAATAACTATGTGTTTATCATCGTGAATGCCTGTTTTTTTTTCATAATCATCAATCACTCTTATGCTAGCAGCAAAAATTAAAATACTTAGCAACAATAAAGTTGCAATTCCCAAATATTTGAGTATAAAAAAAGCAGGAATTAAAGCCGCTATTGTTCCAAAAGTCCCTGGTGCTTTTTTTGCACAACCTGAATAAAAAAAAGTTAAAAAAAGTTTTTGCATTTTTTCCTTTCAAACCATATAAGACATTTGATGGGTTTCTAGAAGTTTTTGATAAAATTCTTCATTGCTTTTATATTCTAATATTCCATCTGTTGCAAAAAGATCGTTATAAATTTTTTGTAAATTTTTAAAGCGGTTTGGAAAAATAGAAGATAAAATAATACTAGATACTTCTTTACGCATAAAGATAGCAGGAGGGATAATTCCTGCTCTTAATAAATCTTTTAAAGATTGAGAACTATAATGTAAATGATGGTGACAACCATGAGGACAAGATCTAGTGCTTACTATCATGCGACATGCATCGCAAAATACAAATTCAGGCAAAACAATAACCTCTATACCATAATCTTTTGAAAAGTCATCAAGTATAGTTTTTGGCTGATTATCATCATAAAACATTCCAAGTCCTGTATGATTTTGTCCTACGACAAGCTTAGTGCAACCCAAACTTTTAGCCAAAATGCTTTCAAGAGCTGGATTTAAGTGAGCGTGAAAAAGATTAATATTTTTAAGAGGGAATACAAAAACCCTATCAGGCGGTAGATAACTTTGTATAAATTGTTTTAAATATTGTTGTTTTAATTCAAAATCAAAACCATTATCATCAAATGATTCTACTAAAAATACCACCACTAAATCCGCTTTATCAATAGTCCATCTAAACATTCTTTCATGAGCTCTATGTAAAGGATCAAAACTTGAAACCAAAGCGGTGATTTTTTGAGCGTTAAGATTTTCTTTAGTGTGTTCGAAATCTTCTATGGTTTTTTTAATAGTAGGATTATTAATTTCAATATTTCCACCTATGCAAGTTTCACCAACATTATTTAAAGGGCAAGTGTGCGGGCTAAAAATACTAGAAAAATTTTTATCATTTTTAAATTTGCTTTTAAGTTCAATGTTGCCAACTATTTTATCATCTAATATAAGATCAATTTTAGTTCCTATTTTGGCTGTTTTTAAAAAGTTTTCTGCATTTTTGGGTGCAAAAGTTAAAGGGTAGGGGAAATTTTCTGTTTTAAATTTACCCGTTTTTATAACTTGCTTTGTCTCATTTTCATCCATTAAATGAGTGCAAGTTCCAAGCAAGCCTTCTTTAATAAGAGAAAGAATGCCAAATTCGTTTTTATCTATAATGATGCTTTTATTTTTTCTTACTGATTTCATATCTTTTCCTTTTTTCCCATAAGGATTTGCGTGAAATTCCTAATTTTTTTGAAAGATCTGTATCAGGAAATATGTTTTGATAAGTTAAAATAATATATTTAACATACTCATCAATGGTTAAAATTTCATTTCCGTTGATATTTTTTTCATTATCATTAAGATTAATACAATGAATATCTAAATGTTCTGTATTTGAATTTGTATGTAAAATTACGGCTTTATTTTCCACAAATTCTAGTAGTTTTTCTTGATCACTTTGTTTTAGAATTTGAAAATTACTTAGAAATAAAAGATTATTTTCAGTAGGAAGTTTCATCACTTTTTCAACAGAATTTGCTGTTGTTAAATCAATATAAGAAAGAGTAATATCACACTCATTAACATAATTAAACACGAAAGCATCAGCCGAGCTTTGTTTATTGGATTTTAGTATAAGTGGAAGTTTTAATTTTTTGTAATTGTATTCTGGAATTTTTATAGTTTCTAATCTCGATTTTATATAGCTTTGATAGGCTTTATTGAGTATAGAAAGTTTTCTAAAATTTTGGTAATGCTTAATTTTTCTTAAAAGTTCTTCTATCATAAAAGGTTTTTGTATGTAATCACTAGCACCTAATTTTAAAGGATTTGAAACCGTATCTGTACTGATATAAGAAATGAGTAAAATGATGATACTATGCTGAAATTTTGATACAGCTTTTAAAAAATTGCTTGTATTAGTAGAAAGCAAAACAATATCATAATATTTTTCTTGATTATATTCATCAAATGAGCTGATAATTTCACAATTATATCCTGCATCACTTAGTTTAATGCTTATACTTTGAGCTAAATAAATTTCATTTTCTATAATTAAAACTTTCATATTTTTGTCCAATCAAAATATTTTAAATTCACATTTGTTAAAACAGCCATACCTTCTTTGCGACCTATAAAACCTAACTTTTCGGTAGTGGTTGCTTTAACATTAATTTTGAATTCATCTACATTTAATATCTTTGCTAAATTCTTAGCTATTTCTTCTTTAAAATCCTTAAGTTTTGGGGCTTGTGCCATTACGCAAATATCAATATTTACAATTTCAAAGCCTATTTCTTTAACTTTTTCGTAAGCATCTTTTAAAAGTTCCATAGAATTTGCGTTTTTAAATTTCATATCTGTATCAGGATAAAGCTCGCCAATGTCGCCTAAACTTGCAGCACCTAAAATCGCATCGGTTAAAGAATGAGCTAAAACATCGCCATCGCTATGTGCTTTGAGTCCCATAGTAGGATGAATTTGAATTCCACCTAAAAGCAATGGGCGTTCTTCGCCAAATTCATGCACATCAAAACCATTTCCGCAAAAGATTTCATTGCTTGGTTGAGGTAAATTGAGCTTATTAAGATCTTCTTTAAAGGTAAGTTTTCTAGCATTTTCTTCACCTTCAACAAACCAAATTTTACCACCCACTGCCAAAATTGCTGTGCTATCATCTGTAAAATCTGAATTTTGATTTAAAGCTTGTTTGAGTAAAATTGTGCGTGAAATTTGCGGAGTTTGAATGAGTTTTATTTTTTCTCTTTGCAAAGCTTCATCATCAAAAAGTGTGGTATCTGCTACTTTTAAAGCAGGAGTAATACAATCTGCTTTATCTATATTTTCAATCAAGCGTTCAAATAAATTTTTACTGATTAAAACTCTTGCTACATCACTTACCATTACAAATTCACTATCTATTAATTCTAAAGCTTTTTTTAGAGATTCTGCTCTTGTATCACCACCTTCAACAAATTCGTAATTTTTGGTAAATTTTTTCATATAAGAAATATTACTAGAAGTAACAACAACTTTTTTAAAGGGATATAAAGAACTTAAATTACGCGTAGCATAAAGCCATAAAGGATCGCTACCAAGGCGTAAAAATTGTTTTTTTACTCCCATATTAAAACGAGTCGAATTTCCAGCTGCTAACATAATTAAGCTAATATCTGCCATTTTGTCCCTTGTTGATGAGATGAAAAGTAAATTTTTACATAATGTTACCATATTATACACTTACAAAAAGCTAAATTTTATTATTTTATTAGTAAAATTAAAATTTTAAAGAATCTAAGGAAAAGCAATGAAAGAACAAATTTTAGACAAATTAAAAAATGTAAAGTATCCTGGTTTTGATAAGGATATAGTGAGTTTTAATTTTGTAAAAGATATAAAAATAGAAAATGAAAGCGTGATGATTGATATTGAAATTGTTTCATCAAATCCCCAAGTAAGCGAAGAACTTCGCAAAAATGTAGCTGAAGCTTTAGTAAGTTTAAATCTACAAAATTTACAAATTAATATTATTACTCCAAAAATCCCAGAAGAAAAAAGCAATTCAAGAAGTGGTAAAAACATTGCCCCACAAGTTAAAAATTTCATTATGGTTTCAAGCGGAAAAGGTGGAGTGGGAAAATCCACAACCACCGTAAATTTAGCTATTTCTATGGCAAAAATGGGAAAAAGAGTAGGGATTTTAGATGCCGATATTTATGGGCCAAATATCCCAAGAATGTTAGGAGAAACTAAAACACAACCTGAGGTAGTAGGGCAAAGATTAAAGCCTATTTTAACCCATGGTGTTTATATGATGAGTATGGGCGTTTTAATCGAAGAAGGACAGGGGCTTATGTGGCGTGGAGCAATGATTATGAAAGCTGTAGAGCAACTTTTAGCTGATGTAATTTGGCCTGAACTTGATGTATTATTTTTAGATATGCCTCCAGGAACAGGTGATGCACAAATCACTTCCGCGCAAAGTATTCCAATCACTGCAGGAGTTTGTGTAAGTACTCCACAAACTGTTTCTTTGGATGATAGCAAAAGAGCTTTGGATATGTTTAATAAACTTCATATTCCAATTGCTGGAGTTATTGAAAATATGAGCGGGTTTTTATGCCCTGATAATGGCAAAGAATACGATATTTTTGGTAAAGGCACTGCAGAGGATATGGCAAAAGCTTATAAAAGCGAAGTTTTAGCACAAATTCCTATAGAAATGATAGTAAGAGAAGGTGGGGATGAGGGTAAACCTGTGAGTTTTTATCATCCTGAAAGTGTAAGTTCAAAGCGTTATTTAATGGCAGCTGAAAAAATTTGGCAATTTATAGAAAAAATTAATAATGAAGGCGGTGCGGATAATTCTGCAATCCAGCCTGTGATGAATGGAAAAAGTGCATGTTCGCAGTAAAATTTATAATTTAAGGATACAATAATGATTAACACTAAAGAAGATTTTTTACTTTTAATCAAGCAAATCGAACAAAAAAGTGGCTATAAAAAACCTAAAGCTTTTGGTATAGCAAGGCTTGATAGGGGTCAGCTTAATAAAAATAAAATTTTACAAGCAAGTTTTGCTTTGATTAATTATGAACAAAACTATGGTTCTGCAGCAATTATGCTTGAAGCTTTTATGCAAAGGGGTGTTGAGATTGATTTTGAAGCGAGTGAATTTGTGCAGAATTTAAAGCTTGAAGATATTGATTTTGCACTTTCTTGTTTTAAACCTTTTTTAGAAGAAGATGGACATAAAAATATCGATATCTTAAAGATTATTAAAGATAAATTTAAAGACGATGAGTTTTCTTTTGTATGTCTTTTTGATGATAAAGAGCCTTTGAGTGTGGAAAGCGTTTATCTAAAACTTTACTTGCTTTCTACTAAAAAAGTGCCTTTGAGAAGTTTGAATTTAAATGGTGCTTTTGGGCTTTTGAGTAATGCTGCTTGGAGTGATGATAAGCCTATCGAGCTTGAGTATTTAAGGGAAAATGAAATGCGTTTAAAAATGAGTAATCAATACCCAAAAATTGATTTTGTTGATAAATTTCCACGCTTTTTAGCACATATTATTCCAGAAGACAATACAAGAATTTTAGAAAGTTCCAAAGTAAGAATGGGTGCATCTTTGGCTGCAGGAACAACGATAATGCCAGGTGCGTCTTATGTGAATTTTAATGCAGGGACAACAGGAGCTTGTATGGTTGAAGGGCGTATCAGTTCAAGTGCTATTGTAGGAGAAGGAACTGATATTGGCGGTGGAGCTTCAATTTTAGGTGTTTTGAGTGGGACAAGTGGAAACGCTATAAGTGTAGGGAAAGCTTGTCTTTTAGGGGCAAATTCAGTTACTGGGATTCCTTTGGGGGATAATTGTATAGTTGATGCGGGAATTGCGGTGTTAGAAGGGACAAAATTTTTACTCAAAGACAGCGAAGAACTTACCAGACTTAATCCTTATTTTAATTTTGATAAAGAAATTTATAAAGGTATTGAGCTTAAAGGCTTAAATGGGCTTCATTTCCGTCAAGATTCTATCAGTGGAGCCATGATAGTGAGTTTAAATAAAAAAGCAATTAAGCTTAATGAGGCTTTGCATTAAACAATAAAACTAATAAATAAAAGTCTAAAATCGGACTTTTATTTATATCTTTAATCAAAATATAAAATTCAAAGGTCTTTTGTAAGAAGGGATATTATAGAATTTACCTAAAAAATCGTAATTGTCAAAAATATAAAGTTGATAATAAAGGCAAAAAAAGATATAGGCCAAACCTGCACAAATACCTAGCAATGTAGTTATTATAAAAATAAGTTTTTTCCAAGTAAAATAAGAAATTTTCTTAAAACAAAAATAAATAAATTTAAAAACAAAGACAAAACTAAACAACACACATAGAAAGGCACTAAAGCTAAATGCCCATCTAAAGGCAAGGTAAGCAAGAAAAACACACAAAGACTAAAAGCAATCCCAAAATAAAAAGTGTTTATAAAATCTAAACTTTCTATCTTTGAAATAACTTTTTTCCACACTAAAAATAAAGGGATATGAATCGCTAAAAGATAAAAATAATAAATACTCGCTCGTTTAAATAACTCTTCGTTTGTATGAAAACCTAGTATTGGCACTTCGGATATGTATTTTCTATGCATTAAAATTAAAAGCATCATCAAAGCAGGATAAGCAAAAAATATCAAAAGACTTAAAATGAGCTTTTTCAAATTACTCTTTATGTCTTTCTTTAAGCTTGGCAATCACATCATTTAAGCTTAAATTCGCATCTGCTAGTAAAACGCTTAAATGATAAAGTAAATCAGCCACTTCGCAAATTAACTCATCTTTATCTTTAATCGTCGCTGCTAGTGCAGTTTCTACGCCTTCTTCGCCGACTTTTTGTGCGATGCGTTTTGTGCCACTTTTAAAAAGTTTTGCAGTGTAAGAAGTGCTTTCATCGGCATTTTTGCGTAAATTTATCAACTTTTCTAAACGCGATAAAAAGACAAAATCCGCTTTTTTAGAAAGCTTTTCAAAGCAAGAAATATCGCCTGTGTGACAAGTAGCTCCAATGGGATTAACCAAAATCAAAAGCGTATCATTGTCACAATCAAGGCTTAAATCCACTATATTTAAGAAATTCCCGCTTTCTTCGCCTTTCATCCAAAGGCGATTTTTGGTGCGTGAAAAAAACACAACCTTTTTACTTTCCAAACTCTTTTCTAAAGCTTTTTGATCCATAAATCCTAGCATTAAAACTTCGCAAGTTTTAGCGTCTTGCACTATGGCAGGGATAAGTCCATCCACTTTTTGCCAATTGATTTTTTCATTTAAATTTTCATAATTTTGCATTTTTATATCCTTACGCTCACATTTTTAGCTTTTAAATAATTTTTTAGTTCTTTAATATCAATGATTTTTTGATGAAAAACAGAAGCTGCTAAAGCTCCATCAACGCCTATTTCAAAAGCCTCTAAAAAATGCTCCATTTTTCCAGCTCCGCCACTTGCGATTAGAGGCACTTTGCATTCTTTTTTTATTAAGACTAATTGCTCTAAATCATAGCCATTTTTAACGCCATCTTGATTCATCATATTTAGCACGATTTCTCCTGCGCCTAAATTTTGGACTTCCTTAACCCATTCTATTGTGCTTTTTCCGCTGTGTGTGCTCGTATTTTCATCGCCTGTGTATTTAAATACCTTTAAATTCCCATTTTCATCTTTAAAGCTATCAATGCCAACTACAACGCATTGTACGCCAAAGCTTTTTGCAAGTCGTGTGATTAAATTTGGATCGTTTAAGGCAGGGGAATTGATAGAAATTTTATCCGCTCCATTAGCCAAAAGCTCCGCCGCATCTTCTTCGCTTTTAATGCCACCTGCGACACAAAAAGGAATGTTGATATTTTTAGCCACTTCGCTTACCCAATTTCTTGAAATGCGTTCTTTTCTAGCACTTGCAGTTATATCATAAAACACAAGTTCATCAATACCATTTTGCGAATAATGCTTTGCAAGCTCTATAATATCTCCCATATCTTTATGGTTTTTAAACTGCGTTCCTTTCACCACTCTACCATCTTTTACATCTAAACATGCAATTATGCGTTTTGTAAGCATTTTATCCCTTCAAATACCTTTTTCTTTAAGATATTTTTGTATTTCTTCATCGCTTTTAATTTTGTCAAATTTGGCTTGAATTTTAGCTTCACTGCCTAGTTTGATTTGCTTATTTATATCATCTATAAATTCTTTAAAATTTGGATTTTTGTTAATAAGCATATTTAAGGTTTGTATGTCAAGTTTTCTTTCTTTTGCACTGAGTAAAATCGAAGAATTAAAAATATCTTTTTCAAGCTTTATCACTCCTATGCCAAAGCTTTGATTTAAGCGTCTTAGCTCGCTTAAAACTTCGCTATCAATTTCTTTTAAAACCACTAAATAACCTTCATTTGCCCAGCTAGAATTACTCACAGCTTGAAAATAGCTTTCTTTTAAATTTGAAAAATTCAAAGCAATTTTAAGTTCAAAAGAAAAAAGTTTATAGCTATTTTGCTTGATATTTTCTAAAAGCGTTATGGTTTCTTTTTCATAATCATCATAGGGAAAATAAACTCCTACAATATCAGGATAATTCCATTTATCTTCGCCACTTTTACCCTTTTTGCTTTGCTCGTGGTAAATGGTTTTACAATTTAAATTAAAATCCGCGTTTTCGTATAAGAATTTCACTAATAATGGGTGCAAATCTCTTTCATGGAAATTATTTTTTTCTTGTTTTTCTTTGATAATTTCGTTTTTATTTTCAAGCTTTAAAAGCTCTTTTTCTCGTTCTTTTAGCCAAAAAGTTGTCGGTTTTAAAGAAGTTTTTAAAAATAAAGCATTATCTATCATTTCTTTTATATCCGTATAAATTCTAGCTTCTAAAGTCTTTATAGGCGTTTGCCCTATACTGCTAAGCTTTTTATTTAAGCCTTTTTCACAAGCAATTTGCCAAATTTCATTCGCACTTAAAGGCTTTTTAGTTTGTTTTAAAACTTCTACAATCAATTCTTTATAAGTTAATTTGCCAGACATTTTATCCCTTCTTCTACGCTAAAAACTCCATCTAATAAGGCTTTTCCGACAATCACACCACTACAAATACCCTTTAGTTTTTTAAGATCTTCTAAACTTGCTACACCACCACTTGCTTGTATATGGATATTTGGAAAAATTTCATGAATAAGCTTGTAAAGTTTGGCATTTACTCCTTGCATAGTGCCATCTTTTGAAATATCAGTGCAAAGTATATGTTTTAAGCCTTTAGCATTATAAAATTCTAGAACTTCCATTAGTTTTCTATCGCTTGTATCTTGCCAAGCATTAATGACAATTTTGTAATCATCTTTTAAAATCGTATCCAAAGCCAAGACAATAGCTTCGCTTCCAAAATCTTGCAAAATTTCCACACAAAGAGCAGGATTTTTGATTGCTAAAGATCCAATTACTACGCGTTTAACACCACTTTCAAGCAAGGCCTTTATCTCCGTTTTGGTACGAATTCCGCCGCCAACTTGTAAATTCACGCTTACTTTACTGGCTAACTTTTCTATCAAAGCAAGCTGTCTTTTGTTTGTATCCTTTGCTCCGCTTAAATCCACCAAATGAAGCCAAGTCGCTCCTGCTTTTTCGTATTCTTTAAATTTTTCTAAAGGGTCGTATTTATAAACCTTTTTTTGCTTGTAATCACCTTTTACAAGACGCACCACTTGCCCATCGATTAGATCAAGTGCGGGGATTATTTGTGTCATCCTATATCCTTAATGAAATTTAAAATCAATCTCTCCCCCGCTTCACCGCTTCTTTCAGGGTGAAATTGTACACCATAAAAATTATCTTTTGCCAAAGATGCACTAAATTTCACCCCATACTCGCAAGAAGCAATGGTATAATCATTTAACGCTACGCAATAACTATGCACAAAGTAAAAATAAGCCCCATTTAAGCCTTTAAAAAGTGGATGTGTGCTTGAAACTTCATTCCAGCCCATATGCGGTAAAGAATATTCCTTTGGAAGTGTAAAAATTTGCGTTTTAAAAGGGATAATTCCTAAGGTTTTTTGCTCAAGTTCTTCTGAAAAATCACCTAAAATTTGCATTCCTAAGCAAATTCCTAGCATTGGTTTTTTAGTATTTTTTAAAAATTCTACTAAGTGAAAACTTTCTAAATTGCTCATTGCCTTTGCTGCGGTGCCAACCCCTGGTAAAAAAAGCTTATCCGCATTTTCTAAATCTTTTAAATCTCTGCTGATTTTAGCATTAAAACCTAATCTATCAAGGCAAAATTTAAGTGAAGCTAAATTCGCACAAGCTGTATCGATGATAACTAGTTTCATATTTTAAATTCCCATTTCACATTTGATACTTTCTTTTTCGTATTGTTTAGCAATACTATCATAATCCGCAAAACGCACTATGTCTTTGATTTCTTTATAGATTGAATTTGAAATAATATTTTGAAATTCTTTATATCTATTTTTATGGGCAACGATATAAAATTTCGCTCTAAAATCTTGCAATTCATAAAAACGATTAATTGAATTTTTAATATTTGTAGAATGCTCGACTTCATAAAAAGCATAAGGCATTTTTCTTTCATTAAACCAAATACAATCGCTAAATTTAGCTTTTTGGATAAGTTTTTCATAAGTAAATTTATAAATAGACTCTAAAGTCGTTAAATCGCAAAGCTTGGTATTTGTAAAATATTTATTTTTATCTTGATTTGGAATAAAAGTTTCAAAGCCTCTTAAATTTCCAAGCAAAACAATAAGCCCTTGATAATAAGAATGCGTAAATTGATTTTCATCATCTTTTAAATTTAGATTTTTATCAATTTCTTGTTTTTTTTCACTTAAACCCCAAAGTCCTGAAGTGATTTTATAAAATTCTTTATGAGTTTGAACTATTCTTCTGATACTAGCATATGGAGTTTTTGTCCCCCAATGACTGGTATTGGTAAGTCTATAAAGTTCACTTAAAGTAGCAAAACCTTTATTATTTTCTAAGGCCGCTATCACATCATCTTTTTGACTCATTGTTTAAACTCAAAAAATATTTTTTTCATATCACCCCTTTGGAGCTGGCTAAATTTTCGCTTTCTATTTTTACTGCCATTTTTAAAGCTTTTGCAAAGGCTTTAAAAAGTCCTTCGGCTTTGTGATGATCGTTTTTACCTTTGATTTTTAAATGTAAACTTACTCCCATTGAGTAGCTTAATGAGTAAAAAAAGTGTTCTATCATTTCTGTGCTTAACTCGCCTAATTTTTCTTTTTTAAATTTAGCTTTGTAGATTAAATGTGGGCGGTTGCAAAAATCAATCGCACAACTTGCCAAACACTCATCCATAGGTAAAACAAAACCATATCTTGCTATGCCTATTTTATCCCCTAAGGCTTTTTTTATAGCACTTCCTAAGGCTAAAGCCACATCTTCAACGCTGTGGTGCTCATCAATCTCCAAATCGCCTTTGCAAGAAATTTCAAGTCCTATCCCACCATGCACTGCGATTTGTTCAAGCATATGATCAAAAAATGCAATTCCTGTGCTAATAGCCATTTTGCCACCATTTAAACACACTTTAACGCTAATATTAGTTTCTTTAGTGACGCGTGAAATACTTGCAGTGCGAAAAGAGCTTAAAATTTCTTCTTCGATTTCTTTCCAGTTTAAATCGCCGTATTTTAAGCCACGAATGCCTAAATTTGAAGCTAAGATCATATCAGTATCGCGATCACCTATGACAAAACTTTGTTCTTTATCGTATAAATTATGCTTGATATAATCATTAAGCAATGCAGTTTTTGGCTTTCTGCATTCACAATTCTCATCTTCAAAATGCGGACAAATGAAAATATCTTTAAATTCTATGCCGCAACTTTGTAAAATATCTAGCATTTTTTGTTGAGGTATTTCAAAACTATCTTTAGGAAAACTTTGTGTTCCAAGGCCGTCTTGATTGGAAACAAGTACGAATTTAAAACCAAAATTTTTAAGTTTTAAAAGCGTGGGAATTATGCCTTTTTCAAAACGAAGTTTTTCAAGACTATCGATTTGAAAATCGCTTTTTGGCTCTTCTATAATCGTGCCATCTCTATCAATAAAAAGGATTTTTTTACTCATTTTAAACTTTCCAAGCGAAATGAAACAGCGTTTTTATGTGCATCTAAATGTTCATTTGCGGCTAAAATTTCAACGCTTTTTCCTAAATTTAAAAAGCCTTCTTTGCTAAGCTCTTGCACACTCATTCTTTTGCTAAAATCTGCCAAACCTAAACTAGAATGCGTTCTTGTAAGCCCATAGGTTGGTAAAACATGATTGGTTCCACTTGCGTAATCTCCCATAGATTCTGGGCTTAACTCGCCTAAAAATACCGATCCTGCGTGTTTGACTTTGCTTAAAAGTTCGCGTGGATTTTGTGTTTGTATGATTAAATGTTCTGGTGCATATGCATTTGAAATTTCTAAGGCTTGATTTAAATCTTTTGCAATGATGATTCTTGAATTTGCTATGCTTTTACTTGCTAATTCTTTTCTTGGTAAATTTTCAAGCTGAAAACTTACTTCATCGCTTACCCTTTGTGCAAATTCCTTGCTTAAACACACTAAAATCACTTGAGAATCTGCTCCATGCTCGGCTTGTGAAAGCAAATCGCTAGCTACAAATTTTGCATTCGCTTTTTCATCTGCGATAACTAAAACTTCACTAGGTCCTGCTTGCATATCAATAGCTGCTCCATTTATATCACTACTTACTTGGCGTTTTGCTTCAGTTACAAAGGCATTTCCTGGTCCAAAAATCTTATCCACTTTTAAAACGCTTTTTGTCCCATAAGCAAGTGCTGCTATGGCTCCTGCACCGCCCATTTGATAAATTTCATCTACTCCGCAAAGTTTAGCACAAAAAAGCGTTGCATCACTTATTTTAGCCGGACTTGCTAAAACTATTTTTTCGCATTTTGCAATTTTAGCTGGAATTGCTAGCATTAAAACGGTTGAAAATAAAGGTGCTAAGCCCCCTGGTATATAAAGTCCTACTTTTTCGATAGGACGCGTTAAAACTTCACATTTTACACCTTTAGTGGTTTCAACGGAGATTTCTTGCGGAATTTGTGCTTCGTGGAATTTTTTGATATTTTCATAGGCCACCAAAATAGCATCTTTTAGATCTTTGCTTAAACGAGCACTTGCAATTTCTAGCTCTTCTTCGCTTATTTTTATGCTTGAAATTTGAGTTTTATCAAATTTTAAAGCTTGTTCTATCAAGGCTTCATCGCCTTTAAGCCTTACTTCTTCGATTATAGAAGTTACGATTTTTGAAATTTCATCTTTTGCTGCTATTGCAGGGCGTTTTAAAACTTCTTGTTTTTGGATTTCATTTAATTCATTAAAATTTATTATTTGCATTTTTTCTCACTTTAACATTTTTTCTATCGGTAAAACTAAAATCGAACTCGCACCTTCTTCTTTCAAAGCTTCCATGGTTTCCCAAAAAAGATTTTCTTTACTCACCATATGCAAAGCCACATTTTTTTCATCGTGTGCTAAAGGTAAAATGGTTGGTTTTTCTACACCTGGAAGTAAAGATTGGATAATATCAAGTTTTTCTTTTGGAGCGTGTAGCATGATGTATTTGCTTTCTCTTGCTTGCATTACTCCAGCAACCCTAAGCATAATTTTATCAATTAAAGCCTGTTTTTCATCGCTTAAAGAATTTGATCTTTGTATCAAACACGCACGAGATTTGTAAATGACTTTAACTTCTTTTAGGTTATTAGCTTGTAAAGTCGCACCGCTTGAGACTAAATCACAAATTGCATCAGCTAAATTTGCCCTTGGTGCAACTTCAACAGAACCTGTCAGCATACAATTTTTATAATTAATATTATTTTCTTTCATAAAGCGTTTTAAAAGCTGTGGGTAAGAAGTGGCGATTCTTAAATTTTCAAAATCTTTTAAATTTTCAAATTTTTTCTCTTCGGGTAGGGCAAGTGAAAGCCTACAATAACCAAAATCGAGTTTTGTTAAAAGCTTATAATTTACTTCTTCGCCTAAGCTTTTTCGCTCTAGTTCGTTTTCTTCCAAAACATTTTCACCTATAATACCAAGATCAACAACACCATCGAAAATAAGTCCTGGTATATCATCATCTCTAACGCGTAAAATATCTATAGGTAGATTGGTCGAAAAAGCAATAAGACTTTGCTCGTGAATATGCATTTTAATCCCGCATTTGTTTAAAAGCTCTATAGATTCTTTTGAAAGTCTGCCTGATTTTTGTATGGCAAGACGCAAACGAGAATTTTCTTGCATATTTAATCCTTGTTAATGAAATAAAGATTATATTAGCATAAGTAGTTGAAATTTTGGCTAAAAATCGTCTTTTTTGAAATAATCATTTAAATTTTTTGTCTTTATTTTCTTTAGGTCTAAAAATAAGAAAATCAAAAAGGGAAAGTTAAAAAAGTTAATAAAGAAGGATAAACCAAACAAAAAAACATTAAAAAACAAAACTAAGAATATTGCATTTTTATAATGAAAATTTTCATAACAATACATTATAAGTAAAAAATAAATTGGATTTGTTATCTTCAATAAAGACAATATAATAAAAGAAATATAAAATCCTTAATTTTCATACTCTCAAGACTTATTACGATAATTTTCACAGCGTTCGTTGAATAGATAATTAGCAAATTTAATAAATTAATAAAAACACAAAAATGATTTTTGATAAAAAATTAAAAACTTCTCAAAAGTCCAAAAACAAGACAAATAAAAAAAATAATCGCAGTAAAAATAAGAAAAATATTTTCTATATTAAAACTAAATTTAATATAACATAAAAATAAACCAATACCCATTATCAAAGTGCTACCAAAGAAAGAAATTCTGATTTTGAGATTATAATTTTCAAGTTTATAAAAAATAAAAAAAGCTAAAACAAAAACAAAAAGAATATAAATAAATGATGAAAAGAAAAAAAGCAAAATAAATCCAGATAATTCCAGCCTAAGCTGGAATTTTTAAGCTACAAATTCGATAAACGCCATTTCAGCTGCATCGCCACGGCGAATTCTTGTTTTGATGATTCTTGTGTAACCACCATTTCTTTCTTTAAATTTTGGAGCTATCTCACTTACGAGTTTGTTTGTTGCACTTTTATCTTGCAAAGCAGCAAAAACCACTCTGTGTGCGTTAAAATCTCCAAGTCTTGCTCTGGTAATAAGTCTTTCTACATAGCCTCTTAATTCTTTAGCTTTTGGTAAAGTTGTTTCGATTTTACCGCTATTAACTAAAGCTATGGTTAAATTTTTTAACAAGGCAGCACGATGAGATGAAGTTCTGCCAAGCTTTCTATATCCGTGTTTATGTCTCATTCTTTATCCTTCGTTTTGTGCTTTAAGTTCATCGATTTTTTTCTTAAGCAAATCTTTATTGTCGCTAAGTTTGGAAGTTCCTACAGGAAAACCTATACTTTCCATAATGCTTTTAATTTCATCTAAAGATTTTTTACCTAAATTTTTAAGTCCAGCAAGCTCATTAACACTCATTAAAGCAAGTTCGCCTATATAAACAACCCCAGCTTTTTCAAGGCAGTTATAACTTCTTGCACTTAAATTTAAGTCTGTAATATTTTGCAACAATTTAGTATTTTCTAATTCATTGCTTGTAGCTTGATTTTTGATAATACTTCTTACATTTGTAATTTTATCAAAAACTGACAATTGTTTATACATAGCCTCTAAAGCATTTTGAAAAGCTTCATTTGGAGTGATTTGCCCATCAGTAGTGATAGTTAAAACCACTTTTTCATAGTCAGGATTGTCTTCAAATAAAACTTTCTCAATATCATAAGTCGCTTCTCTTACTGGGGTAAAAAAAGCATCAAGAGCTATGAAATTTGAGTCATTTAAAAGCTCTTTAATTTCTTCGCTAGGCACATAGCCAATCCCTTTTTCAATAATAAGAGTGAATTTAAGATCTGCATCTTCGTTGATGGTTGCTAAATACGCATCTGTATTTACTACTTCAACTTGATCGTTATTTAAATCCTTACCATAGATTTCTTTAGGGCCTTTAAAGCTGAATTCTATCACCTCTTTATTTGAGTCACTTTTAAGTTTGAAGCGTAGTTTTTTAAGATTGATGATAAAAAGTGCTACATCTTCAAGCATGCCACGCATACTATCAAATTCGTGTGCTACTCCATCAATACAAATTGCTGTTGGAGCGTAACCTATGGTGCTAGTGTAAAGCAAACGGCGTAAAGGATGGGCTAAGGTAATTCCATAGCCGATCTCAAAAGGCCAAGCACTGATTTTAGCCACAGTATCACTGATATTTTCTATAGTAAATTCTGTTGGCGTATAAGCAGATGTTGTAATATTTCTCATATTTAGCCCCTATTACTTAGAGTAAAGCTCAACGATAAATCTTTCCTCTACTGGAATGACAACTTCTTCTCTTTCAGGTTTTCTAGTGAAAATTCCAAATCTTTTGTCTTTTTCCACATCCACCCAAGCAACGATACCAGTTTGTGCAGTAAGTTCGATTGCTCTTGTGATTTGAGGGTTGTTTTTGCTTTTTTCGATAACTTCGATTTTTGCACCTGCTTCTACTCTAAAGCTAGGTATATCTACTCTTTTTCCATTCACTAAAATATGCCCATGAGTTACAAGTTGTCTTGCAAAACGACGAGTAGTAGCAAAGCCCATTCTATAAACAACATTATCAAGTCTTTGCTCTAAAAGTTGGATGAGTAAAACCCCTGTATTTCCATCTTTTCTCGCTGCTTCTGCAAAAAGTCTTCTGAATTGCTTTTCGCTTACGCCATACATAAATTTAGCTTTTTGCTTTTCTCTTAATTGAAGTCCGTATTCGCTGATTTTACCTTTTCTTGCTCCATGTTGTCCTGGTGCGTAAGGGCGTTTATCAAGTGCGCTTTTTCCTGCTAGTCTTCTTTCTCCTTTTAATGCCAAGCTAACACCAAAGCGTCTTTCTAATTTTTCTACTGGTCCTCTATATCTTGCCATAATTAATCTCCTAAATTTTATCTTTTCTTAGACACGACGACGCTTAGGCGGTCTGCAACCATTATGAGCTAATGGAGTAATATCTTTTAAGAAAGTTACTTTAATTCCTTCCATAGCACCTACGCTTTTTACAGCAGTTTCTCTACCGCTTCCTGGCCCTTGCACTTTAATGCCTACTTCTTTAATTCCGTGTTCTTTTGCTTTATTTAAAGCATCTTCTACTGCTTGTTGTGCTGCATAAGGAGTTGATTTTTTAGAACCCTTAAATCCTAGACCACCTGCACTACTCCAAGCAATAGCATTTCCCATTTCATCGGTAACTGTTACCATGGTATTGTTAAAAGTTGCACTGATATAAACAATACCTTTTGCTATATTTTTTTTAACCACTTTTTTCTTTACGATTTTTCTTTTTGCCATTTTTTATCCTTATGATTTTGCACCAACAGTTTTTCTTTTACCTTTTCTAGTTCTTGCGTTTGTTTTTGTTTTTTGTCCGCGAACTGGTAAGCCTTTTCTGTGTCTTAAGCCTCTAAAGCTTCCTAAATCCATAAGTGCTTTAATATCCATAGCAACTTGCTTTCTTAAATCCCCTTCAACCATATAGTTTTCTTGGATTTCTTTTCTGATAACTGCTGCTTCATCTTCGCTTAATTCATGCACTCTTTTATCATAAGAAATGCCTGTTTTATCCAAGATTTTTCTCGAAGTAAAAAGTCCTATACCATAGATATAGGTAAGTCCATATTCAATTCTTTTTTTCTTTGGTAAATCCACACCTGCGATACGAGCCATGTTTATCCTTGTCTTTGTTTATGTTTTGGATTTTCGCAAATAATGCGAACTACGCCTTTACGGCGAACTACTTTGCACTTGTCGCACATCTTTTTAACCGATGGTCTCACTTTCATGAGTTCTCCTTGAAATAAATTCCACTTGATTTACGACTGCATCAGGTTTTATGAATAACCAACTATTTTTAAAATAAGTGGTGGATTTTAAAAATACCTCTTCATATAGTTCGATACATTTTGTCGCAAAAACGCTAATTGTATCTAAAATTAGCTTTTAAATAACTTAGATTATTTATATCTAAAAGTGATACGCCCTTTATCAAGGCTATAAGGTGTAAGTTCGACTTTGACTTTATCTCCTGGCATAATCCTTATATAGTGCATACGCATTTTCCCTGCTATATGACATAAAATTACATGTTTATTGTCAAGTTCGACTTTGAAATTTGCATTAGGTAAAGCTTCAAGCACTGTGCCATCGATTTCAATCACATCATCTTTTGCCAAATTTTTTCTCCTCTCAATAGATTTCAAAAGTTCTTATTTTATCAAAAATTATTAAAAATTTTGCTTAAGGTTTGCATTATAAATATTTTGCAATACAATAAAAATAAATAAAATTTAAATGAATTGTTTATATTTATAGGTATTTGTAGTATAATGCCTATTTTTAACTTTTTAAGGTATAGATAATGAAAAAATCCAAATTTAGCACAAAAGAATTTAAAATTTTAGGACTTTCTTCGCTTGGTGGGACTTTAGAATTTTATGATTTTATTATTTTTGTATTTTTTGCCGAGTATATTGCTAATGTATTTTTTCCTAAAGATATAGGAAATTTTTGGGCTTTGTTAAATACTTATGGAGCTTTTGCAGCAGGATATTTAGCAAGACCAATAGGCGGCATAGTAATGGCACATTTTGGTGATAAATTTGGGCGTAAAAATATGTTTATGCTAAGCATTTTGCTTATGGTGCTTCCTACTTTTGCCTTAGCTTTTATACCAGGTTATGAAACTCTTGGCTATTTAGCACCTGTCTTGCTTATACTTATAAGAATTTTTCAAGGCATAGCTATAGGTGGAGAACTCCCTGGTGCTTGGGTTTTTGTAAGGGAGCATTGTAAGGAAAATCAAAAAGCTTTCTTTTTGAGTTGTTTAAATTCAGCTATGGCTTTTGGGATTTTACTTGGAAGTATAGTGTTTTTACTTATTAATGCGGCTTTTAGCACCGAAGAAATTGCAGCTTATGCGTGGCGTATTGCTTTTTTTATAGGAGGTGTTTTTGGGATTATTTCTATATATTTGCGTAAATTTTTACAAGAAACCCCTATTTTTAAACAAATGCAAGCAGAGCAAAGCCTTAGTTCTTTTCCGCTTAAAGATTTATTTAAAGAAAAAAATATCACACAAAGCTTGTTAGCTTCTGTTTTGGCAACTTGGGTTTTAACGGGTTGTGTGGTTGTGCTTGTGTTATTGATGCCAAAATTTATGCCTAGTATTTTAATGTTAAATTATATACAAGCAAGTTATTTACAAATGAGCGGCATTATCGCTATAGCTTTAGGTGGTGCTTTTATAGGGTATTTGGTGGATAAATTTAGTATGTTTAAAATTTGTCTAATTAATGTTATTTTGTTTGCTTTAAGTTGTATTTTATATTTTTATTTTTTATATGTGCTTAAAGATTTTTCTTTCGTGCGTATTTTGTATATATTGGTTTGTTTTTTCGGCAGTATTAATGTTTTTGCACCTATTATTATGTGCGAGGTTTTTAGAGCCAAAATCAGGTTTTCAGGAATTTCTTTTGCTTATAATATAGCTTATGCCATTTCAGGTGGTATCACTCCGCAGTTAGCTTATTGGCTTGATTATTTAGCCACCAAAAATAAAAATCCTTTTTATTATGGTATGAGTTTTTATATGATATTTTTAGCTTTGATAGCCATAATCGCAGCTATTATTGCAAAAAATATTGCAAATTTTGATAAGCATTCTTAAAATATTGTTATAATTAGATATTTTTTTTGGAGTTAAGATGCCTTTTATCATAGAAATGCTTAAGCAAAATAAACTTAAATTTATTTCTTTTTTGTTTTTTTCTTGTATTACAAGTGGTGTTGGAGTTTTAACACTTGCATTTATTAATGAATATTTGCTTAAAAATACTCAAAACATCCCTATTTTTTATTTTTTAGTTTTGCTTTTGATATTTTTTATAAGTTCGACTATAGTTGAGTTGGGGCTTAGTATTTTTGGGCAAAATTTCATTTTTTCTATGCAAAGACGCGTGGTAAAGCAGATTTTAGATACTCCATTATTAAAAGTAACAAAAGTAGGTAAAGCAAGGATTTTAGCGTCTTTAGGAAGCGATGTGAGAAATATTTCTTTTGGGCTTTTGCGTTTGCCTGATTTTTTGCAATCAAGCATACTAATCCTTTGCACTAGCGTGTATTTGTGTTATCTTTCTCCTCAAATTTTCATTCTTTGTGCGTTTTGGATTGCTGCGGTTTTTATTATCAATAATTTTTTGATGATGAAAGTGTATTTTTATTTTCGCAAAGCAAGGGAAAACGATGATGCTTTGCAAAATAATTATCAAAATATCTTAGATGGACACAAAGAGCTTATCATCAACAAAGATCGTGCCAAGCTTTATTATGAGCTTGAATTTGAAAATAATGCAAAAGATAAAAAGAAAAATAGTACTTTGGGTAATTTTTTTAATAATCTTTCTTCAAATTTTACCAATGTAACACTTTTGGCTTTAGTGGGTGTGGAGTTTTATTTGGCTTTAGAATTTCAATGGGCAAGTGTGGCAGAAGCTACGACTATAGCACTTTCTATTTTATTTTTAAGGACGCCTTTAGTTTCGATGATAAGTTCTTTTCCTACTTTACTTTTAGCAAAAATTGCTTTGGAAAAAATCGCAAAACTAGAACTTGACGAGTATAAAGAAAATTTTGAAAAAACAAATTTTATCAAAAATTGGCAAAGAATTTCTTTTAAAAATACGAGTTTTTCTTATGAAGAAAATTTTCATTTAAGACCTGTAAATTTGGAGCTTAAAAAGGGTGAGCTTGTATTTTTAATCGGTAAAAATGGAAGCGGAAAATCTACTTTTTGTATGCTTTTAACAGGGCTTTTTAAACCAAGTGCTGGTGAAATTTGTGTGGATGATAAAAAAATCGATGATGAGAATTTAAATGATTATAGATCGCTTATTTCTGCGGTTTTTAGCGATTTTCATCTTTTTAGTAAAACTTTAAGCAAAAACGGCTTTGCAGATGAAGAAAAAATCAAATTTTGGCTTGAATTTTTAGAATTAAATCACAAAACGCGGGTAAAAGACAATGAATTAAGCTTTACAAAGCTTTCCACAGGACAAAAAAAGCGTCTAGCTATGTTTATTGCCTTGCTTGAAGAAAGAGATATTTTAGTCCTTGATGAATGGGCTGCTGATCAAGATCCGGTTTTTAGAAGATTTTTTTATACTAAGCTTTTACCATTACTAAAAGAGCAGGGTAAAACGATTTTTGCGATTACGCACGATGATGCGTATTTTGATAGTGCGGATAGAATTTTACTGGCGCAAAATGGCGAGATTAGTGAGCTAAAAGGTGAAAATATCAAGGAAAAAGCTAGGAATTTGATTGCTTGCTTTGAGTGAGATTTTATTTTCTCTCATATTCTACAAATCCTTTTTCTTTGTATTCCTTTAGTATCTCATCACTACTTAGATTATATGCACTCATTTTTACTAGCATAATAATATCTTCTTCATTTGCAAAAATATCTTCAATGCGTGTCCGCAAATAATAGATTTAATTTCTTTATAATCTTTTTTACTCAAATCATCTTTATATTTTTTAAGTATTGCAAGGCTTCTTCTAAGCTATGCACTTTAAGATAATGTTTTTGCTTCTTTTTAATTAAAATATTATCAATTTAAAGCAAAAATGATTTTAGTGGAAAATTCCACTAAAATCATTTTTTATCATAAAGATTTTTTTCTATCTCTATATAAAATTTAGCAATTTTTTCATAAGCTATCTCCCAAGCCTTAAGCACTTTTTCTTCAGGGTTTAAAAGATTTTTAATCGCTTTTAAAAGGCAAATTCCAACTATAGGATAATGCTCTTCTTTTACGCCCAAATTTACATGAGTGATGGCGATTTTATCTACAAAACTTCTCATATTTTCTAAATTTTCCACATTTTTAGCCGCCATTAAGATTGCCATTGCTAAAGCTTTTGGCTGCTCTCCTGAACTTTGCTTTTCCATATTAAACATAGGTTTTACTTCTGGATAATCAGAAAATAAAATTTTATAAAATTCCTTGGTTAAATCCTCTCCGCTTTTTTGTAAAATCGGCACACAATCTTTGATGATTTTTATTTGTTCTTGAGTCATATTTTTCCTTTTTTTGAATTAAAAAGGATATTTTAACTCTTAAATAAAAAGAAAAAATTGATCCTTGTTAATTAAGCTCTTTTCCTAATTCTTTAAAAAAATCTTTCATAAGCATTGCCAAGCCTTTATAAAAATCGCTTTTTGCTTCCTTCGTTAAATCATCATTCCACATATTAAACCAAGTAAAAAATTCTTCTTTTAAAAAAGCTTTTAATATTTTTTTATCATCATTTTTTAACAATTCTTTTATAAATAAAAGCTCATTTATCAAGCTATCAGCGGGTTCATTTTCTAAAAAATTTAAAAATTGATTGTTTAAAAAAATGTTTTTTATTTTATCAGAATTACAAGAATAAATTTCTTTATCTTTATCCAGATAAAAAGACGCAAAGGGAGGTGCTTTTACAAAATCCACATCGCTTAAAAACAAATTCACAAAATCACTTCCTATGGTTTTTTCGTTTTCATTACTAGATAGAAGTTTTAAGGCTTCTATCTGTAATGGATTTTCATTTTTCAAAAACCAATTTTGCCAAAGCTTATCTTTTTGGAGTTTTGAAAGTAAATTTTCATCAGGTGGATTTTGCAAAAAATTGATAAACACATCTATAGCTAAGCTTCTCATTAAAAATGCCCTAGCATAATTTGTGTGCTTATGAGTCCATAAAATAGCATTCTAGTAGTAAATACTCCTAAAAATGCACAAAGCAGAGCAAAATATGCAAAAAATTTACTCTTAAATCTTTCGCGTAAATAATTATGCAAATACCAAGTGGTAATGCCAAGTCCTAGAAATGCAAAAGAAAGCGATATAAACCATACATAAGTTCCACCTAAAAGTTCAAAAGGATTCACAAGCCCCATAATCCAAGTTTGCCCCACATGCAAGGTTTGTAAAACTATAGCAGTGCTTAGAAGTCCTATGCCTATAAGTCCTGCAAAAAACGACATTTTTCTTTCATGTTCACCATTTTCAAAAAAACAATAATAAACAATAGCACCTAAAAATATAGCACTAGCGAAAAAATAAAGCAAAGTGATTTTAAAATCCCAAGTTGGCACGCTTTCTTGCATAGCACCATAAGCCCCACTCATAAAGAAAAGTCCTAAAATTCCACATATTAGTGTAAGATAAAATATCCAATTTGAAGTTTTTAGAAAAAGTAAAAAGCCTAAAACACATACAAGAGATACGAATAAAATTTCATTATTCATCCATCCTATATGCCATTCATTGTTGGCATAAAATACTCCCATTCTATTTAATACATTAAAAATATGCGTAATATCATTTAAGTGAAACAAAGAGGGGATAAAAGCAATCACCATTGCCACGCCTAAAACTAGCCCAAAAGATTTTAAATTCGCATTGTTTTTATAACCATTTATCAAAGCAGGTGCATAAACCAAGCTAAGTCCAATAAAAGCTTGAGCTAAAATAGTAAAAAGCACTAAAGGCATTTCACTTAAAATATGATTAAATGATGTCATTTTTAACTCCTTGATAATTTTGAGGCAAATGAAAAATCGCACTTTTATTTCCTGAAGGCAAACTATGTTTTTCAGGCACTATACATAAATTTGGATGTGTGATAGAAGCATTAGGCAAAGGCGTGATAGAAGCTAAATTTCCATGTTCTTCTCTAAGTTTTGTTATATCTCCTGCTTTTAAAGCCCTAAAAGGACAAGAATCCACGCAAATTGGATTTTTACCTTCTTTTAATCTCTCATAACATCCATCGCATTTACTCATATGTCCGCTTTCATGATTAAATTGTGGTGCACCATAAGGACAAGCCATAGCACAAGCTTTACAACCTATACACATACTATCTTCTACTATCACTATGCCCCATTTTACTTTCATTGTTGCACCGGTTGGGCAAGCCTTAAGACAAGCAGGATTAGAGCAATGATTACAAGATATAGAAGTATAATAAGCAAAAACGCTTTGTTCTAAACTTCCATCTTCTTTACAAGTCCAATTTCCCCCTTCAGTTTCAAATACACGGCGAAAATTAACCCCCACAGGCATATTTTTATAATCTTTACAAGAAAGTGAGCAAGTCCTGCAACCCACGCACTTGCTTTGATCCAGCATAAAGCCAAATTGTGAATTTTCTTCTAATTTCATTTTATCTCCTTAAACTTTCGCAATTTCAACTAAAATAGAATGCTGCCCATTTCCCTTAGAAATAGCAGTTGGCACTATACTTGCTAAAGAATTCACGCAAGTTCCTACATCAATACCATTTTCATATTTCGCCCACGCACCTTGCGAAGTAACAGCACAACCCGGTATGACTTTTGGCGTAACTTTTGCTATACCTTGAATGATTCCTAAATCATTTCTTACTTGCACCACATCACCGGTTTTGATATTTCTTTGGTTTGCATCTATGGTATTGATCCAAATTTCTTGAGGGTTAGTTTCTCTAATTTGTGGAATTTCCCAAAAAGAAGAATGCGTTCTGCCCTTATAGTGATACCCAAAAAACTGCAATGGATATTTTTCTTTAAGTGGATCAAGCACCCCTTCTCTTTGACTTTCAAAAACTGGAATAGGCACTATTTGTTGTCCTTCTCTTAGTTTCCAAGTTTTTTGCATTTGTGCAAGTTTTATGCTATAAATTTCAATCTTTCCACTAGGGGTTTTTAAAGGATTATTAAGCGGATCTTGTATAAAGCTTTGTAACGCTACTACAGGTTTTACAGGGTCAAATTTCACGAGTCCTTTTTCGCACATTTCTTCAAAACTAGGCAAAAGTGGATTTTTTTTCATACTTTCTTCATAAAGATATTTTAGCCAATCTTTTTGCGTTCTTCCTTCGCTAAATTCATTTTCTATACCAAGTCTTTTTGCAAGTTCAAGGCACATTTCATAAATTGGTTTTGCTTCGCCAACAGGTTCGATAGCTTTTTGACAATATACAATATAAGGTCTATTGCTATAGTATCCAGAGCTTGGCAATAAAAAATCTTCTTGCTCCAAGGTTGTAACATCAGGCAAAATATAATCTGCATAATTATTTGATGGCGTTCTTGTTACATTTATATCTACTATACATTCACAAAGGCTTTCATCACTTAAGATACGATCGACTTCTTTAATGGTGCTGTGTTGATTTGTAAGACAATTTCCACTGATATTAAAGATAAATTTGATATTTTGTTTTAATTGTGTTGTGCCACGCACTCCATCGCTTAAATCAGTCATTTCTTTACCGCGATAAATCGCATCAGTGTATAAAAAGCAAGGTATAGAATCTTTTATAGGATTATTGCAAGGAATGTTCATTAAATCATAATATACGCTAGTTCCGGTGCGACATCCTGTATTTGCACCCTCTATACCTACACTTCCTATCATACAAGCTAGAGTTGCTATGGCTCTTGCATTTTGCTCTCCATTAGAATGCCTTTGTACTCCCCAACCTTGCTCTATAAAACAAGGCTTTATGGTAGCAATTTCTCTTGCAAGTTGAACTATACGACGCGCTGGAATTTTTGTGATTTTACTAGCCCATTTAGGTGTTTTTTCTACTCCATCACTAAGCCCTAAAACATAACTTTCATAGCTTGAATTTTTAGTCGCATCTTTTGGCAAGGTATTTTCGCTAAAACCTATGGTGTATTTATCAAGAAAAGTTCTATCAAGCAAATTTTCTTTTATCATCACATTTGCTAGTGCAGCGATTAAAGCCGCATCAGTCCCAGGCATTATAGGAATCCACTCATCACAATGTCCTATCATAGAATCATTATATCTTGGATCTATATGGATAATTTTACATCCACTTTCTTCTAAGGCTTTTTGATAAGCATAGCCTATACCACCACCTCCCATTCTAGTTTCTACATGATTTGCACCAAAAAATATAGCAAGTTTAGCAGATCTTAAAGTGGCTATATCACTAGCAAAGGATCCTCCATAGAAAAAATTCATTGCATTAGAAATTTGAGCCGTAGAATAAGAATTATGATAATTTAAATATCCCCCATAAAGGCTTAAAAGTCTAGCAAATGGAGATAAAGAACCATAACAATTTCCTAGTAAAGATCCATAAGTCCCAGTAGAATAAGTGATGAAAAATGCTTCATTGCCGTATTTTTCTTTTACTTCTTTCATTTTATTAGCAATTTCATCAAAGGCTTGTTCCCAAGAAATAGGCACAAATTTACCTTCTCCTCTTTTTCCCACTCTTTTTAAAGGTCTTTTTAAGCGATTTGCATTATAAACCTTATATCTTGAGCTTCTACCCCTTACACAGGCTCTTACTTGTCTTTTATCAAAGCTGTCATCGCCTTCGTCATCAGTGCTTATATATTTGATAACCCCATCTTTTGTATGCACTTTTACAGGGCATTTTGTCCCACAATTTACATTACAACCCGCCCATTTACTTACTATAGGAGAAGTTTTTAGCATATTGGCACTAAGACTTGTGGGACTTAATGCTAATGTGCCAAATAAAGAACTCCATTTCAAAAAATCTCTTCTTTGTTGTTGCATTTTTTCTCCTTATTTGGAAATAGTATATTTTTTATTTAATTATATATAAAAAAATAATTTATTTCAATTAAATTTAAGAGTTAAAAAGTCCTAAATATAGTGTTTTAAATGGATTTTTCACTAATGAAATTAAATATAAAAAATAT
>NZ_NFNY01000115.1 GCF_002179165.1 Campylobacter jejuni
TTATATCACAAAAAATAATAAAATATAATTTACTTTATATTTAAAAAAATAATATTTTTTTATAAAAATAAAGAGATAAAAAATCTCTTAAATATCCATTTTATAGATGTTTTATTTAAACGATAATTCTATTAACTAATTATTAACTAAATCGCTTTATATTTTTATTTGAAAATTATATAAATGTAACAAACATTTATATAAAACTACTAGAAAGGTTAAATTATGGGAACAAGAAAAGAACACGATTTTATTGGGGAATTAGAAATTTCTGATGAGGTTTATTACGGAGTGCAGACTTTTAGAGCAGTAGAAAATTTTAATATTTCTCACGAAAGATTAAAAGATTTTCCTCGTTTTGTGAGAGCTTTAGCAAGAGTGAAAAAAGCTGCTGCTATGGCAAATTATGAATTAGGACTTTTAGATAAAAACATCCAAGATGCTATTATTAAAGCTTGTGATAAAATTTTAGAAGGCGGATATTATGATCAATTCGTAGTGGATATGATACAAGGTGGAGCTGGAACAAGTACAAATATGAATGCTAATGAAGTGATTGCTAATATAGGACTTGAGCTGATGGGGCATAAAAAAGGTGAATATCAATATCTTCATCCAAACGATCATGTAAATTTAAGTCAAAGCACCAATGATGCTTATCCTACCGCTTTGCATTTGGCTTTGCATGATTATTTAAGTGACTTAGCAAAAGCAATGGAACATCTTAAAAAAGCTTATGAAAGAAAAGCTCATGAATTTAAAGATGTATTAAAAATGGGTAGAACACAACTTCAAGATGCAGTGCCTATGACTTTAGGTCGTGAGTTTAAAACCTTTGCAGTAATGATGGGCGAAGACATACAAAGAGTTTTAGAAGCTAGAAAATTAATTTTAGAAATTAATTTAGGTGGAACTGCAATAGGAACAGGTATAAATTCTCATCCTGATTATCCAAAAGTGGTGGAAAAAAAGATAAGAGAAGTTACAGGTTTTGAATACACGGTTGCAGAAGATTTGATTGAAGCAACGCAAGATACAGGTGCTTATGTGCAAATTTCAGGTGTCTTAAAACGCGTTGCAACGAAACTTTCTAAAGTTTGTAATGATTTAAGACTTTTAAGTAGTGGTCCAAAATGCGGACTTAATGAGATTAATTTGCCAAAAATGCAACCAGGTAGTTCTATTATGCCAGGAAAAGTAAATCCAGTTATTCCTGAAGTGGTAAATCAAGTTTGTTACGCAGTCATTGGTGCAGATGTAACTGTTACTTTTGCAAGCGAAGGCGGACAATTGCAACTTAATGTTTTTGAACCTGTAATTGCTTATAGTTTATTTAATTCCGTTGTAATGCTTGAAAAAGCAATGTATACTTTAGCAGATAAATGTATTGATGGTATCACCGCAAATGAAGAAATTTGTTCCGATTTTGTTTATAATTCAGTAGGAATTGTAACCGCTTTAAATCCTTATATAGGTTATGAAAATTCAGCTAGTATTGCTAAAGAAGCAATGAGTACTGGTAAAAAAGTGGCTGATATTGCACTTGAAAGAGGGCTTTTAAGCAAGGAACAAATTGATGAAATTTTAACTCCTGCAAATATGTTAAATCCTCATATGGAAGCTAAAAAATAGATAAGGCTTACTTATGGATATACTAATAATAATTTTACAAATAATTGTTCTTCTTGGGGCTATATTTATAGGCATTCGCCTAGGAGGTATAGCCATAGGTTACGCAGGAGGACTTGGTGTTGTAATTTTAGGACTTGTTTTAGGAATGAAACCGGGAAATATTCCTTGGGATGTGATTTTAATTATAGCTGCAGCTATTGCAGCTATTTCTGCTATGCAGCAAGCTGGTGGGCTTGATTATATGGTTAGGGTTACAGAAAAAATCCTAAGATCAAATCCTAAATTTATTAATTATCTTGCACCTGCTTGTGGATGGTTACTGACTATTTTAGCAGGGACGGGAAATGCTGTATTTTCTTTAATGCCTGTTGTTGTTGATGTGGCAAAATCTCAAAATATCAAACCTAGCGTCCCACTTTCATTAATGGTTGTATCTTCACAAATCGGTATTACTGCATCTCCTGTAAGTGCTGCAGTTGTTTATATGAGCGGGGTTTTAGAGCCATTTGGTTGGAGTTACCCCACTTTGATTGGAATTTGGATTGTAACCACTTTTTCTGCTTGTATGATAACTGCGTTTATAGTGAGTCTTATCACTCCTATGGATTTAAGTAAAGATGTGGTTTATCAAGAACGCTTAAAAGCAGGTCTTGTAAAAGATGCTGGTGCTATTTTGCAAGGAAAAGATAAGCCAGGTGCAAAACTTTCTGTAGCAATTTTTTTAGCAACAGTTTTTTGTGTTGTATTTTATGCTACAACAATTTCAGATGTTGTAAGAAAACCTATGGTTGATTACACTAATTCTAAAATTTATCCTGCGTATGATCAAATCATAGAAAGTAAAAAAGCCTTGCTTGGTAATTTAGGAGAAAATAATCTTTCCAAAAACATTAACACTCAATTTGCCACTATTGAAAAAGTTTTAGTTTCTGATGCAAATTCAAGTGTATTTAATCAAACTATTAATGAGAGTCAAAAATCAATTTTATCAACTTTAGACAATAGCGACTTGATAAAAGAATTAAATCAAGCAGGATTTAATACGCAAAATTTCAAAACTAACTTAAATGAAGAGTTTTCAAAGCTTGTCAATTTAAGTCCTCTAAAAAATGAAGGAGTAGCTTTTTTTGAAATGATGAGATCTTATATTGATCCGGTAAAAGTATCAAGAGATCAAGCTATTATGGGATTTTTACTAGCAGCTGCGGCTTTAATTACTTGGTTTTGCAAGGTTGAACCTGCAAAAATTCTTGACACAAGCGTATTTAAAAGTGGAATGACGGCTTGTGTTTGTGTTTTTGGTGTGGCATGGCTTGGAAATACTTTTGTTGCAGGGCATGAAAATGCGATTAAAGAAGTGGCGAGAGAATGGGTAACACAAATTCCAGCAATGCTTGCGGTCGCTTTTTTCTTTGCAAGTATGCTTTTATATTCTCAAGCAGCGACTGCAAAGGCTATTGTACCTGTTATTGTTATTGCTTTAGGAATTAGCACAACGGATCCGCATAATTCTTATATGCTTGTAGCTTGTTTCGCGGCAGTTTCAGCACTTTTTGTACTTCCAACTTATCCTACACTTTTAGGCGCTGTGCAAATGGATGATACCGGCACGACTAGAATTGGAAAATTTATTTTCAATCATTCTTTTTTTATACCAGGAGTTCTAGCTATAGCTATTTCAGTAGCTTTAGGCTTTGTAATCGCACCTATGTTAATTTAATAGCCCTTTTTGGGCTATTATGAATTTTATGATATATTAAGCCATTATTTTCTTTTTTAGGATTAAGATGAGCTTTCAAAAATTGAGCATTTTTTTTATCTTTATTATTGTTTTTTCCGCATGTTCAACTCATCAAGAGCAAAATTTATTTTATCAACAAAATTTATTTTATCAAAATTGTAGTAATAATTTTTTTAAAGCCGAACAAGAACAAATCAAGCAAAATAAAGATGTTATTTTTAAAGGTTTAAATACTGCTTATATTGCTAGAGATTGTAAAGATTTTAATCTTAGCAATGTGATTTTTGATAAAGTTGAAGATTCTTATAAATATGATGTAGATTTGCAAAATTTATCAAAAAAAAGCACACAAACAATCACATCCGTGCTTGTAAATGAAGGGATTAACGATTATCAAGGTGCATGGTATGAAAGGACAATGCTTAATGTTTATAAGGGCTTAAATTTTATGAGTTTGGGAGATTTTATCAATGCTAGAGTGGAATTTAATCGTGCATTAATGAGACAAGAAAAAGCAAAAGAGTATTTTGCTACACAAATTCAAGCTGCATACCAAAAAGCTCAAAAAGAAGAAAACTTTAAACAAAACATTGATAATAATATAAAAACCATTTCAAAACAATATGAAAATCTTTTTAAGGATTTTCATGCACAAAAAGATTACACCAATCCTTATGTAACCTATATTTCATCTATTTTCTTTTTTATGGATTATGATTATAAAAAAGCAACGGATTTACTCAAAGAAGTTTATGTGGTTTATGAATCAAATAAAGAGATAGAAAAAGAATTTGAAATTTTTAATGAGTATTTTAGCAGTTTAAACCCAAGAAAATTACAAAAATATATTTTCATAATCTATGAAAACGGATTAAGTCCTGCTTTAGATGAATTCAGTTTAACTTTGCCTTTTGTTTTTGATGAACATATTGTAAGTGCTAGTGTTGCTTTGCCGATTTTAAAAAAACGCCAAGCTTCTTATGAATTTTTAAACATTTCAAATCATAAACAAAAATTTATAAGTTCTAATGTATTTGATTTTGATCAAATTGTTGCTAGTGATTTTAGAGCTGATTTAACTTCAAAAATTATAAAATCTTTGATTTCGAGTATTTTGAAAACGAGCTTAAATATAGCTGTTGCCAAAAATGATGAAAGTGGAATTTTAAGTTTTGCTACAAATATTTTTAATGTAGTCACCACAAGAAGTGACTTAAGATTTTGGAATTTTTTACCTAAAAATATACAAATTGCAATGATTAAAAATGATGGTTTAATACAAATTTATGATGATAATAACAAAGAAATTTATTCTAGCAAATTAGACATAAATAAAAATGTATTAATTATTGTGCGTTCTTTTACTCCTCAATTTCCTGCTAGAATTTACAAAATTGAAAATTAAAAGAGTATAATTACACCCAAAAAGGAGAGAAAATGAAAAAAAATATTTTGATAATTTTTAGTGCTTTTTTTGCGGTATTTTTTGTAGCTTGTGGAGCCCCTGTTTATACCGATGGTTATGCGAGTCAAAAAAAGCAAGGAAATGCTTTAACCCTAGGGCTTGATAGAGAAGACTTTGAAAAAACTGCTCAAATAATGATAGATAGTATGTTAAATGATCCTGCTTTTGCAAATATTAAACCAGGACAAAGAAAAGTTATTGCTATAGGTAAAATTATTAATGATACACCTCAACGTATTGATACAGACAAACTTATCAGTAAAATTACAATAGCACTTAGAAAATCAGGTAAATTTATATTGACAACCGCGGTTGCTGCAGGTGGAGCAAGAGACGAAATGAGTGAAGCTGTGAGAGAATTAAGAGATAATGAGGAGTTTAATCAAAATACTATTTCTAAAAAAGGCACTTTGGTTGCACCGGACTTTTCAATTAGTGGTAAAATTCGTCAAGACAATGTTAAACTCAAAAATGGCGATATACAAGCAGAATATTTCTTTCACTTAAGCGTTACAGATTTAAATTCAGGACTTGCTTATTGGGAAGATGAAAGAACAATTGATAAAACAGGCTCAGGAAAATCGGTAACTTGGTAATGAAAAAAATTCTATTATTTTTAGCTATTTTTACATTCATTTGGGCAAAAAATGATGATATTATCGTTTATGATTACATATCCGAAGATATGAATTTGAGTTCTTTAGATTCTGTTAAAAGTTTAAAAGTTTTACCGCATCAAAGATCTAAATTTAAAAAAATAATACAAGCAAGTGGAACGGGTGAAAGCAAAGAAGAAGCTTTAAATAACGCTTTAATAGAAGCTTTATCACAACTTAAAGGAATTTCAAATCTTAATTTAAGACAAGAAATTAAAAGCATTGATTTGAATTTTACTCATTTAGGGCAAATCTCGCAAAAATCTAAAAGCATACTTCAAAATGTAAGTAAAGGTTATATTGATAGTTATCAAGTGGATAAAATCGAACAAAATGGGACAATTTGGCAAGTTGAAATTTCAGCTTTTAAAGAGCTATATCAAAATGACAATAAGCCAAAATTGGTGCTTTTTAATAACAATAAAAATGAACTAGGAGAATATTTAACACAAGCTTTAAACGATGTTTTTTCAAAAAGTCCTAATTTTACTCTTTTGGAAAGAAATAATGATTTTGAAAAAGAAAGTAAAATTATTAAAAGCGAAGACAGCTCAAGTGAAGAAAGCTATAAATTAGGCAATGTTTTAGGTGCTGATTATATTTTAGAGTTTAAAATCTTAGATATATCTAAAACAAAACAAAGCAAAATAAGCTATCAAAATAATGCAAAAATAAGTATTAATATAGCTTATAAACTTGTATTTTATCCTACAAGAGAAATAGTTTTTTCTAAGACTTTTAATACAAATTTTTCTTTATCAAATGATATTAAAAAAGAACAAAAAGCTTGGGAAAATATTGCTTTAAATATACAAAATCAAATTCAGAATTCACTTTTTTCTGACACTTTAGAGCAGGATATAAAAGAACAAGGAAAAGAAAATACTTACAAGATTCACGAAAATGGCGGAGTTGATTTAGGTTTTTAATTTTCTTAAAATTCATCAAAAATTAAAGAAAAATTCTGTAAAATTAAAACTTTTCTAGCCATTAAAGCTTTTAAATCCAAATTTTGGTGCTTTATGGTACTTACCAAATTATTTAAGGAAAAAGCAATGTATGCTATTATTAAACACAGCGGAAAGCAATACAAAGTAAGCGTTGGCGATGAGCTAAAGCTAGATCACTTTGAAGCTGAAAGCAAAGCAAGCATTGAAGTAAGCGAAGTTCTTGCTATCAATGATAAAGAATTAAAGGTAGGTGCGCCTTTCGTAGCAGGTGCAAAGGTTGTTTTGGAAGTGATTAATCACGGAAAAGATAAAAAAGTAGTGATTTATAAAAAAAGACGCAGAAAAGATTCTAAGCTTAAACGCGGTTTTAGAAGACAATTTACTCGCGTTGTAGTAAAAGAAATTAAAGCTTAAGGAGTAAAGAATGGCACACAAGAAAGGTCAAGGATCCACTCAAAATAACCGTGATTCTATAGGTCGTCGTTTAGGTGTTAAAAAATTTGGCGGTGAGTTTGTAAGAGCTGGAAACATTATCATTCGCCAAAGAGGAACTGCAACTCACGCAGGAAACAATGTGGGCATGGGAAAAGATCACACTATCTTTGCTTTGATTGATGGTTTTGTAAAATTCGAAAGAAAAGACAAAGATAGAAAAAAAGTTTCTGTATATCCTGCATAATTCTAGGCTTTTTGCCTAGAACTTTCTTAAAAAATTTTTATATTCTGCAAAATTTATTTTATATTTATACATTAAAAATTTTAAGATTAGAAAATATAGCTAAAATTAGTTTTTCAAAATTCCATCATTTAAGTTAAAATTTATAAGGGGGGGGGGAGATATAATGAATTTGCTTTTTAAAAGGTAAATTTTTAAGAAAGGGGGACTTGAAAAATGGATAAAAAAATCAATCCTAAAAATAATGCTTCAAATATACAAAATGCAAACAAGGGTACTAGCGGCACAAATAAGCAATACGATCAAAATCAAGGAAATCGTGGCAAACAGTTAAATCCTAATCAAAAAAAAGTAAATTAAGGATTAAATCAAAAAAAGGATATAAAGTGGGTGATAAAACAAATCCAAACTACCCTTCAACTACTGAAAATCCTAGTGGTGGTAGAGGAAATACCCCAAAGGGTAAATAATTTTTTTAAATTCAAAAGGTTAAATTCAAAAGAATTTTTAACTCTTTTGAATTTCTTTTAATTTTCTTTTTGTTATACTTCTTTTCAAAAAATCTTAAGGTTATAAATGTTTATTGATAGTGTTAAAATTACTTTAGCTTCCGGCGATGGTGGAAAGGGTGCGGTAAGTTTTCGCCGTGAAAAGCATGTTCCGCTTGGCGGTCCTGATGGTGGCGATGGTGGAAATGGTGGTGATATTATTTTTGTTTGCGATAACAATACTCATACTTTAGTGAATTTTAAAGGCAAAAGAGAACTTCGTGCACAAAATGGTGCAGGCGGTATGGGACGCAATAAAAATGGCAAAAAAGGCGAAAATTTAGAGCTTATCGTGCCTGAAGGGACGCAAGTTATTGATGCGCAGACTAATGAAATTTTACTTGATTTAACTAAAGAAGGGCAAAGGGAACTTTTTTTAAAAGGTGGCAAAGGTGGGCTTGGAAATACGCATTTTAAACATGCAACCAACCAACGCCCTGATTACGCACAGCCAGGTATCAAAGGACAAAGTCGTTTGGTAAAACTCGAGCTTAAACTCATCGCTGATGTAGGACTTGTAGGTTTTCCAAATGTAGGAAAATCTACTCTTATAAGTGTTGTTTCAAATGCAAAGCCTGAAATTGCAAATTATGAATTCACCACACTTACACCAAAACTTGGACTTGTAGATGTGGATGAGTATAATTCTTTTGTGATGGCAGATATACCAGGTATTATCGAGGGTGCAAGCGGTGGCAAGGGCTTGGGGCTTGCATTTTTAAAACATATCGAACGCACAAGTTTTTTACTTTTTGTGCTAGATCCTATGAGAGAAATGCCTTTAAAAGAGCAATTTATAGTGCTAAGAAATGAGCTTGAAAAATTTTCAAGTGAGCTTTTTAAACGCCAATTTGGCATAATGATTTCAAAAAGCGATAGTGTCAATTTTGGCAAAGATTTTGCAGAGCAGATCGCCCAAAATATAGCAAATTTAGAAGATTATTTAAAAAGTATAGAAAATCCTCAAAGTTTTTTGATTAAAGTATCAAGCCTTGAAAAAACAGGGCTTAAAGAGCTTAAATTTATGCTTTTAGAAGAGATTAAAAAATTAAGAGAAAAAAATGGAAAATGATGAAAAAATTAAAAAGCTAAAAAAGTTGCGTTTTGCAAGTATAATGTATTTAATTATAGCTTTGATACATTTTATTGCCGTATTTAGCCTATCGCTTTTTGGCAAAAATTCAATGCTTGTTTGGTCCGGAATTTTTTGGCTTATTTTAGGCATTAGCTATTTTGTTTATACCAAATATCAATTAGGAAAGCTAAGCAAATAACAATTTCGTTTTTTATAAAAGGTATTTATGGCAAGTAGCGAAGATTTTAAAGATTTTGTTTTAGAACAACTTAGACTTTGTGAAAGCAAATGTGTTTTTAGTGCGAGAAAGATGTTTGGCGAGTATTGCATTTATGCTGATAACAAGCCTATATTTTTGCTTTGTGATGATGTTTTATATATCAAACAATTTCCTTTTTTGAAAGAGCTTTTAAAAGATAATAATTTAAGCACTCCTTTTCCAAAAGCCAAACAATGGTATATTTTAGATGTTGAAGATATTGAAATTTTAAAAAAGGTAATTGAAAAATTCACAAAATATAGAAATAACTTAAATTTAAAATCGCATCTAAAGTCAAAGATTTAATATGCAAATTTACTTAAAAAAATACTTTTTAATTCTAAAAAATAATAAAAATTTTATTAAAACACTGAAATAAATTTTCAAGCGATCTTAAAAATATAAAACTTTTATTGAGTATTTATAAAAAATAAATTTCTAATCAATTTTTTGATAAAATTAAACGAAATTTATTATTTTTTCTTAAGGAGAATAGATGTTTGAGATCGATTTGTCTTATCTTTGGGTAGTGATTTTATTGCTTTTAATGGTTATTTTTTTAAAAATGAGTATAAAAATAGTTTCGCAAAGCGATATTATGATTATTGAGCGTTTGGGTAAATTTAATAAAGAAATTAGCGGTGGTTTTCATATCATTATCCCATTTTTGGATATTCCGCGTGCAGTGATTACGATTCGTGAGCAACTTATTAATATAGAAAGGCAGCAAGTTATCACAAAAGATAATGTTAATATTTCAGTCGATGGTATTGTATATCTTAAAGTAACGAATGGAAAAATGGCACTTTATAATGTAGAAGATTATAAAAAAGCAATTTCAAATCTCGCAATGACAACCTTGCGTGGAGAAATTGGCGGAATGAATCTTGATGATACTCTAAGCAGTCGTGATAGGCTTAATGGAGCTTTACAAATCGCACTAGGCGGTGCAGCGGATAATTGGGGTGTGAAAATTATGCGTGTTGAAATTTCAGAAATTTCTGTTCCTTTAGGTATAGAAGAAGCCATGAATTTGCAAATGAAAGCTGAACGCGAAAAAAGAGCGATTGAGCTAAATGCAGAAGCTAAAAAAGTGGCTATGATACGCAATGCAGAAGCACAAAAACAAGAGCAAGTTTTAATTGCAGAAGCCATTGAAAGAATGGCAGACGCGAAGCGTTACGAGCAAATCGCGATCGCACAAGGACAAAAAGAAGCGATGGAAAATATCAATAAAGCTATGCAAGAAAGTCCATTAGCAGCAGAATTTTTGCTTGCAAAAGATAGGGTTGAAGCTTTTAATGAATTTGCAAAAAGTGCTTCAAAAGATAAGATTTTAGTGCCTTATGAAAGTGCTGATTTAATAGGTGCTATAAGCATACTTAAGGATTTTATAGGCAGAAAAAATGCTTAATGCTTATTTACTTTTAATCATAGCTTTTATACTTGCTATTATTGAGCTTTCAATTGGTAGCTTTTATGTGATATTTTTTGCTTTGGGCTTTTTGATTGTAGGGCTTTTAAGTCTTTTTGTCCCACTGAATTTAGTGTGGCAAATTTTACTCATTGTTTTTATTTCTCTTATTTCTTTGTTTATTTTTAAAAAATTTTTCAAAAAAACTAAAAAAGAAGAAAGTTTAAAAGATAATTTTTTAGATGAAAGCGGTGAAGGCGTCATTCAAAATGGATTAATTTATTATAAAGGTGCACTTTGGCAAAGTGATCAAATCAAGGGTTTAAAAAATGGAGATAAGGTCTTTGTCAAAGGAGTAAAAGACAATCAAATTCAAATCATAAGAGACTAAAATGCAAAGAATAGTTATAAAAGTGGGTTCGCATGTTATCAGCGAAGAAAATGTTTTAAGTTTTGAAAGATTAGGTAATTTGGTGGAATTTTTAGCCAAATTAATGCAAAAATATGAAGTGATTTTAGTCACTTCAGCCGCCATTTCAGCAGGGCACACCAAACTTGATATCGATAGAAAAAATTTAATTAACAAACAAGTTTTAGCCGCGATCGGACAGCCATTTTTAATCAGTGTTTATAATGAATTTTTAGCCAAATTCGGCAAATTAGGCGGACAAATTTTACTTACAGGAAAGGATTTTGACTCAAGAAAGGCAACCAAACACGCTAAAAATGCCATTGATATGATGATAAATTTAGGCGTTTTGCCTATTATTAATGAAAATGATGCCACAGCGATTGAAGAAATCGTTTTTGGCGACAATGATAGTTTAAGTGCTTACGCGACGCATTATTTTGGAGCCGATTTGCTTGTGATTTTAAGCGATATTGATGGTTTTTATGATAAAAATCCTAGCGAATTTAGTGATGCAAAGCGTTTAGAAAGGATTGATTTTATAAAAGAAGAATGGCTTAAAATGGGCGTCAAAACGGGTAGCGAACACGGAACTGGTGGCATAGTTACTAAGCTAAAAGCGGCTAAATTTTTATTAGAAAATGATAAAAAAATGTTTTTAGCAAGTGGCTTTGATTTAAGCGTGGCTAAGGCGTTTTTGCTGGAAAATAAACAAGTGGGCGGGACTTTGTTTGAAGGTTTTTAGAAATTTATTTTATTTTAAAATATATATTATAAAATATTTGCATATTAATTAAATTGTAAGAAGACAATATGAGAAAATTAGCAAAAACCTTTCTTTTAGTTGCTGCTTTTGCAGTCAGTGCTTTCGCGTATAATTCTTATACTTGTTCTTTGCAAAATCTTGTGAAACCAGGAAGTTGCAAACCTAGTAAAGTTTGGAACCCTGAGTATCGTTGTTGGGCTTTGCCTAATATTAGAGTGCATGGCGAACCTGTTTGCGTGGATTAAACCATGTTTGCTGTAGCTACTGATTCTTTTTATAAAACTAAAAATGAGGCTGTATTTTCAGCCTCTAAAAGTGAAAGTGTAAAAAGAAATGTCGTTGATTTTCATTCTAATGATACAAAAAATTCTGTGCATTTTTTTAGTAATGACAAAGAAATTTCTTTAAATTTGAGTGATGAAAGCATAGAACTTTTAAAAAAGCATTTTAATGAAAATGATTTTTTAAAACTTTCTAATGGTAATATAGGCTTAAGCGGAAACGCAGTCGCCTTTGTCGAAGGCTGGTATAAAGATATTATGATAAATAGAAATTTTTTAAATGCAGATAGAGATAAAAATGGCAAAATAGAAAAAGATGAGTATCTTGCTTTAAAAAATTCAGTAAAAGATGTCGCACAAAATCAAGATTTAAGCAAAAGTGATGATTGGATTGTTTTAAGAATGGCTCAAAGTGCCACAGGTTATGCAGAAAGTAAAATCAGTGACAAAAGTTTAAGTATAGAAGAGTTGATGGATGAAAGCATAAAAAGCGATAAAAATTTTGACGAAATTATTACCAGACTTGAATACGCTGCCAAAGGTGGCACGGATATGCAAGGTTATACGAATTGGGCTATAGATGCTTTAAGTGATATTTTAAAAAATGATGGAAAAAAAGAAAGCACAACTTTAATTTTGGATCCTTACAATAAAATTACACCCAAATGGGCTAATGTCAGCATTGATGTGGTGAGTGATTTTTATAGAGGTAAAGGTGAGTCTTTTAGCAATTCTCAAATAAGTGGAAAAATTATCCAAAATTCTAACACATCAAAATCTATGTTTAAAAATGAAAAAGAACAATTACTTGATGAATTTCCTGAATTTAGAGCTTTGATACAAAATAATCCCACCATTACAAAAGAACAGCTTTTAAAACTTAAAAATCAGCAAAAAATCGCACACAGCTACCAAGATCATCAAAAACAAGATTTGCAAAAAGAATTCACGCAAAACTTTTTCAAAACAGATCTTAAAGCCTAAATTCCTTTAAAAAATTCCGTAATTTCCACATTTAAAACCTTAGAAATTTTATAAAGATGTTCTAAATTAAAATGGATATTTTTATATCCTGCTTCTGCCCCGCCGACTAAAGAGCAAGATTTATAGCCGATTTCAAGGCTAAGTTCAAGTTGGGATAAGCCTTTTTCTTTTCTGATTTTTGCTACATTTTGTGCGATTTTTTTGTGAAAATTTTCTATCTCATCTTTGTTAAATTCGTAAGTCATTTTCGCCTTAATCTATAATGATAGATTAAGTATATTTGTTTTATAATTTCTTTTCACTCTATTATGGTAGATTAAAAAAGGAAAAATATGCTTAAAATTAAGAAATATGAAAGCGATTTAAGGGAATTTTATCTTGGTAAAATTTGTGTTTTTGAATATAGGAATTTAATTCAAGGGGTAAAATTTGTGTTAAAACGCATAAAAAATATAGAAAATAATACTTTGAATTTGCAAAATGAAATCCAAAATTTAAAAAAACCCAAGATTTGCAAATTCTTAAAGGAGATATAAATAATCATTCTACTTATTTAAGAAACGATATTATTGAAGCTAATCATAGCGAAAAAGGAATTTATCATTTTCAGCATCTTCTAAGAAGATGTCATATCGCAGGCAGATACTACAAACTTTTTTACGATTTTTTTCTAAGAAGTCAAAAAGGCGAAGAACTTGTTTTTATAGATGCTGGAGCACATGCAGGAGTATTTAATGATGTGGCGTTAGCAAGTGGTGGGATTTGTTATGCTTTTGAATCAAATATTTATTTGCACGCTTTTTTAAAAGATCTTTATAAAGATAATAAAAAACTCATTTTATCAAATAAAGCCGTGTCAAATCAAAATTCCACAACCATATTTTATGATGGAGGGTAAGATGTTGTAAGCGAAGGTGCTGGGATAATAAAAACAAATTGGCATAAAGAAAATGGCTATGAAGTAGAGCTTATCGATTTTTGCGAATTTTTGCGTGAAATTCTTAAAAAACATAAAAAAATCACTTTAATTAAAATCGATATTGAAGGAGCTGAATTTGATGTATTAGACGCTCTAATTGAGCAAAAACTTTATGAAAATATCGAATACATAATGGTGGAAACACATGAAAGATTTTTTGAAAATCCTAGCCAAAAAATCAACACTTTAAAAGAAAAAATCACTCAAAATAATATCACAAATATCTTTTTAGATTGGATTTGATAAAGCTTTAAATTCAAATTTGCTATAATAAAAGCTTTGAATTTTACACAAAGCGAAATGATGAAAAAAATTATTTTTATGGGAACGCCATCTTATGCAACTTGCATTTTAAAAGCCCTTTTGGAAGATGAAAATTTTGAGCTTTTAGCACTTTTTACGCAGCCTGATCGTGCGGTAGGTAGAAAGCAAATTTTAACACCAAGTGATACAAAGGCATTTTTATGTCAAAATGCCCCACAAATTCCTATTTTCACTCCAAATTCTTTAAAGGATGAAAGTATTGCAAATGAAATTCGTGCTTTAAATCCTGATTTTATAGTGGTTGCTGCTTATGGAAAAATTTTACCAAAAGCTATTTTAAATCTTGCACCTTGTATTAATTTGCATGCTTCTTTACTCCCTAAATATCGTGGTGCAAGTCCGATTCAAAGTGCAATTTTAAATAATGATAAAATAAGCGGGGTTTGCACGATGCTTATGGAAGAAGGACTTGATACGGGTGCTGTGCTTGAGAGTATAGAGTGTAATATAAAAGATAAAAATGCGAGTGAGGTTTTTGAAATTTTAGCAAATTTAGCGGCGAAACTCACTCTTTCTACGCTTTTAAATTTTGAAAAAATCACTCCAAAAAAACAAGATGAAAATTTGGCTACGCATTGTAAAAAGATCAAAAAAGAAGATGGGCTTATCAATTTAAATTGTGCAAGAGAAATTTATCAAAAATATCTAGCTTTCATGCCTTGGCCTGCAATTTTTTTGGAAAATGGTTTGAAATTCATAGAGCTTGAACTTGTTGATGAGATAAAACAAAATGCAAAAGTGGGTGAAATTTTAAATCTTGAAAAAGAAAGTTTTTTACTGGCTTGCAAAAAAGGAATTTTGCGCATTAAAAAACTTCAAGAAAGCGGAAAGAAAGCCCTTGATGGTAAGACTTATTTAAATGGAAAAAGGTTAAAAGTTGGAGATAGTTTGTATTGAAAGCATAAATTCTACACATCTTTTTTTGTGCGAACAAATTCGCAGTGGTAAAATCAAAGAAAATTTCGCTATTTATGCGCTAGAGCAAAATAGCGGAGTAGGGAGTAGAGAAAATATTTGGCAAAGCTCTAAAGGAAATTTACACCTTTCTTTTTGTTTGAAATTGCAAGATTTACCCAAAGATTTACCTTTGGCGTCTGTGAGTATATATTTTGCTTTTCTAATGAAAGAAGTATTGCAAAGTAAAGGCTCTAAAGTCTGGTTAAAATGGCCAAATGATTTATATTTAAATAACAAAAAAATAGGCGGAGTGATGAGTGCTAAAATATCTGAATTTATCATAGGCGGAGTGGGATTAAATTTCAAATTTGCTCCTGAAAATGCTGCATTATGCGACATAGAAATTCCGCTTCAAAGTTTAACTGAAGAGTTTTTAGAAAAGCTTGAAAAAAAACCTCTATGGAAGAATATTTTTAGCAAGTATATGCTAGAATTCGAAAAATCAAGAAAATTTAGCGTCCATCATGAAGGCACAATTTTTCCACTTGAAGATGCTTTATTGTATGAAGATGGATCAATTTTATTAGGTAATAAAAGGGTATATAGTTTAAGATGAGCGAGATTATCACTATAGCAAATCAAAAAGGGGGCGTGGGTAAAACTACAACAGCTGTGAATTTAGCAGCTTCTTTGGCAGTAGCAGAAAAAAAGGTTCTTTTAATCGATGTTGATCCTCAAGCAAATGCTACTACAGGTTTGGGTTTTAATCGTAACAATTACGAATATAATATTTATCATGTTTTTATAGGTAGAAAAAAACTTTCTGATATTATTTTAAAAACAGAATTGCCGCAGCTTCACCTAGCTCCTTCAAACATAGGACTTGTAGGCATAGAACAAGAACTTGCCAAAGGTGAAAATAACGAAAAGAAAATGATACTTAAAAATCAAATTCAAGAAATGCTTGATGAGTATGATTTTATCATTATTGATTCTCCGCCTGCGCTTGGAAGTATTACTATCAATGCTTTTGTTGCAAGTGATAGTGTGATTATTCCGATTCAATGTGAATTTTATGCACTTGAAGGTGTGGCTATGGTTTTAAACACAATTAAAATCATCAAAAAAACTATTAATCCTAAACTTAAAGTTAGGGGATTTTTACCGACTATGTATAGCTCACAAAATAATCTTTCTAAAGATGTTGTAGAAGATTTAAAACAAAATTTCAAAAAACAACTTTTTACCATAAATGGCAATGAAGATGATTTTATTGTAATTCCGCGCAATGTAAAATTAGCTGAAAGTCCGAGCTTTGGGAAACCTATTATACTTTATGATATAAAATCTCCTGGTTCTTTGGCTTATCAAAATTTGGCGTATTCGATTTTAGGATAAGATATGGGTTTAAATAAAAACAGAGGATTAAGTACTTTAATGGGCGATGTGGGAGAAGTCTATAGTAGAGAATTAGGACTTGATAAAAATCAAGTTAGCCTTATCGAAATTTCAAAAATCACCCCAAATCCTTTTCAGCCAAGAAAAATTTTTGAAGAATCAGCTTTAAATGAGCTTGCTAATTCCATAAAAGAACACGGACTTATACAACCTATTATTGTGCTTAAAAAAAATGATAATTTTATTTTGGTTGCAGGAGAAAGAAGACTTAGAGCTACTCAAATTTTAGGGGAAAAAAAGATTTTAGCTTTTGTTTCAGATAGTGATGAAGGCAAACTTAGAGAATTAGCTTTAATCGAGAATATCCAAAGAGAAAATTTAAACCCTATCGAGCTCGCTAACTCTTATAAAGACTTAATTGAAGTTCATAATATCACTCAAGAAAATTTAGCCGAACTGATCCATAAAAGCAGAACGCAAATTACAAATACTTTAAGACTTTTAAATTTGGATCCTAAAACACAAGAATTGATCGCAAATGGTAAAATTTCACAAGGACATGCTAAAGTTTTAGTAGGACTTGATAAAAAAGATGAAAAAATGCTAGTAGATAGTATTATAGGGCAAAAACTTAGCGTAAGAGACACAGAAAAGATCGTTCAAAAAGTAAAAAATAAAGAAAATATTAAAGACAACGAATTTGAAAACGCTATGCAAAATTTAAAACAAATTTTAAACAAAGCGGGTTTTGATTGTAAAAATAGGCAAAATGAGCTTATTATTCGTTTTGAAAATATTAATAAAGTTGATAAATTAAGCAAAATTCTTAGTTCTATTTAACAAAATATTAGCTTTTATATGGTAAAATAGCGAATTTTGAAATCACATCTGAAATAAAAAGGGAGACTTATGTTTGACGATTGGCATCCATCCATAATGTTTGCTACTATGGCTATTTTTTTAGCTATGATAGTTATTTTAAATACTTTTTTATATAAACCTCTTTTGCAATATATGGATAATAGAGATGATTCTATAAAAAAAGATGAAAATACAATTAAAGAATATTCGCAAGAAATGCTAGATGCAGGTGATGAGATTGAAACAATTCATGCTAGCACTAGAGAAGAAATTTATAAAATTAAACAAAATGCAATTAATACTGCCAAAGAAGAAGCCGAGAAAGTTATGAAAGCGAAAAAAGAAGAGCTAGAGCGTAAAATGACTAGTTTTTATACAGAGTTAGAATCTCAAAAAAAAGAGCTTCAAGAGCATTTATCTATGCATTTACCTAGCCTTAAACAAGCTTTGCAAAATAATATTAAACAATATTAAGGAGAAAGATGAAAAAGTTATTTTATATCATCTTTTTATTACCTTTATATGCCCTTGGAGCATCAAATGGTAGTGGAGAGTATGATATCATTCCAAGAACAATCAATTTTTTGATTTTTGTGGCTATATTATACTATTTTGTAGCGACCCCTTTTAAAAATTTTTACCAAAATCGTATTATAAAAATTTCTTCTAAACTTGATGAAATCCAAAAGAAGAAATTAGAAAGCAAAGCAAAAAAACTTGAAAGTATGAAAAAGCTTGAAGAAGCTAAAGCCAACGCAGCAGCAGCCTTAGCTATAGCAAAAAAAGAAGCAGAAGTACTTTCTCAAAAAATTAAAGAAGAAACTCAAAACGAACTTCTTTTGCTTGAAAAGCAATTTGAAGAACAAAAAGAATATGAAGTCAGAAAAATGGAAAAAGAAGTTGTATCAATAACATTAAAAGAAATTTTTGAAGATTCAAATATTGCTTTAAAACAAAATGAAATCATTGATATTATGATGAAGAAGGTGTCTTAATGAATGATTTAATAGCTAAAAGATATGCAAAAGCTATAGCTTTAAGATCAGATATTTCTGAATTCTATGAAAATTTATCTGTTTTAAGTTCGGCTTTTATTTTGCCTAAATTTAAAAATATTATAGAGTCAAATCAGATACAAAAAGATAAAAAATTAGATTTTTTAAAATCTTTACTTGATAAAACAAGTCCTAGTTTTATCAATTTTTTAAAATTATTGGTTGAAAATTCAAAACTTCCTTGCATTCCTCAAATTTTTAAGGAGCTTGAAAGACAAAAATCTTTTAAAGAGAATATTTTTTTAGGTGTAGTTTATTCTAAAGAGAATTTAGATGAAACAAGCCTTAAAGAACTTGAAAATAAACTTAGTTTCAAATTTAATGTAAAAATTAAATTACAAAATGAAACAAGTTTTAATGAAGGAATTAAAATTTCTTTAGAAGAGTTAGGCTATGAGATTTCTTTTTCTATGAAAACTCTTCAAGGCAAGTTAAGCGAATATATACTCAAAACTATTTAAGGAGAAAGCATAATGAAATTTAAAGCTGATGAAATCAGTTCTATTATAAAAGAAAGAATCGAAAATTTTGATTTAAATTTAGAAATTGAAGAAACAGGAAAAATTATTTCTGTAGCTGATGGCGTAGCTAAAGTTTATGGTCTAAAAAACATTATGGCCGGAGAAATGGTTGAATTTGAAAATGGCGATAAAGGTATGGCGCTCAATCTTGAGGAAAGTAGCGTAGGTATAGTTATACTTGGAAAAGGAGAAAGCTTAAAAGAAGGTGCTTCAGTTAAACGACTTAAAAAACTTCTTAAAGTTCCAGTAGGTGATGCTTTAGTAGGTCGTGTTGTTAATGCACTTGGCGAACCGATTGATACTAAAGGAGTTATAAACAGCAATGAATTCCGTTTTGTAGAAGAAAAAGCAAAAGGTATTATGGCAAGAAAAAGTGTTCATGAACCTTTGCATACAGGAATTAAAGCAATTGATGCACTTGTTCCAATTGGTCGTGGTCAAAGAGAGTTGATTATTGGCGATAGACAAACAGGTAAAACCACAGTTGCTGTGGATACAATTATCTCTCAAAAAGGTCAAGGTGTTATTTGTATCTATGTTGCTATAGGACAAAAACAAAGCACCGTGGCACAAGTAGTAAAAAGACTTGAAGAACATGGAGCTATGGATTATACTATAGTTGTTAATGCAGGTGCTTCAGATCCAGCAGCACTTCAATATTTAGCACCATATACAGGCGTAACTATGGGTGAGTACTTTAGAGATAATGCAAAACATGCTTTAATTGTTTATGATGATCTAAGTAAGCACGCTGTAGCTTATCGTGAAATGTCTTTGATTTTACGCCGCCCACCAGGTCGCGAGGCTTATCCAGGAGATGTTTTTTATCTTCACTCAAGACTTTTGGAAAGAGCAAGTAAGTTAAATGATGAATTAGGTGCAGGTTCGCTAACAGCCTTACCAATTATTGAAACTCAAGCAGGCGATGTTTCGGCATATATTCCAACCAATGTTATTTCAATCACTGATGGTCAAATTTTCTTAGAAACTGATTTGTTTAACTCAGGAATTCGTCCTGCAATTAATGTGGGTCTATCTGTTTCTCGTGTGGGTGGTGCAGCACAAATTAAAGCAACCAAACAAGTTTCAGGGACTTTAAGACTCGATCTTGCACAATATCGCGAACTTCAAGCTTTTGCACAATTTGCAAGTGATTTAGATGAAGCAAGTAGAAAACAACTTGAACGTGGTCAAAGAATGGTAGAATTATTAAAACAACCTCCTTATTCTCCGCTTAGTGTTGAAAAACAAGTGGTTTTAATTTTTGCAGGAACCAAAGGATATTTGGATGATGTTGCGGTTTCTAAAATCAAAGACTTTGAAGATGGAATTTATCCATTTATGGAGGCAAAATATCCAGATATTTTTGAACAAATTCGTTCTAAAAAAGCTTTAGATGCAGATTTAGAAGAAAAATTAGCTAAAGCTATTAATGAGTTTAAATCAAGCCATTTATAAGGTTCTTTTATGTCTAATTTAAAAGAAATTAAAAGAAAAATAAAAAGCGTCCATAACACGCAAAAAACAACCAATGCTATGAAGCTTGTCTCTACTGCTAAATTAAAAAAAGCAGAAGAAGCAGCTAAAAGATCAAAAATCTATGCACAAAAAATTGATGAAATTCTAAGCGAAATTTCGTTTCAAATTAATAAAATTGTGCATAATGAAAACGATCCTAGATTTGCTTTTTTTCATAAAAGAGAAGAAATTAAAAATATTGATGTTATTTTTATCACAGCTGATAAAGGTCTTTGCGGTGGGTTTAATATTAAAACCTTAAAAGCGGTAAGTGATCTTTTAAAAGAATATGAAGTAAAAAATATAAATGTTCGCCTAAGAGCTATTGGAAAGACAGGTATTGAATATTTTAACTTTCAAAAGATTGGACTCTTGGAAAAATATCTCGGTTTAAGTTCAAGTCCTGATTATGAAAAAGCTTGTTCTGTAATTCATTCTGCTATAGATGATTATTTGAATGGAGTGAGTGATGAAGTGATTTTAATCCATAATGGATATAAAAATATGATTACGCAGGAATTAAAAATTTCTCATCTTGTTCCAGTTGAACCAAAACAAAGTGAAGAAAATTCAAATTCTCTTTTAGAACTAGAACCAGAAGGAAATGAACTTTTAGAAGATTTGATGAAAACTTATTTTGAGTATAATATGTATTATGCTCTTATTGATTCTTTAGCAGCAGAACATAGTGCAAGAATGCAAGCTATGGACAATGCTACGAATAATGCAAAAGCGAGAGTAAAACAACTTAATCTAGCTTATAATAAAGCAAGACAAGAATCTATCACCACTGAACTTATAGAGATTATCAGTGGTGTTGAATCAATGAAATAGTAAATTTTAAGGAGAGTATAAATAATGCAAGGATTTATTTCACAAGTATTAGGTCCAGTTGTTGATGTGGACTTTAATGACTATTTACCTCAAATTAATGAAGCGATTGTGGTTAATTTTGAAAGCGAAGAAAAAAAACACAAATTAGTTTTAGAAGTAGCAGCACACTTAGGAGATAATAGGGTTAGAACCATTGCCATGGATATGACAGATGGTTTGGTAAGAGGACTTAAAGCAGAAGCGTTAGGTACTCCTATTAGTGTCCCTGTTGGAGAAAAAGTTTTAGGAAGAATTTTTAATGTAACTGGCGATTTAATCGATGAAGGTGAAGAAATTGCTTTTGATAAAAAATGGGCTATTCATAGAGATCCGCCAGCTTTTGAAGATCAAAGCACAAAAAGTGAAATTTTTGAAACCGGTATCAAGGTTGTAGATTTGCTCGCACCTTATGCTAAGGGTGGAAAAGTAGGACTTTTTGGTGGTGCTGGTGTTGGAAAAACCGTTATTATTATGGAGCTTATCCATAATGTTGCTTTTAAACATAGTGGGTATTCTGTATTTGCAGGCGTGGGTGAGAGAACGCGTGAAGGAAATGACCTTTATAATGAGATGAAAGAAAGTAATGTTTTGGATAAAGTTGCCTTATGTTATGGTCAAATGAATGAACCACCAGGAGCAAGAAATCGTATCGCTTTAACAGGTCTTACTATGGCTGAATATTTCAGAGATGAAATGGGGCTTGATGTGTTGATGTTTATTGATAATATTTTTAGATTTTCACAATCAGGTTCTGAAATGTCAGCACTTTTAGGAAGAATTCCGTCAGCGGTTGGTTATCAGCCAACTTTGGCAAGTGAAATGGGTAAATTCCAAGAAAGAATCACTTCAACCAAAAAAGGCTCTATCACTTCAGTTCAAGCCGTATATGTACCAGCAGACGACTTAACCGATCCTGCTCCAGCAACTGTTTTTGCACACTTAGATGCAACAACTGTTTTAAACAGAGCTATTGCAGAAAAAGGTATTTATCCTGCGGTTGATCCACTTGACTCTACTTCAAGAATGCTTGATCCAAATATTATTGGCGAAGAACATTATAAAGTAGCACGCGGAGTTCAATCTGTACTTCAAAAGTATAAAGATTTGCAAGATATTATTGCAATTTTAGGTATGGATGAACTTAGCGAAGAAGATAAACTTATAGTTGAAAGAGCTAGAAAAATAGAAAAATTCCTATCTCAACCATTTTTCGTAGCTGAAGTTTTCACAGGAAGCCCTGGAAAATATATTTCTCTTGAAGATACTATTGCGGGTTTTAAAGGAATCTTAGAAGGTAAATATGATCACTTACCGGAAAACGCTTTCTATATGGTAGGCAATATTGATGAAGCTATTGCAAAAGCAGATAAACTTAAAGGCTAATCATGAATGATTTAATCAGTTTTGAAATAATTACACCTATGGGTGTCATTTATCAAGGAGAAATCAAATCCGTTACTTTGCCAGGAAGTGAAGGAGAATTTGGCGTATTAAAAGGACATTCTGCTTTAATTTCATCTTTAAGATCTGGTGTGATTGATATAGAAAAAGCTGATTTAAACCACGAATTAATTGCAATTGATGCGGGACATGCAAAGGTTGATGAAAATAAAATTAGCGTTTTGGCCAAAGGTGCAGTATGGGTTTCAGGATCAAATGAAAGCGAAATAGAAAAAAATCTAGCAAGTGCTAAGGAATTAATTAAATCTATGAGTTCAGATAGCGTTGCTTTAGCCGCAACTTTTTCAAAACTTGATAATGTAAAGGTAAATTAATGAATATTGAAGCGGTTTTTCATTTTTTTGGAAGTTCGAGTGCTATTACTTATATAGTTTTGTTTTGGCTTTCTTTGTATTTTATACTTTCTTTTTCTATATTTTTTGCTAAAATGACCCATTTAGCAACTTGGAGAAATAAAGAGAAAGAAAGTCTAGAGTCTTTACTTTTGGGTGAAAAAGACTTAAGTAGAACAGATTCTATTTTAAGAAAATGCAATGATACAAGCTTATCACATCTTGAAATTTATAAAAATCTAGCAAGTCGTCGTGCATCAGGTGGACTCACTTGGCTTAGCATAGTGGCTTCAACTTCCCCTTTTATAGGACTTTTTGGAACTGTTATCTCCATACTTGAAACTTTTGGTGGACTTGGGACTCAAAATTCTTTAAGCATTATTGCACCTAAAATTAGCGAAGCTTTAGTTGCTACAGGCTGTGGGATATTGGTTGCTATTCCTGCTTACACTTTTCATCTTATTATCAAAAGAAAAGCATTCGAGTTATTAAGTATTATTGATAGCGAGATTAAAGTTTTAAGTTCCAATAAATAAGGTTTAAAATGCCACTTGATGATGAAAAACCAGAGCTTAATATCACTCCTTTAGTTGATATTATGCTTGTATTGCTTGCTATTTTAATGGTAACAGCTCCAAGTATTACTTATGAGGAGAAAATTAATCTTCCACAAGGCAGTCAAAAATCTACAAGTGCTCCAACAGTTAAAAGTTTAATTGTTAGCATTAATGCTAAAAAAGAAATTTTTTTAAATCAAGAAAAATATGATTTTGTTAGTTTTGCAGATAATTTGGCACAAAAAAAATCACAATTTAACACCAATGAACCTATTTTCATTAGAGCAGATAAAAGCTTAAAATACGATGATGTGATTTTTGTCTTAAGAAGTATTAAAAATTTAGGTTTTAATAAAGTCGCTTTACAAACAGAATAATAAAATGAAAAATTATGGTTTAAGTAATTTAAATGCATTTTTACTTGCACTCGGTGTTTATATTTTTGTAGTGGGTTTTGTATTTTTTAAACTTGCAACTCAAACGGAGCCTTCTATCCAATATACAGATATTAAGGATAGTTTTGTTGATATTGAACTTGCAGAACCTTCAAAACAAATAATCAACCAAAAAAATACTGCAAAAGATATCCAAAAGCCTACCGAAAAAATAGATGTTGAAAAGCTTTTTGCACAAACTACAAATAAAGCAGTGATTACTGAAAATACCGATCAAAAAGCAAGTAATTTTAATGAGCTTTTTGGAAATGTGAAAGAGATACAAGAAGAAAAAACTACAAAAATACAATCAAGTGCCAAATCTGGAAATTCAAAAGCTGTAAAGCCTCAAGCAGCAGAGCTTGTTAAGCAATTAAACGATAGCTTGCTTCAAGAAGAAAGTATGAATCAAGGAGAAAGCACTAATATGCAAAAAACAGGAATTTATGATGAATTTTTAGGAAAAGTTGTGCGTGTTATCACTCAAAGATGGAAGCAGTATTATCCCAATAATGAGAAAATTTCTGTTAAAGTAAAAATATTTATTGATGAAAATGGAAAATTTGGCTATACTTCGGTCGAAAAAAGTGGGAATGCTTTATATGATGCAAAGGTGGCTGAATTTTTAGAAAATCAAAATGGAAAATTTATAGCCTATCCACCACAAAATAAGAGTATAGATATTATTATGAATTTAAAAGATGATGCAAAAATTCAACAATAATTAGGAGAAAAAAATGAAAAAAATTATAGGTATATTGTTATTTTTTTTAGGAATACTTTGGGCGGAAGACCCTGTTATTGATGTTGTAAATTCAGGTGTGGTTTTACCAAAAATCATCGTTAAAGACAATTCAAATTTAAGCGATATGAATTTAAAAAATAGCTTTTACAATATTATTGTAAATGATTTGAAAGTAAGCTCAAATTTTGAAGTCGTTAGCGATGGAGCTGAAGCAAGCAATTATATTTTTGAATATGATTTAAGCAAAAATGGCAATGCTTTAAATTTAAACGTAAAAATTAAAGCAGGAGGATCTGAAAAATCAAGCCAAACTTATACCTTAAATGGTATCGAACAATATCCTTTTTTAGCTCATAAAAGCGTAAAAGCTTCAGTTAATACTTTAGGTCTTGCTCCGGTTGAATGGATGGATCATAAAATTTTAATTGCTAGAAATTCAAGCTCTAAAAGAAGTCAAATCATTATGGCGGATTATACTTTAACCTATCAAAAAGTTGTCATTGATGGTGGCTTAAATTTATTCCCTAAATGGGGCAATAAAGAACAAACTATGTTTTATTATACTGCATATGATCATGATATGCCAACGCTTTATCGTTATGATTTAAATTCAAATAAAGCAAATAAAATTTTATCAAGTGGCGGAATGGTTGTGGCAAGTGATGTAAGTTCTGATGGTACCAAACTTCTTGTTACAATGGCACCTAAAGATCAGCCTGATGTTTATTTATATGATTTAAATACTAAGAATTTAACCCAACTTACAAATTATTCAGGTATTGATGTAAATGGAAATTTTATCGGTGTCGATGATAGTAAAGTGGTTTTTGTCAGCGATCGTTTAGGTTATCCAAATATTTTTATACAAGATTTAAAAGGCGGTGGAGCTGAACAAGCGGTTTTTTATGGTAGAAATAACTCAGCGGTTTCAACCTATAAAGATTTTTTGGTATACTCAAGTCGTGAGCCAAATCAAGCCGGAGTTTTTAACATTTATTTAATGTCAATCAACAATAGCGACATCCGTCAGCTTACAGCCAATGGCAAAAATTTATTTCCTAGATTTTCAAGTGATGGTGGTAGTATAGTGTTTATTAAATATCTTGGTGCTCAAAGTGCTTTAGGTGTGATTCGTGTTAATGCAAATAAGACTTTTTACTTTCCACTAAAGGTTGGGAAAATTCAGTCTATTGATTGGTAAAAATTTATATTTTTGGTAAAAATTTAATTAAAATTTGATATAATAGTAAGAATTTATTAACTTTGAAAGGTCGTAAATGAAAAAAATTCTTTTTAGTTCGATTGCAGCTTTTGCAGTAATCATTAGCGGATGTAGCACAAAAAGCACTAGTGTAAGTGGTGATACTAGCGTGGATTCTAATCGCGGTTCAGGTGGTAGCGATGGTTGGGATATTGATTCAAAAATCTCTCAGCTTAATGATACCTTAAATAAAGTGTATTTTGATTTTGATAAATTCAATATTCGCCCTGATATGCAATCAGTAGTTAATACAAATGCTAATATTTTCAATACTGAAGTTAGTGGTGTAAGTATTACCGTTGAAGGTAACTGCGATGAGTGGGGAACAGATGAATACAACCAAGCTTTAGGTTTAAAGAGAGCCAAAGCTGTAAAAGAAGCTTTAATTGCTCAAGGTGTTAATTCTGACAGAATTGCTGTTAAAAGCTATGGTGAAACAAATCCTGTATGCACTGAAAAAACAAAAGCTTGTGATGCACAAAATCGTCGTGCAGAATTCAAGTTATCAAGATAATTGATGAAAAAAATATTATCAGTAGCTCTTTTTGGAGCTACCCTACTTTATGCAGAAAGTTCTGCCTTTGGCGCAGGAGATTTAACAAGCAATTCCCCTTATGGTTTAACATCGAGTGAAAAACTACTCAAAGAAAAATTAGATACTTTAAGCAATGATAACGCTCAATCAAATTCTAGAATTAACGAACTTACTCAAAGAATTGAAGGATTACAAAGCACTTTAGAAGGCATCAATTCACAATATGCTAAATCTAATTCTAGATTAACCCAACTTGAAACAAATTCCGAAACTTTAGAAAACAACCTGAGCATAGAACTAAAAAATTTGAAAGCCTATGTTGAAGAAAGTAGAAAAATTCAAGAAACTAATAATAAACAAATTAAAAAAATCTTAGCAGAGCTTAGCTCTTTAGTTGATTCTATTAATGCAAATTATGTCTCTAAAGATGAGCTAGATGATATGAATTTGAGTGTGAAAAATGGAGTGATGGTTACACCTATATCCATTAATGATGCAAATAATACTCTTAATAAAGAAGATAATACTACTAAAGCACAAATTCAAGAAAAAGAAATCACGCAAATAGATGATTCTTGGAAAAAGAAGAAAAATAATGAAATTTTAGACTTAGCTATTAAAGATTTAAATAAAAATTCTTATGAAGATTCTAAAGTAAAGTTAAATTATCTTATAGAAAAACAATATAAACCAGCAAGGGCAAATTTTTGGCTAGGAGAAATAGAATATAAGCAAAAAAAATACAATAATGCTATTGTGTATTACAAAAAAAGTTCCACAATAAGCACAAAAGGGGATTATTTTCCAAAGCTTTTATATCATACAGCCATTTCGCTTGATAAGATCGGAGATCCAAAAACAGCAAATGGGTTTTACAAGGCTTTAAAGACAAATTATCCAAATTCACCCGAAGCAAAAGCTTCCCCAAATAGAAAATAAAAATTAAGGAGAATAAAATGGCTATAGAAAAAAATAGTGTAGTTTCAATGTTTTATGAGTTAAAAGATGCAAATACTAACGAGGTTTTAGAATCAAATTTGTATGCAGAACCCATCTCTTTTATCTTAGGCAAAGGACAAATTTTAGAAAGTTTAGAAGAAGAAGTGATGAAGCTTGATTGTCCTAGTAATGCTGATGTTATAATCAAAAAAGACAAAGGATTAGGCGAATATGATGAAAATGCGATCCAAACCTTACCAAAAGAGCAATTTGCCGGTATTGATTTAAAAGTAGGTATGGAGCTTTTTGGAGAAGGTGAAAATGGTGAAACCGTTCGTGTAAGCGTAAAAGAAATCGGTGAAAATGATGTAACGATTGATTATAATCATCCTTATGCAGGACGTGACTTGCTTTTTTCTTTAAACATTGTAGATGCTAGAGCTGCAAGTGAAGATGAAATTCTAACAGGTATCATAACAGGAAGCAAAAGTTGTGGTTGTGGAAGTGGACACGGGCATGGACATCATCACCACGGACATGGTGGTGGCGGATGCTGCGGTGGTGGCGGTGGATGTGGTTGCCACTAAGATGGATATTGCATTTATTTTTCCAGGTCAAGGTTCTCAAAGCCTTGGCATGGGTAAGGATTTTTACGAAAACTCTAAAGGTGCAAAAGAACTCCTAGATAATGCGAGTGATTTTTGTAAAATTGATTTTAAAAACTTACTATTTACTCAAAATGAAGATTTAAATAAAAGCGAATTCACTCAGCCTGCTATACTTTTAAATTCTCTTATGGCTTATAATGCCTTATTAGAAAAAAAATCTGATTTAAAGGCTAAATTTGCACTAGGACATTCTTTGGGTGAATTTTCAGCTTTAGCGATTAATGGTGCGTTTGACTTTTTAGAAGCAATCAAACTTGTGCATGAAAGAGGATTATTTATGCAAGAAGATTGTATGAAAATTCAAGCAGGTATGATGGTGATTTTAGGACTTGACGATAGTAAGGTAGAAGAGCTTTGCAAAAGTGCTAGAGATGAAAATAAGCAAATTTTTGCAGCCAACTATAATTGCGATGGACAAATTGTAGTAGCTGGTTTAAAACCTGATTTAGAAAGCTTTGAGAGTAAATTTAAATCAGCCGGTGCTAAAAGAGCCATGCTTTTAAATATGAGTGTTGCGAGCCATTGCCCACTTTTGGAAAATGCTTCAACCAAGCTTTGCGTAGAGCTTGAAAAGGTATTAAAACCTAATTTTAAGCCAGTAATTTCTAATGTGAATGCAAAAGCTTACACAAGCAAAGAAGAAGCACTTTCTTTATTAAAAGCACAGCTTGTCTCTCCTGTGCTTTATAAACAAAGCATTAAAAATAATGAAGAAGTGGAATTTTTTGTGGAATTTGGCGCAAGTGTGCTTAAGGGTTTAAATAAAAAAATCACTGCAAAAGAAACTTATTCTTTAAGCAATTTAAATGATATTGATGAATTTTTAAAGGTTTTATAAATGAAAATAGCGATTTTAGGTGCAATGAGCGAAGAAATTACCCCTTTGCTTGAAACATTAAAAGATTATACAAAATTAGAACACGCAAATAATACTTATTATTTTGCAAATTATAAAAATCACGAACTTATTCTTGCTTATTCTAAAATAGGAAAGGTAAATTCAACTTTAAGTGCTAGTGTGATGATAGAAAAATTTGGAGCACAAGTTTTGCTTTTTACGGGTGTTGCAGGAGCTTTTAATCCTGAGCTTGAAATAGGCGATTTGCTTTATGCAACCAAACTAGCACAATACGATCTTGATATTACAGCTTTTGGTCATCCTTTGGGCTTTGTTCCAGGAAATGAAATTTTTATTAAAACAGATGATAAATTAAACAATATTGCTTTAGAAGTAGCAAAAGAACTAAACATAAAACTTCGTTCAGGTATTATTGCAACGGGAGATGAGTTTATTTGTGATGAAGCTAAAAAAGCAAAAATTAGAGAAATTTTTAATGCCGATGCTTGTGAAATGGAAGGTGCTAGCGTAGCTTTAGTATGTGATGCTTTAAAAGTGCCTTGTTTTATTTTAAGAGCGATGAGTGATAAGGCTGGGGAAAAGGCTGAATTTGATTTTGATGAATTTGTTATTAATTCGGCTAAAATTTCAGCGAATTTTGTTCTTAAAATGTGTGAGAAATTATGATAAATCTTAGCAAGAAACTAATACGCCAAGTCGCACAAGCTAATGCGAAATTTAATCTTATAAAAGATGGAGATAAAGTCCTTTTAGGGCTTAGTGGCGGAAAAGATTCTTTAGCTTTGGCTCATCTTTTAAAAAGAATGCAAGTGCATGCTCCTTTTAAATTTGAATATGAAGCGGCGACTTTAAGTTATGGTATGGGCGAGGATTATTCAGGACTTCACGCGCATTGTAAGGAGCATGGCATTAAACATAGTGTTATTGATTCTAATATTTATGAAGTTTCAGGCGATACGATAAGAGAAAATTCGAGTTTTTGTAGTTATTTTTCAAGAATGCGTCGTGGTGCTTTATATACCTATGCACTTGAAAAAGGCTTTAATAAACTAGCCATTGCACATCATTTAGACGATGCAGCAGAGAGTTTTTTTATGAATTTTATCCATAATGGAGCTTTAAGAACTCTAGCACCTATTTATCAAAGCAAACGCGGTATTACAGTGATCCGTCCTTTGATTTTTGTGCGTGAAAGACAACTTAGAGACAATGCTATACAAAATGAGCTTAGTGTAATAGGAAATGAATTTTGTCCAGGGATGAAATTAAGCGAAAAAAATGTCAAATTTCCGCATGCAAGAGAAGAAGCAAAACAGCTTTTAGCGAATTTAGAAAAAGAACATCCTAAGCTTTTTACGAGCTTAAAAACCGCTTTTTCAAATTTACATACTGAAAGTTTTTGGCTAAATAATAATTAAATTTCTTTTGGATTTTAAATGAAAAAAGCATTTGTTGTGATAGACTATCAAAATGATTTTATTGACGGGAGCTTAGGTTTTGAGAAGGCTTTAAAAATCAAAGAAAATATCATTAATGAACTTAATAAACTCGATTTTAACACCACGCATTTACTTTTTACTTACGATACACACGATGAAAATTATTTAAAGAGCAAAGAGGGTTTAAATTTACCTATTAAGCACTGCATAAAAGAAAGTTTTGGCTGGCAAATGCCAGAAATTTTTGAACCTTTTTTGCAAAAAGCACACAAAATTTTTTATAAAAATACTTTTGGAAGTTTGGAATTTGCAAATTTTATTGCAAAAAGCGAGTATGAAGAAATCCATTTCGCAGGACTTGTTTCACATATTTGCGTGTTTTGCAATATCATTTTAGCTTTTAGTGCAAAGCCAAATTCAAGACTTGTTTTACACCAAAGCTTATGTGCAAGTTTTGATGAAAATTTAGAAAAATCCGCTTTTGATTTACTAAGAAGTTATGGTGTTGAAATAGTGTGATTTAAGGATTAAACGATGTTTTTTGTCATAATATTATTTATCATTATTCTTATTTTACTTTTTATAAATCACAGCAAAGAAAAAACCAATAAAAATTTAAATAAAATCATTTCAGAACAAATTCAAAAAGAGCAGGCAAGAAAACTTAAAAATCAAGTCTTCCTAGAGCAAGAAAGACAAGAAGAAAAGGAAGTAGAGCATAAAAAAACCAAAGAATACAAGCTCGAATTAGTTAAAAATAATAATATTTTAGTTAGAGAATTAATGGGTTTGCAAGAATTTATGATTTATAGAGAGCTAATTTTTTGTGAAGATATTAAGAATAATTTTATTGTTTTTCCGCAAATTTCACTCAAAAGCTTTTTAAAAAATGAAAAAGAAAGTGAAGTTTGGACAGCTTATTCTGATTTGATAGTTGATTTTTTATTTGTAATTAAGGATTTTAAAAATCAAACAAGCAAACCTTTTGCGGTGTTAGAATTTAATGGTGGTGGGCATTATGGAGATAAATCAGATCTTTTAAATGTAGAAAAAATTAAAAAAAATGATGAGATTAAAAAACAAGCTATCACAAAAGCGGGAATTTTATTTTTTATTTTAGAAGCAAAAGAGGTTTATAAGGATAATCAATGTTTTCTTGATGGAGAAAAACTCAAAATAAAAATCAATGCTTTTGCTGAAATTTTAAAATCAAATTTAGATCAAATTCCAAGTTGAAAAATAATTATGCAAGGCTTTATACTCCACACGCAAAAAGTAAAGGATGAAGATTTAATCGTATATATTTTAAGCCCTAAAGAGCTTGTTAAGGCTTACCGTTTTTATGGACTTAGACATTCAAGTATTTTAAGTGGCTATAAAATCGACTTTGCCTTAGATGAAAATCCTAGTTTTTTACCAAGACTTAAAGATGTCTTGCATTTGGGTTTTGCATGGATAATGGATAGAGAAAAAATGTTGATTTGGCAGGAATTTATCCGCCTTTTATATCATCATTTAAAAGATACTCAAATGCTTGAAAGTTTTTATTTTGAGCTTTTAAACGAGTGTGCAAAGCGTTTTGAAAAACAAAATGCCAAACGCGTAATTGTCGATGCTTATTTAAAAATTTTAGAATTTGAGGGGAGACTTCATAAGAATTTTATTTGTTTTGCTTGTGATGAAAAAATCGAAAACCCCATCACTTTAATCAGAGCCTTTTTACCTTCACATCAATCTTGTGCTTTGGGTTATGAATTTGAAAAGCAAAAACTAAAAACTTTTTATGAAAGTAAAAATTGTGCAATTTTTGATGATGAACAAATACAAAATTTATACCAATTAATCAAGGAGGGTTTGTGATATTAAGCGATGAAAAATGCGAATTTTTAGAATCTATAGCAAGTTTTTTAAGCCCTAAGGATGTAGAACTCATTTTTGTGAATAGCAAAGAAATGCAAGAAATCAATTTAATGCAAAGAAAGCAAAATAAAACCACCGATGTACTTTCTTTTCCTCTTGAAAATATCGACGATAAGCTGCCCTTGGGTTCTATTGTGATTAATATAGAACTAGCAGAGCAAAAAGCAAAAGAACTAGGACATAGTTTTAAAGAAGAAGTGAGTTTGCTTTTTATCCATGCAATGCTACATTTGCTAGGCTTTGACCATGAAAATGATAACGGAGAAATGAGAGAAAAAGAAAAAGAACTTATAGGGTATTTTAATTTACCCAAGAGTTTGATCATAAGGACTTTAGAAGGCTGAACTAAGATAAAAAAGTTTAGCTCTCTAATCAAAAATAATAAATATAAATTTAAATAAAAATCAATATAGGCTAAAAGGGCTAAAATCAAAATTTAAGGCTTTAGGTATATTAAGTATAAAAGTTTTTAATTCTTTTTTAGGAGCAACTATCAAAGCAAATCCACCTTTATTATACCTATCCCAAACACTATAAAATTCTCTTTTAGAGCTTATATATTCTCCATAACTTGGATCAAATATTTGTAAATAATCGCCTTTATGATTTATAATCACCACAAAATGTGGAAATCGTGGATCATCTTCAATTTTCACTAAAATAGGAATATTTAATAATTTATCTAAGCTATCTTTATCGATTTTATAGGAGTTACTTTCATAACCAAGTTTTTTTACTGCATCATTTAAATCCGCAAAGCTTACCATATCTGTATAAAGTTTTTGCCCACTCATAGTTTTTAATAAATCTAATTCTGTTAAATTATTATCATCAAATAAATTTAAAAGTATAGCTAAAGAAGCAGCACCGCAGGACTCTTCATAATTTTGTCTTATGACTTTTTCATTTTTAATTTCAGCATAAGACTTAACTACAAATTCTGCCTTTAAAGATAAAGGCAAAAGAGTCATTACTAATACTATTTTTAGAATTTTTTCCATAAGCTTAATCCAAACACACTATCAGGACTTGCAGAACTTCCGCCAAATTCAGCATTAACAGAAATAGCTGTATCTTGATTGATACTATAAGTAGAACCTAGACTTAAAGTTGGAATTGATCTCGTTTCTGAATTTTGATAGCCATTAATCTTTTGTTCGGTTTGAAATCTTTGTTCTGCTCCTAAATCTAAAGTGATTTTAGGACTTAAGATAATGGATAAATTTCCACCTATATTGATAGTATTTCCATATTGTATTTTTCCTATTTTAAATTCTCTTGTTTGATTATAACCAAATCCTGTATAAATACTATATACAACCGGATCACTATATCCTCTTAGGCTAAGTTGCAAACTTTGAGATTTAAAATAAAAATTCTTAGTTTGATTTATAACTTTTTCTCTTTGAATTAGAGCAGTTTGAAAAGTGATCTGTGGCACAAAATCCGCTATACTATCTCCTGTATAAATAAAACCTAGCCATAAATTATCAAAACCTATGCGATTTTTACTAGAATACTCATTGGTAAAAAAATTTGTATATTCTTGTCTTGCATAACTTCCACCACCTGAGATAAGAATATCAAATTTAGGAGTTAGTGTATAAATAAAAGTTTGAGTTAAAAAGACTTGCTTTGTATCATTCCAAATTGTAGGATCGCCACCTATTGCTATGTTAGGGTAAAGGGAATATGAATTTGCATTTCCTGTGCTAAGCAAAGATACACTCGTAATACTCCTTAAGCCTATTTGTTTTTTAAATAAGCTATCGATATTTAGCTCATCACTAGCAAAAAGCCAACTATTTAAAACTGCCAAAATAAGAATAATTTTTCTCATTATTTATCCTTTCAAAATATTGCTTAAAAAAGATTAAGCAAGGAGTGTTCCAAGTTTAAAAATATTTAAGTGAAAATATTTCCAAAATTTCTCACCCTCATTAAAACACTATTTTATCATTGCTTATATTTTGCAAGTAATGATAATTTCATATTTTT
>NZ_NFNY01000146.1 GCF_002179165.1 Campylobacter jejuni
AGCTAGATATTTTAAACGCTTATTCTTTGATTTTTTACAAGTACAAGCAGTGTGAGATACAGATTAATAAAATTAAGGAGATAAATGATGGCGAATAATGTTGATTATAGTAAAAGATTAAATGCTTTTAAAGAAATTTATCCACAAATTTTAGAAATGAGTTTAGCTGAAAAATCTCCATTTGGGGAGTTTAAAAAGCTTTTAGAAGATTTTGGTAATGACAATATAATCAGAAATGATACACAATTTCAAAGTTTAGCTCAAGCACTTGTTAGCGTAGGTCAAACTATAGTTGCACAAAGTCAAAACACCGCTTTACAGATGATTTTAGGTGGAGATGAAAACGAGTTAAATGCTGAAAAAGCGTTACTTTTAAAAGCACAAACCGAAACAGAAAAAGCAAAGCCTGCATTAATAGCTAGGCAAACTGCACAAATTGATGATAACTTAAGAATTGAAGCAGCTAAAGTTACTCAAAGCGTTCAATTTGGATACTGCACAGGCGGACTTGATATACCACAAGAAATTATGAAGCTTGTTAAAGACAAAATTAATAATATTGAGAAAAAATAATGCTTATAGATGAAAAAAGGTTGATGAGAAATTATACTCTAAAACCTGCATATCCTGCAAATATAGGAGAATTAAACGCTAAAGAAGTTTATAAAGAGTGGTTTACATATGCAATGATAGGCGTAAATAAATATGTAGAGCTTTTGCATAAACAACTTATAAGAAAAGGTAGAAGTCAAATACAAAACGCCACTCATCCACTTTATCCGAATGTTTACATCGTTAAAAAGCACAATATCAAAAGTGGATCAACCGCACCTTATAATAAAAATAATTACGGCGATTTAGGTTTAAATCAATTTTTTGTAGGACAAGACCCATATAAACCTTACAAAGGCGATCCAAGTAGTAAAAATGGGATTTATCATGATGTTTGCGAGATATTGCCCAATTATAAAATAGAGATTGAAAAATATTATTATGGCTTCCCTGATATCATTTTACTCTTCGATAAAAAAGATGCTTTAAAATATAGCAATAAAAAATTTTTCTATATTGATGAAACAATTAATTTTAAAAATATACTCAATACAGCCTTAGAAAATGTAAAATATGAAGCACTGATTAACAATGCTGATTTTTTTATATTTATGCAAACGATACAAAAAAATGATGAATGGGTATATCCTAGTATAAACGATATTTGCATCCCTGAAATACGAACACAAATAATAGATTTTAAACCCACATTTGGGAGACCTATTAAAAAAATATGCGTAGATGTTGAAAAATTTTATAATGACTTTAAAAACTTAAATAAAAATACATGCAAAATAGAAAAACTAGAAATTTATTATAATAATTTTATAAAAAATTCAAGTGGGCTTTACACTGCAGAAAAAATTAAAGTGGATTTTATTGATGTTTTTAAAAATATAAAGAAAAACTATGATTGCAAATACGCCAAACCTTTGTTATTTTATAAAAGCTTTTATCATGTTTGCTACCAAGAACCTTATGTCGCTTTTACAATTTCAGACAATAGACCTTGGCTAAGAAAAAATAATGCCACTCCACAAATATATCCACTTTATAGAAAAGGTTCAAATTTGCCTTATGGGCGTAGAGATAGGTGGTTTGCTTTATGGGATAGCTTTTATTATTTGTATGTTTATGAGAAAAAGAGTAAAGGCATTTTAGGCTTTTTAGCCCCTATTATCAGTATCGTTTTAGCTGTAGCTACTTGGTGGATAGGCGGACAAGGTGTGTGGCTTAGCTCTCTTATAGGTGTAAGCGAAGGTGTCGCAGCTGGAATTACTTTAGGGGTTACTTTGGGTTTGGCTGTAGGTTCACTAACTGGAAATAAATTATTTTCCGTTCTTAATGCTGTTTGGGGCTTGGTTAATTTTGTTGGTGTTTGGGGATACAATAATTGGAATTTAGCAGCTGATTTTACTAAGACTACCGCACAAGCCGCCAAAGATATGACAAGCTTTGAGGCAAGTTTAAATATTTTAAATAATACTTTAAGTGGGGCTAGTAAAATACTGGATATAGTTCAAAATATAACCGCAGATACGCCGGATATGATTAATGAACAAGAACACAAAGATGAGAAAGAAAATATCAACAATGGAACCGAAGCGCAAGAATTAGCAAAAGATATAATTAATCCTACGATATGGTATAATTTTGAAACCGCGGATATATTAAACGAAGAAAGTAAAAAGTTGGATAAAACTATTTTTGTGTTTTAAAGTATCATTGACCTTTATATTGACCCTATTAAAAAATATTATATAAAAATCCTTTAAAATAGTATTTTTAATAATATAGTTCAAATCTCCCCTTCGCAACCAAAATTTCTTTACTTAACTTTATTTCTATGTTTTATTCATCTATAAAAATTAAAGAACAGCTTTAAGAGAATACGCTATTTCAAGCTTTTTAATGTTAAAAATTTAAAAGTTAATTTCATATAAAAAATAGATACATCTTACTTTGCTTATAGCCTTTCTTTTTGATACAATAAATCATAAATGCTACTTAATTCTTTGGATTTTTCTGTGCTTAGGATGATTTCTTTGCTAAGTTCGTTATTAAGAAACAAAACTTCTTTTTGTAATCTTATAACTTCAGCTTTTAAAGTTTTAATTTCGTTTTTACTTTTATGATATTCATCTTTTGAAAGTG
>NZ_NFNY01000097.1 GCF_002179165.1 Campylobacter jejuni
CCCCCCCCCATAAAGGATTTTCTAAAAATTTAGTATGACCAAAACTTAACACACTTAAATCACATTTAGGATTAATTTTATAAGTTTGCGCACTATCTTCAATGATAAAAATATTTTTTTTCCTGCAAAACTGAATAATTCTTTCATCGCAAAAATGCCCATAAATATGCACTAAAACCAAAACATCAAAAGGATTTTTATTATAAATTTTAATACAATCTTCAAGGCTAATAGTATAATCATTTAAATTCGCATCAACAAATTCTACCTTACAATCCGCTTTTATCGCAGCACACGCAACTTGCGGACAAACAAGGCTTGGAATTAAAATTTTATCTTTTTTGCTTTGTTTTAAATATTTAAAAATGAGATACAAAGCACTTGTGCCTGAACCTGTATAAAATGCCTCTTTGGCATTAAATTTTAAAGCGATTTTCTCTTCTAGTGTATTCAACCATTTTTCCTTATTGAAATTTATGTTATAATCTAAAATTATTTTATCAAAACAAGGTATGCAATGCAAATAGGAAATTTCAACACGGATGAAAGAGTTTTTATTATCGCAGAACTGAGTGCAAATCACGCAGGAAGTCTTGATACTGCGATAAAAACCATAAAAGCAGCCAAAGAAGCAGGAGCTGATGCGATAAAAATTCAAACCTACACTCCTGAAAGCTTAACGCTAAATTGCGATAAAGATGATTTTATTATTAAAGGCGGACTTTGGGACAAAAGAAAACTTTATGAACTTTATGAAAAAGCCAGAACACCTTATGAGTGGCATTCTCAAATTTTTGAAGCCGCACAAGATGTTGGCATACTTTGTTTTTCAAGCCCATTCGCAAAAGAAGATGTGGAATTTTTAAAACGCTTTGATCCTATAGCTTATAAAATCGCTTCTTTTGAAGCAAATGATGAAAATTTTGTGCGTTTAATCGCTAAGGAAAATAAACCTACTATCGTATCAACGGGTATTGCCACCGAAGAAGAGCTTTTTAAAATATGTGAAATTTTCAAAGAAGTTAAAAATCCTAATCTCATCTTTTTAAAATGCACTTCTGCCTATCCTGCAAAAATTTCTGATATGAATTTAAAAGGCATAGTAACTTTAAGAGAAAAATTTGGCGTTGAAGTGGGTTTGAGCGATCATAGCTTTGGATACTTAGCCCCTGTTATGGCGGTTGCTTTGGGAGCTAGAGTGATAGAAAAGCATTTTATGCTTGATAAAAATATAGAAAGCGAAGACAGTCAATTCAGTCTTGATTTTGATGAATTTAAAGCCATGGTAGAAGCAGTAAGAAAAGCCCAAAGTGCTTTAGGAAATGGAGATTTAAATTTAGATGAAAAAAGTCTTAAAAATCGCACTTTTGCTAGAAGTTTATATGCAAGTAAAGATATTAAAAAAGGTGAAATTTTCAGCGAAGAAAATGTAAAATCTGTGCGTCCTTCCTTTGGACTTCATCCTAAATTTTATAAAGAAATTCTAGGAAAAAGCGCCACTAAAGATATAGATTTTGGCACAGCCTTAAAAGAAAGTGATTTTAGATAAGGAGTTTAAATGCAATTTAGCAAAATTCAACAAGAACTTTTTAATCAAAATATTAAAGCTTTAGTATCAGCTTGTATAGGGGAGGGGATTTGTAATGCTTAATCCTTCTAACAATCAAATCTATCAAAAAAATTTTAACACTTTAAATAATGTATTTTTAAAAGAAAATCTTTCTAAAATAAAAGAAAGTAAATTTGAACTTATTGTAGGAAAAGATAGTTTAGATATTAATTTA